>CAZBMH010000022.1:0-32981 GCA_964492685.1 uncultured Micropruina sp.
GGCATCCCCCACCTGCTCAAGGGCGGCCACTCCGAGAACGTCTCCACCAACGTCGACGCCTACTCGCTGCTGCAGCCGCTGGGCGTCGTCGGTGTCATCTCGCCGTTCAACTTCCCGGCCATGGTGCCGATGTGGTTCGTCCCCATCGCCGTGGCCTGCGGCAACGCCGTGATCATCAAGCCCTCCGAGAAGGACCCCTCCGCCGTCAACGCGATCGCCGAGCTGTGGCGCGAGGCCGGCCTGCCCGCCGACGTGGTGAACGTTGTCCACGGCGACAAGGAGGCGGTCGACGCCCTGCTCGACAACCGCGAGGTGAAGGCGATCTCCTTCGTCGGCTCGACCCCGATCGCGCGCTACGTCTACGAGCGGGGCACCGCCAACGGCAAGCGCATCCAGGCCCTAGGCGGCGCCAAGAACCACATGCTCGTGCTGCCGGACGCCGACCTCGACCTGGCCGCCGACTCGGCGGTCAACGGCGGCTTCGGGTCGGCCGGGGAACGGTGCATGGCCGTGTCGGTCGTCCTGGCCACGGAGAGCATCGCCGACGAGCTGATCGCCAAGATCGTGGAGCGGATGGCCACCCTGAAGACCGGGGACGGCGCCACCGCGTGCGACATGGGCCCGATCGTCACCGAGCAGTCCCGCGACCGGATCGTCGGCTACATCGCGGCCGGGCAGGAGGCGGGCGCCACGCTGGTGGTGGACGGCCGCGACGGCCCCTTCCACGGCGAGGCGGAGGGGTACTTCGTCGGCCCGACTCTCTTCGACAACGTCGCCCCCGACATGAGCATCTACACCGACGAGATCTTCGGGCCGGTGCTCTCGGTCGTCCGGGTGGCGGGCTTCGAGGACGGGCTGAACCTGATCAACTCCAACGCCTACGGCAACGGCTCGGTCATCTTCACCAACGACGGCGGCGCCGCCCGGCGCTTCGAGGTCGAGGTGGAGGCCGGCATGGTCGGCATCAACGTGCCGGTGCCGGTGCCCATGGCCTACTACTCGTTCGGCGGCTGGAAGGACTCGCTGTTCGGCGACTCGCACGCCCACGGCGCCGAGGGCGTGCACTTCTTCACCCGCACCAAGGCGGTCACGCGCCGCTGGCCCGACCCGAGCCACCGCGGCCTCGCGCTGGGCTTCCCGCAGAACAACTGAGAGCAACGACGAACCCCCGGGGCAGGCGCTCCGGGGGTTCGGTCGTGTCGGGGCTCAGGCGCGCGTCTGGCCCTCGCCGGTCACCACGTACTTCGACGAGGTCATCTCCGCCAGGCCCATCGGGCCGCGGGCATGCAGCTTCTGGGTCGAGATCCCGATCTCCGCGCCGAAACCGAACTCGCCGCCGTCGATGAACCGGGACGAGGCGTTGACCAGGACGGCGGCCGCGTCAACCTCGGCGGCGAACCGGTCGGCGTTGCGTCGGTCGTTGGTGATGATCGTCTCCGAATGGCCCGTGGTGTGGCGGTGGATGTGCTCCAGCGCCTCGTCCAGGCCGTCGACCACGTCCGCGGCCAGATCCAGGGTCAGGTACTCGCCGTCGAACTCGTCCTCGCCCGCGGGGACGACCTCGCCGGAGTAGGCGGCGACGGCCGGGGTGCCGTGCACCGTGACCCCCGCGGTGGCGAGCGCGGCCAGCGCCTGGGGGACGAACACGTCCGCGATGTCGCGGTGCACCAGGAGGGTCTCGACGGCGTTGCAGACGCTGGGCCGCTGGGTCTTGGCGTTGATCAGGATGTCGAGGGCCATCTGCTGGTCGGCGGTGGCGTCGACGAAGAGGTGGCAGTTGCCGGTGCCGGTCTCGATCACCGGCACGGTGCTGCCGTCCACGACCGCCCGGATCAGGCCGGCGCCGCCGCGCGGGATCAGCACGTCCACCAGGCCGCGGGCGGTCATCAGCTCGTCGGTGACCGAGCGGTCGCCGGTGATGAGCTGCACCGCGTCGTAGGGCAGCCCGGCCCGGTGCAGGCCGCTCGCCAGGGCCGAGACGATCATCGTGTTGGAGTCGGTCGCCGAGGACGAGCCGCGCAGCAGGACGGCGTTGCCGGACTTGAGGCAGATGCCCGCGGCGTCGGCGGTGACGTTGGGTCGGGCCTCGTAGATGATGCCGACCACGCCGAAGGGCACCCGCACCTGGCGCACCTGGACGCCGTTGGCGTTCGTCCAGCCGCGGATGACGTCGCCCACCGGGTCCGGCAGGGCCTGCAGGTCGCGCAGCCCGGCGACCATGGCGTCGACCCGGGCCGGCGTGAGCGCCAGCCGGTCGACCAGCCACTCGTCGGTGCCGGCCGCCCTGGCCCGGGTCACGTCGAGGGCGTTCGCGGCCAGGATGTCATCCTTGGCCTCGGCGAGCGCGTCGGCCATGGAGCCGAGCGCGGCGTCCTTGGCGGCGCGGTTCAGGGTGGCGAGGACGCGGCTGGCGGCCTTGGCGGCCCGGGCCTGTTGGGTGAAAGTCACCCCGGAAGAATACCGAGGCACGGCGGCGCGGCGGGACGTCGGCGGCGCCGCGGGCGCTCCGGTCAGTCTCCGAGGGAGCGACACCGCCCCGAGCCGCCGAATCGGCCCGATAGTTAAACCCGCTCCCCCGCATCAATTGATCCCGCCACCAGCAACGACCGGACTCTTCGTCCGCCAAATGAAACTCCTCCTGGCGGCCACGAGAAATGGTGAGATGGGTTCACATACCCATTCGTGCCCCCAGAAGATTGGAAATGCTCTCACGTCGAGGATTCGTGACCAGCGTGGGAGCCCTCGCCGCTCCCGCCGCGCTCATGGCCTGCACCCCCACCGCCTTCGCTCTGCCCCTCGACGCGGGGAGCACCGCGACGGCCCCCCTGCAGGAGCTGATCCGGCAACGGCTCAGCAGCGAGCTGGGCGCCACGGGCATCGCCAGGACGCTGGAACCGCACCTGTTCGACGTTGCCTTTACCTGGCGGCCGCCGACCGTCCCCGCAGCGAGCATCGACTCGATCGTCGCGTACGCGTTCGGCAACCGGCCCAACGCCGACAGCGGCAACACCTCGGTCGGGGGCGGAAACCAGGCGGCACTCCCGGACCCCGGTCCGACCAACGAGCTTCTGGCCGACGCGGTCCACGCCATCCGTCAGCTCCGCCCAGTGAAGGTGTACGCGCAGTGGGAAATCGCGCGGTTCTTGGTGTCGAAGTATGGCTACGGACCCGATCAGTTGTTCTCGGTCGAGCCGATCATCGCGGCCGACGGCACGATCACCTACCTCAGCACCGACGGTGTCGCCGCGGCCGCGATCACCGAGGCCGGATCGGCCGCGGCCCTCGGGCAGGTCGCCGTCGTGGGCCATCGGGACCACGTGAAGCGGTGTGTCATGACGTCGGCGGCGCGCGGCATGAGGGCGGCCACCGCCGCCGAGATCGAACTCCCCGTCGCCTATGACGCCCTGTCCGGACAACCGTGGACCCGGGATCGCGACATCTATCTGGTCCACGACATGTTCGCCCAACTCTTCGTCCTGTCCCTGAGCCTGGTGGCTGCGGCCTACCCAGCCAGCTGACCCGCCACCCCCAATCGGTTATCTACACCAGAGAGCACAGCGCCATGACGAAGAAGGTGAACCCTGCCCTGACCCGTGCCGCCCTCAATCGGCTCACGGACCAGCTCGGCTCGGCGGCGACCGCCGCCGAAGATCTGCCCCGCGTGATTGACGTTCTTCTGAATTTCACTCCGCCGACCATTGACGGGAAGTTGGCCGACTGCGTGCTGGCCGTCGCCTTTGGGAACCGTCCCAATCCGGCTGGTTCCGGGTCGGCGCCCATTCCTGGGCCGATCAACGCTGCCATTGCCGATGCCGTCCTGGAGGTGGTCATGGGTCGCCAGCTCACCGTGTATGCGCAGGCGGAGGTCGCCGACGTCCTGGCCGACCGCGGGATGACCGCCCCGCAGCTGGTGAGGATCGCCCCACCCGTCCTCGGCGCCAGCGGTGCCTACACGAGCCCGTCGCTCGATGCCGTGGTCACGGCCGCGGTGGCCGCCGGCGCGAGGGGGAAGGTGGCCGTCGTCACTCACCGCGACCTGGCCAAGCACGCCGTGCTCAGGGCGAACGCCAAGGGCTGGAGTCTCCGATCTCGCGCTGCCCGCGACCTACGATCCGCAGGCAGCGGCACCCGTTCAGCGCAGGCGCGACCTGTTCGTTCTCCAGGACTTGGCGCTCCAAATGGGTGATCTGCGACTCGGCCTGATAGCCGCCAGGTACCCGAACGGCTGACCTGCGCGCGCGCCGGCGCGCCGCACGTCTCCCCGGCCGTGGTCGCTCACAGGTCGCGGGCCAACAGCAGGTAGTCGTTGCGGTGCCGGATGAGGTCGGCGGCGTAGCCGCCGCTGGCCTTCGTCACATGCGTGAGGGCGCCGACCAGCTCCGCGCGCCGCCGCACGATCTCGGCGCCGAAGGACCGCATCAGCGCCGACCCCAGCCCGGGATGCCGGACGCCCAGGTACAGCAGCACGTAGCGGTCGCTGCGCCGCCGGTGTCGCAGCAGCGAGGCGACCCGCCGCGCGGTGGAGTCGGACGCGAGCCCGAGGCCGTAGTCGGGGAAGGCGACCAGGAAGCCCTCGGCCCGGCCCTCCCGGTAGGCCATCCGCACCATCGAGAAGTCGGCGATGGCGCGCATCGGGCCGTACAGGCCGCGGAACGCCTCGAAGCCGATCGGACGGTAGGCGGGCAGCGTCGCGTACAGCTCGGTCAGCAGGTCGTACAGGTCGCGCAGCAGCCGGTCCCACTCGTCGGGGCGGGGCGCCCGGATCTCGAAGCCGCGCCGGGCGAACAGCTCCTCCCGGGCGCTGAAGCGGTCCGCGGCCGTGGCCTCGTCCGGGCGGCGGTAGAACGCCGAGCGGTAGTGGTCGGTCTCGACGAACCCGGCGCCCTCCCACAGCCGGACGTGCTCGGGGGGGTTCAGCGGCTCGCCGAAATAGGGTCGCTCGTCGAAGCCGCTGACCTTCAGCCGGTAGCGCAGCCAGAAGGATCCGTTGACCGGCCCGACCAGCCGGGTGCGTCCCTGGGCGGCGGCGGCCTCGGCGGCCGTCTCGAACAGGGCGGCGGCGATGCCCGGGTCGGCCGCCTCCAGGAACCCCACGTAGCCCGTGGCCGGGTCGTCCGGGTAGGCGGTGAGCCCGATCCGGCCGGTGGTGTCGCCGCCGCTCGTCGCCGTCCAGCACCGCAGGGCCAGGGTGTCGCTGAGCGGGTGAGTGCCGGCCAGCAGTCGGCGCTCCGTGGCCACCGCGGGCTCGTAGCTGCCGCGGCGGTGCAGCCGTCCGGGGAGCCCCACGAACTCGTCCCGGCGGCGCTCGGTGGCGACCGGCTCGATGGTGATCATGGCCCCTCCCCCTCCAGGACGCGGATCGCCCCCGTCGTCCCGTTCACCTCGACCAGGCTGCCCTCGGCCAGCAGCCGGGTGGCGCCGGACACGCCGGCCACCATCGGCACGCCCAGCTCGCGGGCGACGATGGCGGTGTGGCTGAGCGGCGAGCCGCGCTCGGTGATCACCGCGGCAGCCCCCGCCAGCAGGAAGACCCAGCCGGGGTCGGTCATCGCGGTCACCAGGACCCGGCCGACGGGCACGGCCGCCGACGGGTCGACGACCCGGTGGACCCGTCCGGCGACCAGGCCACCGGAGACGCCGGCCCCGCTCAGCCGGGCGGGGCGGCTGAGCGCGTCCGCCTCCGGGGCCGACACCGTGCCGGCGGGGAGCCGGTCCCAGGGCTCGCCGGCGAACAGCAGCCGGCGGTAGTGCGGCAGCAGCGCGTAGCCGGCGTAGTCGGCGCGGCGCTCCGCCACGACCCCCCGCAGGTCCCGGACCCCGGCGGGGTCCGGCCCGGCGGGGAGCGCCTCGTCCCAGGTGAGCCAGAAGACGTCGCGGGCCTCGGCGAGCAGCCCGGCGGCCGCGGCCTGCCCGCCGGCGCGCAGCGCGATCGCCCGGACCATCCCGTAGACGCGGGCCCGATCCAGCCGGGACGACTCCCGGCCGGCGATCGCCCGCCGCGCCGCGCGGGTCAGCAGCCGCAGCACCGGATCCGCCGGCAGCCGGACGCCCGGCCCGCTCGTCGCGTCGCGGTCGCCTGGGGCCGGCAGCAGCCGCCGCAGCACCCCCGGGTCCGTCCGCGCGGTGGGCGACTCGAGCTTCAGCTCCTCGAAGCCCCGGTCGCCGTACTCGTCGACGTAGGCGCGCCACCGGGAGTCGCCGGTCACGAACGCGGCGAAGCGCCCCGGCGACCAGGACGGATGATCCGCCGGCAGGTCGGCGGCGAGGCGGGCCAACGCCCGCAGCGGCTCCAGGCTCTCCAGCTGGGCGTCGGCCACCAGGGCGCGGGCCCGGCCGTCCGGATCCGGGTCGCGCCGAAGGCGCAGCCAGCCGCGCACCAACGCGGGGAAGCCGAACGCGAGCAGGTCGTTCAGCAGGGTCACGTCCCAGTGGGCCAGCAGCCGTTCCTCGATCTCATCGGCGAGGCCGCGCAGCTCGTCCGGGGTCGAGCACGCGGCCAGCCGCCCGGGGAACGCGGCCCGCAGGGCGCCCACCTGCGCCCGCAACGCCCGCAGGCCGGCGGGCACCCGGATCAGCGACCAGGCCAGCCGCGCCGGCACCACCGCCCGCTGCAGCGGCCCCAGCCGGATGCCGCCCTCCTCGTAGCCGCGCTCGGTGATGCCCAGCGAGTCCTGCCACACGCGCAGGTACGAGCGGGCGAAGGGCATCACCTGCAGCACCCGGTACCAGTGGTCGATGCGGTAGTAGAGCCGCCCGCTGTGGGCCACCACCATCCGGCCCAGGACGCCGTCCAGCCCGTCGGCCAGCCGGGGGTCACCGGTCGCGCGCACCGCCAGTCCGCGGAACACGCCGCGGTAGGCGCGCGGCACGAAGGTGGCGGTCAGCGGCAGCGTCAGCCCCGGATAGCTCTCGACGATGTTGGACGAGTCCAGCGTGACCCGGGGCCGGTCCGCCAGCGCGGTGATGGGGCGGGCCTGCAGCACCCAGCAGCGCTCCCCCGCCAGGGCGACCTCCAGGTCGAGGGGGTAACCGGCACGCTCGTGCAGCCGCCGCCCCAGGGCGACCAGGGCGGCCAGCTGCGTCCCGGTCAGCCGCGGCGCCCCCGGCGGGGCGTCGGTCCAGGATTGTCCGTCGGTCAGGTTCACGTGGCTGGTCGCGGTGGGCACGGCGTCGGTCACCGCCGTCCCGGTCCCCTCGGCGACGGCGATCACCATTTCGTTCAGCAGCCCCAGCGGGTTCACCGTGAACACCACCCCGGACAACTCCGCCGGCACCATTTCCTGGACGACCGCACCACCGCCCGCGGCCCCGAGGCTGGCCAGCACCTCGGCCACCGCCGCGGTCAGCCCGTCGCGGGTCACACCCAGCCGGGTCAGATATCGGCCCGCCTGGGCGGACTCGCGGCCGTCCTCGCCGATCGCGGACGACCGGACGGCCACCCGCTGCCCGGCCGCGAACAGCGCGTCGAAGCGGGCCAGCACCGGCTCGTCCTCGCCCGGGCCGACGGTGAAGAACGCCGGCACCGACTCCCCCGCCTCGGCCAGCCACGCGAGCCCGTCGGCCTTGCCGCCCCGGCCGGACGCCGGCACGGTCACAGCGGCCCCACCGTCAGGAACAGGACCACCGCGACCACCATCAGCCCCTCGACCAGGTAGGTGTAGCGGTCCACCTTCGGCCCGAGGACGAAGGCGTCGGGCGCGCGGACCCACCGCGCGATCACCCAGGTCACCCAGGCCAGGTTGACCAGCAGCGGGATCATCACCGGCCGCGAGACCGCATAGACCAGGCTGAGGTTCGTCGCCACGTCGAGCCAGATCACGCCGAGCACGAACCAGGCCGCCTTCCGGTGCCCCCACACCCGCGAATAGGTGACGTACTCCGTCTCCGCGTGGGGCCCCCGGATCTTGCGCGCCACCTCCCAGATCAGCCCCGGGAAGTACATCGTCCAAGCGAGCAGGAACGTCGTCCACGTGAACGGGTTCAGGCCGTACTTGATGACGCCGAACGAGATGATGTAGACGTTCATCACCATCATCACGGGGTTGTGGGTGACCAGCGCGAGCAGCAGGTTGGGCTGGATCTTCGCCCGCGCGAAGAACCACAGGCTCATCGCCGTGCCGTAGGCGAACAGCAGCGCGAAGAACGGCAGGTTGTTCATGAACGCGACGTTCAGCGCCGTGGTGACCACGATCAGCCCGACCATCAGCCACCGCAGATCGGCCGCGGTGACCCGCCCCGACGGAAGCGGGCGCGTGGGGAAGAGCCGCCGATCCACCTCGGCGTCCTTGAAGTCGTCGGCGATGCGGAGCAGCAGCAGGAACGCGAACACCGTCCAGGCGCCGACCGCCTCGCCCGCCCCCAGATCGAAGCGGGTGACGCCCTCGTTGACGAGCAGCACGAAGTAGATCTCGAAGAACAGGATCGCGGCGACCAGCGCCCGGGAGCCGACGGGGTACATCTCCCGCAGGTACGTCCACACCCGGCCGGCCCACGTCGGACGCGCCTGCTGAACGGCGGTCATGGGACGCGGCCGATCGGCTCGCGGGCCCGCACCCGGGTCTCGACGCCCCGCGACGACCACGCGACGAGGTCGGCGTCGGGGATCACCCGGCCCGCCTCGCACAGCAGCACCACCGTGGAGCCACCGAGCTCGAAGCGACCCTTCTCGCTCCCCCGGCGAACGTCCCCGCGGCACGCGTGGTTGCGGATCCGGCCGACCAGGATGGCCCCGATCTCCGCCTGCACGAGCGTGCCGAAGCGGTCGGTGTCGACGACGGCGTACTCGCGGCGGTTCTGGGCCAGCACCGGCCGTCGGCCCGCGCGGGGTCCGACGGTGTGCAGCACCCCGCCCAGGCGGCGGTGGCCCCGGCAGGTCCCCGATGCCGCGTGCACGTAGCGGTGGGCGTCGTCCACGGTGAGGCGCAGCACGAACGCCCAGCCGCCGGCGAACCTCGCCGCCAGGGCCGCGTCCCCGAGCAGGTCCTCCAAGCGATAGGCCACCTCCTTCACCACCAGCCCGGGGTCGGCCCCCAGCGGCACCACCAGCAGCTTCGCGTCGGCGGGGCTGAGCAGGACGTCGGGGTCGTCGGGCAGCGGCCGAGCGCCGGCCACCCAGTCCCGGACGAAGAAGTCGGCGAAGGACGCCCAGCCACCCGGGGGCCGGACGAAGTCGTCCACGGCCACGCCGTAGTCGGCGCAGAACGGGGCGATGTCGCGCGCCGAGCGGCTACCCCGGCGCGGCAGCGCCGCCAGCTCGGAGACCAGCGGTCGAACCGCGAGCGCGCGCAGCGGGCCGCCCCACCGGGAGTCGTAGAGCAGCCGCAGCGCGGCGGAGCCGAACTGCCGCTCCTCGGTGACGGTGTCCCGGGCCCGATCCCGCACCCCGACCATCAGCCACCGACCAGCGCCAGCGCGGCCAGCACCCCCACGGCGAGCGCCCCGAAGCCCGCGTAGGCGAGCCCGCGCGGCTTGGGCACCGGCACGTCGAGGACGAACAGCACGGCGACGACCGCGGTCAGTGCCACCAGGAGCGGCGCGAACGCGGCGCCGAGCCATCGCCCTGTCAGCGCCGCCAGCGGGAAGATGAGCGCCGCGTACGTCACCGGGAGCCCGCGGTAGTGCCGCAGCGGGGTGTCGTCGGCGGCCGCGCCGAGCGTGAAGAAGGTGAGCCGGGCCAGCCCGGCCACCGCGTACGCCAGCAGCACCGGGACCCCCCACCACACCCCGCCGGTCAGGGCATGCAGCAGCACCACGGGGAAGGCGACGAAGGAGAGCACGTCGACCAGCGAGTCCAGCTGGACGCCGAACGCGCGCTGGGTCTCGTCGCGGCGCATCGAGCGCGCCACGGGCCCGTCGAACAGGTCGGCCAACCCGGCGAGCACCAGGCAGGCCAGCGCCCCGCGGGTGTTCCCCGAGACCGCCAGCGTCATCCCGAGCGCGGAGACCGCGGCCCCGGCGTAGGTGAGGGCCACCGAGGGGTGCCAGCTGCCGATCACCATGTCAGCCCTCCTCGTCCAGGATCAGGACCTGCCCGCTGGAGCCGTCGACGCGGATCAGGGCCCCGTCCGGGATCCTGGTGGTGCAGCCGACCGCGGCCACGACGCACGGGATGCCGTACTCGCGGGACACGATCGCGGCGTGGCACAGGATGCCGCCGTACTCGGTGACGATCCCCGAGATCAGGGCGAACTTGCTCGTCCAGCCGGTGTCGGTGAACGTCGTCACCAGGATCTCCCCCGGCTGGAGCCGACCGATGTCGTCCAGCCCCGAGACCACCCGGGCCACCCCGGTCACCGACCCGGAGTTGCCGCCGATCCCGGCGATGGCCCCCGGCGTGAGCGGCAGCTCCTCGCCGGCGTTGTCGAACACCCGGCCGATCTCGTTGGCCGGCTGGAAGTGCCGAAACGAGTCGTAGTAGCGGCGGTTCCGCGCCACGATGGCGCGCAGCGCCGCAGCGTCGAGGGTGCCGTCGAGGAACCCGACGAGGTCGAAGGCCTTGACGAACCAGACGTCGTCGGCGCGCTCCAGGGTCCCGGCCGCCACCAGAACCTCGGCCAGCCGCAGGGTGGCCAGCCGGATCAGGTGGTAGTGCCGCGTCGAGCAGTCACGGAACTCCTCGCGCCACCACAGCAGCGCCCGCGTCTTGGTCACCTTCTCGACGAACGAGCGGTAACGCCCCCGGCCCACCTCCCGGCCGGCGACCGTGCGCACCAGCGCGCCGCGGGCGCGCGCCAGGGCCGCGTGGTAGCGGGCCAGCAGGCCGTGCCGGTCGGCGTGGGGTCCCTGGTCGTCGGCCAGGCCCAGCGTGTCGGCGACCAGCTGCACCACCGAGCGGTGGTCGGTGTCGAAGTCGGGATGGGTGACGTCGAGCTCCTTGACCGAGTGGTAGCCGTAGCGTTCGACCAGCGCGGCCACCTGATCGAGCCCGAACCGGGTCTCGCCGCCGTCGAGGGCGGCGGTGATGTCGTCGATCGAGGTGGTCGCCCACCAGGCGCTCGCCTCGGCGTCCGCGCGCAGCGCCCGCGAGAGCTCCCAGGCGTCGTAGTAGGGCCGCAGGTGCGAGATGTCGTCCAGGCCGCCGATCAGGTCGAAGTAGCCGTCGTGGCCGACCACCTTGACGATCGCCTCGCGGGCGAGCGCCAGGTGCACCGTGTTGATGAAGATCTGCCAGAAGTAGGTGCCCTCGGCGTGGTGATAGTCCTCGACGACGATCCGGCGCCAGAGCCGCTTCGCCCCGGCGGGGTCGGTGGCCACGCCGAGTTCCGCCAACCGCCGCTCGTAGGTGGCCAGCAGGCCGTCGCGCAGCGGCGTCGCCATCCGGCGGCGCTCGGCGACCAGGCGTCGCTGCGCCAGCGCCACCCGACCGACCCGCAGCAGCGTGGCCGGCGTGATCGGCGTCACCGCCCCGTCGCCGGTGTAGGTGATCCGCACCCCCAGCTCGGCGTCGAAGGCCCGCTCCTTGTACCCGGGTGCCACCGCCATCGCCTGCTTCACGACGGTCAGGTTCCAATACGGCCGCCCATAGAACATGTCGCCGAGCTTGCGCAGATCGGCCGCCCCCAGCAGCCGGGACTCCAGCAGGTAGCGCGGCAGCCAGTCCTCCCAGATGTACTCGTACAGGCTCCACATGAACGGGTAGCACACGGTGGACGAGACGCCGCCGTCCTTGAAGTCGGCGGTCGTCCACTGGTCGGGGATGCCGGCATTGCCCAGCCGGGTGATCGGCCGGGCCTGCAACAGCCACACCTCTCCCTCGGCCCGCGCCCACTCGATGTCGCACGGGTACCCGTAGTGCCGCTGCACCCGGACGGCCAGCTCCATTAGCTCGCTCACCACCGCGGGCGGCAGCAGCGGGTCCTCGTCCGCGGCGGGGGTGACGGCGAGGGTGTCGGTCTCGCGGACGAACCAGTCCCGGACGTAGCGGACCGGGCGCACCCGGCCCGACACCAGCGCGTCGCCCAGCCCCGGCGCGGCCTCGATGACGACCTCGGTGTCGTGGCCGGTGATCGGGTTCACGGTAAAGGCCACCCCCGACACCTCGGCGGGCACCAGCCGCTGCACGATCACGTTCATCGACGACGGCCCCACCGGAACCCCGTGGTCCAGGTGGTAGTGCAGGACATTGTCGAGGAATTGCGAGCGGTAGCAGGCCAGCACCGCTTCGGGCACGGCGTCCGCGGCCACGTCGAGGAGGGTGTGGAACTGCCCCGCGAACGACAACGCAGAGCCGTCCTCGTCGCCGGCCGAGGAGCGGACGGCGTAGCGCACCCCGGGCTCGACCCGCGCCGCCAGGGCCGCGAGCAGTTCCGGGGGCCAGGCCAGGGCGTCGGTGGCGGCGGCCAGGTCGGCGGCGACAGCGACGAGGGAGTCCTTGGTGAGCGAGGCGAGCGCCGCCTCGACGGCCCCCAGCCGTCCGCTGCCGACGAGCACGCCCAGCAGGACGCCCGCGGGCACCACGAAACCGTCCGGGACGGGGAAGCCGGCGGCAAGCAGCCGGCGCAGGGAGTCCGCCTTGCCGCCCAGCGAGCCGGCGGCGTCGGGATCGGACAGGTCGACGAACGGGGTCATAGCGGGTTCTTCCGGAGGTGGACGGCGAACAGGAGCAAGTTCAGCACGACGTGGGTCAGCCCGCCCAGCAGGGTCGCCAGCAGCACGAAGCCAACTCCGACCGGCGCGAAGAAGGGCACCAGGAGCGCGCACCCGACGACGGAGTCGATCTGGTCGAGGATCACGAACACCAGGGCCCAGCCGCCCTGATGCCGCTTGCCGGGGGTCACGCCGACACGGCGCTTCAGGTAGCTGTTGGGCAGCTCGAACAGGCCGTAGGCGAGCCCCTGGAGGGCGCCGGTCACCGCGCTCACCAGCGGCGTGTTCGGCCGTCGGGCGTAGAACAGGTCGAACGGCTCCACCGCCGTCCCGGCGATGGCGAGCCCCCAGGCCAGCCCGCACAGCGCACCCAGCGCGACCATCCCGACCAGGCCCTTCCAGGTCTTGTTGTCGCCGAGGAGGCGCCGGCCGTCGGCGGCGAGGCGGCCCCCATCGATCGGTCGGGCGAGGCCGCGGGCCAGGGGAAGCTTGACCCAGACCATGTTGAGGATTCCGGCGAAGATGACCGGGGCGAGCGTCGCGTAGATCTGTCCGACGAGGACGATGGTGGGGGCCACGGCGCCACCCTCCCACATCAACCGGCAACACCAAGTCGAACCGCGGGGGTGGACTCGCCGCGGGTCAGTGGGACGACGGGCCGGGAGTCGCCGCGATCGGATCGGCCCCCGGGCTGAGGAGGAATGGCCGCAACCCCCTCGTCCGCAGCACCCACCACCCCAGATTGAAGACCACCACCACGAGCGTGACCGCCGCGGTGATGATCGTGCCCCATTCGGGGACCAGCACGGCCCACGACAGCCACAGTCCCTGGCACAGCACCTGGAAGACGAGGAACACCGGCGAGACGCCCCGGATCACCGGGGCCCGCACGAGCTCAAGGCTCTGCCCGGCGTTGGCCACCAGGGAGGGGACGGTCGCCACCAGGCCGTAGGCTGTGGTGCCGAGCAACAGGTCCACCGCGATCATCGCCGCGCCGAGCGCCAGCCCGGGTGCCAGGACCCGCAGCAGCGGCCGACGGAGCCCTTGGGCCATGAGCGCCAGGACCGGGAGCGTGGACGACAGCGCGAGCGCATTCGGGACGATCATGTTCGCCTGCCCGATCACCAGGCCGTGGCTGGTCCAGCCGATGTTGATCCCGAGCATCGCCTGCCAGGCGATCAGCGACAGCCCGTGGGTGTCGCGGGTGCGGAGCAGCCGGATCGCCTGGGGCATCCCCAGGACGGTGGTCAGCAGCGCCGCGACCCAGCCCAGCGTGACGACGCCGCTCACGATCGCCGCCCCCGGCTCGCCGGCCTCGTCATCGTCCCTGCCCCCGATCAGCGTGGCGCATGCGCCTTGACCATCAGCGCGTCGCGGTGCACGACCTCGCGATCGAACTCCGGACCGCGCTCGGCCACGAGGTCGTGGGTGCTGCGGCCGATGAGCTGTGGCAGGTCGGCGGCGTCGTAGTTGACGAGACCGCGGGCGATCGTACGGCCGGTCTTGTCGACCAGGCGCACGGGCTCCCCGGCGTGGAAGTCGCCGCGGACGGCGGTCACCCCGGCGGGCAGCAGCGAGGCCTTCCGCTCCACCACGGCCCGCACCGCGCCGTCGTCCAGCACCAGGTCGCCCTTGGCCTGCGAGGCGTAGGCGAGCCACATCAGGCGGCGGGGACGCTTGCGCCCGGTCGCGTGGAACAGGGTGCCGACCACCTCGCCGCCGATGGCGCGGGTCAGGTCCGCGGCGGCCGCCAGGACGACCGGAATCCCGCCGGCCGCCGCGATCCGGGCCGCCTCCAGCTTGGTGCCCATGCCGCCCGTGCCCACGTCCGCCCCGGCCTTGGAGGTGTCGACGATCAGGTCCTCCACGTCGGCCACCTCGTCGATCCGCCGCGCCGCGGGGTCGGAGGGGTGCGCGGTGTAGAGCGCGTCGACGTCGCTGAGCAGGATCAGCGCGTCGGCGCTCACCAGGTGCGCCACGAGCGAGGCCAGCCGGTCGTTGTCGCCGAAGCGGATCTCGTGGGTGGCGACCGTGTCGTTCTCGTTGACGATCGGGACGGCCCCCAGCTCGAGCAGCCGCGTGAAGGTGCGCAGCGCGTTGCGGTAATTGGCCTGCCGGGTGAGGTCGTCGACGGTGAGCAGCACCTGGCCGACGGGCAGCGAGTGCCGGGCGAAGAGCGCGTTGTACCGCTCGATGAGCAACCCCTGGCCGACCGAGGCGGCGGCCTGCTTGCCGGCCAGGTCGCGGGGACGGGTGCGCATCCGCAGGGCGGGCATCCCGGCGGCGACGGCCCCCGAGGAGACCAGCACCACCTCCTGGCCGCGGGCGCGGGCGGCGCCCAAGGCGTCCACCAGCCGATGGAAGCGCTCCTCGTCCAGCCCCTTGTGGTTGGTCAGCGACGAGGAGCCGACCTTGACCACCAGCCGCTGGGCCGAGCGGACCTCGGGCCGCAGGGCGACCGCGTCCGCCGGCTCAGTCGTCGTCATCGTCGTCCCCGGCGCCGTCGTCGACGTAGCCCTCCTCGGCCATCCGGGTGAGGTCCTCGGCCGCCTTGGCCGCGTGATACTCCGCGTCCAGGGCACGGCGGCGCTTGGCCGCCGGCCGCTCGCCGATCAGCCGCTGGTCCTCGCCACGGCGGGACAGCAGCTCGGCGCCGACCTCCACCTGCGGGGCGAAGTCGAACACGACCGGGTTGTTGCCGCCGCCGATGGCCACGGCATCGCCGGCTACGGCCCCCAGCGCCAGCAGCTCGTCCTCGATGCCCAACCGGGCGAACCGGTCGGCCAGGTAGCCGACGGCCTCGCCGTTGGCGAAGTCGGTCTGCCGCACCCAGCGCTCCGGCTTCTCGCCGCGGACCCGCCACACCTGACCGCCCTCGCCGTCGCCCTGCCGGACGATGGTGAACTCGGGGCCGCGGCCGGCGATCGGGGCCGGCCGGATCACGATCCGCGCGGGCGCCACCGGCGCCGCCGTCCGCCGGGCGGCCACCAGTTCGGCCATCGCGAACGTGAGCGCCGTGAGCCCCTCGGAGGTCTTGGTGGAGATCGGGAAGACCCGCAGCCCGCGCGCCTCCAGGTCGGGGGTGACGATCTGGGCGAGCTCGGCGGCGTCCGGGACGTCGATCTTGTTCAGCGCCACCAGCCGGGGCCGGTCCTCCAGCCCGCCGTGGGCGGCCAGCTCCCCCTCGATGATGTCGAGGTCGGTCAGCGGATCGCGTCCGGGCTCGTAGGTGGCGCAGTCGATGACGTGGACGATGGCCTGGCAACGCTCGATGTGGCGCAGGAAGTCGTGCCCGAGCCCGCGGCCCTCGCTGGCGCCCTCGATCAGCCCGGGGACGTCGGCGACGGTGAACGTGATCTCGCCCGCGACGACCACGCCCAGGTTCGGGATCAGGGTGGTGAACGGATAGTCGGCGATCTTCGGCCGCGCCCGCGAGATGGCCGCGATCAGCGACGACTTGCCGGCGCTGGGAAAGCCGACCAGGCCGACGTCGGCCAGCACCTTGAGCTCCAGGACGATGGCGCGGCTCTCGCCCTCCTCGCCCAGCAGGGCGAAGCCGGGCGCCTTGCGGGCCGAGCTCGCCAGCGCCGCGTTGCCCAGGCCGCCGCGGCCGCCCGCGGCCACCACCACCTCGGCGTCGGCGCCGATCAGGTCGGCCAGCACCTCGCCGGTATCGGCGTCGGAGATCACGGTGCCGTCCGGGACGGCCAGCACCACGTCGGCCCCGTTGGACCCGTTGGCGTGGTCACCCTTGCCGGGCTGCCCGTTCTCGGCGTGGCGCTGCGACTGCCGGTGGTACTCCACCAGCGTGGTGAGCCCGGGGGTGACGCGCAGGATCACCGAGCCGCCGTTGCCGCCGTTGCCGCCGTCCGGCCCACCCAGCGGCTTGAACTTCTCCCGCCGAATCGAGGCGCAGCCGTGGCCGCCGTTACCGCCGGAGACGGTCAGCGACACGCGGTCGACGAAAGAGGGGATGGCCATCAGGGTCCTCAAAGGGTAGGGAACCGAGGCAGTCTACCGGTCGGGCGGCGCCCAGACCGAGTCGTCGATGTCGGCCCGGGGCAGGTGGGCCGCGTCCGGTCGCGGCTCGTCGGGGTCGTCCGGGAACTCGTCGTCGGGCGTCACCTCCGGTTCATCGGACGGACGCCGGCGGCGGGACGCCAGCTGCCAGCTGGCGAGTCCCCCGATCCCGGCCCCCCCGACCACGCCCAGGCCGAGGGCCAACAGCCACCAGGGCGGGCCGCCATGTGCCTGGCCGACGGCGATCAGGCCCAGCGGCTCCAGCAGGTCGTCGCGAAGGAACCGGGCCTGGTTGCCCGACGCGGTGCCGGACGATCGGAGCACCGGCCCCGGGAAATTGACCGTGACGTCGAACGCGGGCAACCCCGACAGCTCGGCCTCCTCGGCAACGTCGCCGGCGCCCCACGGGTCGAACCCGAGGACGAGGTGCTCCCCCACCTCGCTGAGCGCGATATGCGTCTGGCGGAGCCGCTCCGCGTCGAGGTAGCCGGCAAAGCGGCAGGTCAACACGGACGCGCCCTCGACCGGAGTCACCAGCAGGCCCAGGTCGACCGCCGTGGCGTACTCGTCGCAGGAGGAGGCGCTGAGGTCATGGACGATGATGTCGACCGCCACCCGATCGGCCGACTCGATCGTCAGCGTCCCGTCGACAGAACAACCCCCGAACAGAAGGGCGGCCGCGCACACAGGCCCGAGGACCAGCCCGCGCCGCAATGTCATGGCGCGATCCTAGGCCCCCGTGCGACAAGCGTGCGGAAACGCAATCGGGCGGCCCCGCAGGACCGCCCAATTGATGCTGTGATGCCGAGGTGTTACTTGGCCTCGGCGTCGACCGCGATGTTGACCACGCGGCGGCCGCGGCGGGTGCCGAACTCGACCTTGCCGGCGCGGAGCGCGAACAGGGTGTCGTCGCCACCGCGTCCGACGCCCTCACCGGGGTGGAAGTGGGTGCCGCGCTGGCGGACGATGATCTCGCCGGCGTTGACCTGCTGGCCGCCGAACCGCTTCACGCCGAGCCGCTGCGAGTTGGAATCCCGACCGTTGCGGGAGGACGATGCGCCCTTCTTGTGTGCCATCTGTCAGCTCCTCACTTGATCCCGGTGACCTTGACCTGGGTGTACTTCTGACGGTGCCCCTGGCGCTTCTTGTAACCGGTCTTGTTCTTGTACTTCAGGATGTGGATCTTGGGGCCCTTGGTAGCGGCCAGCACCTCAGCGCTGACGGTCACCTTGGCAAGCTTCTCCGCAGCTGCGGTCACGGTCTCGCCGTCGACGAGGAGGAGCGGGGTGAGGGAGACGCTGTCTCCCACCTTCGCCTCGACCTTGTCGATCTCGACGATGTCACCGACCGCAACCTTGTGCTGGCGGCCGCCACTGCGCACGATCGCGTACACGCTGACCTACTCTCTCGTTCATTCCGACATCAGGGAGTGCACGACGCTTCGCAGCACTCGCACAAGCGAACGCCGCCCCAGCGGGCACCGAGGGTCAAGACTACGGGGCGGGGTTACGGGGGTCAAACCGGCCGCCGGCGCCTCTGATCCCGGCCCTCCTTGACGCTCGGCCCGCCGAGGACCCGATGATGAATCCGCCAGGCAGCGTCAGGCGCCCGGGCACGCCCCACGCTTCGTCACCGCGGCTGAGAACCTCGGCTGTCGTGCCCCGTGGACGCATGCGGCCTCCGGACGCCGCGTGACGCACGGTCGATGAATTGTTGGTTACGGACCCGCCGCGCCCTGCCCGATTCACAGAAAAGGCGCTACGTTGCAGCGTAAGGGACGATCTCGCCATTCCAGGCCGATCCGGGGGGAGCCGGAGACTGCCGACCGGGGACGACTGGAGTGCAAGTCCGGGGGGAGTTGTATCAGTCCGCGAGTCGATGACTCCTAAAGATCGTGAGAACAAGGTCTCCCATGGCTCTGACGCATCCAGCAGGGCAGCCTGGGGCCGCCGAATCCATCTGGGAGCGGGCGGCCAGCTGTTTCGCTGAGTGGCGCGCGGGCGACACCGCCGCGCTGGACCACCTCGTCCGTTGTCTCACCCCCGTGTTGTGGCACGTGGTCCGGGCGTACGGCCTGAACCAGGCCGCCGCCGAGGACGCCGTCCAGTCGACCTGGCTGGCGCTCGTCCGCAGTAAGAACCAGATCAGCGAGCCCGCGGCCGTGGGCGGCTGGTTGCTGACGACCGC
This sequence comes from uncultured Micropruina sp., assembly GCA_964492685.1. GTDB lineage: Bacteria > Actinomycetota > Actinomycetes > Propionibacteriales > Propionibacteriaceae > Micropruina. Next base: position 18,793 of record CAZBMH010000022.1, read on the forward strand.
CCGCCGCACCGCCTGGCGGATGAAGGCGACCGAGTCGCGCAGCCTTCCGATGGACGACGTGGACCTGGCCTACGCGCTGCCTCCCACCGCGGGCGCCGAGAGCACCGCGCTGGAGGCGCTGGACGCCGGCGACCTGTGGTCCCTGGTGGCGACGCTGGACGAACGCTGCCAACGGCTGCTCCGCGTGGTCGCCTTCGACACCCGCCCCAATTACGCCCAGCTGGCGAACGACCTGAACATGCCGCTGGGCAGCATCGGACCGACCAGGAGGCGCTGCCTGGACAAACTGCGCGCCTCGTTGCAGAAAGGCGAGCAGCCGTGACCACCCTCCATCCCGCGGAGCGAGAGCCGCTCTTCGATGCGCTCAGGTCCGCCTACGAGACGGCCGACCCCACCCCCGAGGGGTTGATCGAGCGCGTCCTGGTCGCCATCGCCCTGGACGACATCGATCTTGAGTACGAGCTCCTGACGCTCGTGCACCGCAGCGAGCTGTTGGTCGGCGTCCGCGGCAACGACGACCAGAAGACCGTCCTGGAGTTCACCGCCGCCGGGTTGACCGTGCTGCTGCGGATCAGCCCCATCGACGCCGCGCACCGGCGGATCGATGGCTGGCTGTCGCCGGCCCAGGCAGTCGGCGCGGCCCTGTGGCAGGAGGCTGCCACCCAACGCGCCGAGGTGTCGAGCCAGGGGCGCTTCGAGTTTCCCTCGGTTCCGCTCGGGCTCACCCGGCTGGAACTGATCCGCACCGACGACGCGGACGTGACCGCGTTCCGCACCACTCTCTTCGAGGTCTGACATGGAACCCACCACCCCCAAAGAAGCCCCGCGCCACCCGCTGGATCGCGACCCCGAGGCACTGCCGCGCGACGTGCTGAGCCAGCTCTTCGGGCGGGTGCTCGATCCGGGCACCGCGATGCGGGTCAAGGGCATCACCCCGCGTCCCACCGCCTATGTCGGCCATCGACTGCTCATCCCCACGCTGCGCGTCGCCGACGTCCTCCCTGTCCTGGCGGAGGCGGCCAAGTTCAAGGGTTGGGAGCTCGTGCAGGACGAGACCTTCACCCCGTGGCAGGTCACGCTCCCCGATCCGGACAAGCTCGAGGGGCGGATCACGCTCGGCCAGACCCGCTTCGTGATCGACGTCCTTCCCGGCCAGGCCTCCTCGGCCCCCGACGCGTGGGTGCTGTTGCAGTTGGCGCGGGCCAACAGCGGGCTCGATTCCGTCGCCGGGGTCGGCCTGGATCACATCGTCACCACCGAACCGCTGTGGCAGACCCATCCGCTGTGGCAGACGCACCCCCTGTGGCAGACCCATCCCCTGTGGCAGACCCATGGCTACGCCGATCGAGCCCCGGTGGCCTACGTCGGCCCGGCGCCGCTCCGGCACACCAAGATCAGCCGGCTGCGCCCGGTGGTGGCCATCATGGACTCCGGTTGCGGGTCCCACCCCTGGCTGGACGGCGTCGTCCGCGAGGACGTCACCCTCGACGGGCAACCCATCGGGTATATCGACCCGGCCACGGACCCCGAGACCAGGCCCGACCAGGAGGGACCGCTGGATGGCGCCATCGATGCCAACTCCGGCCACGGCACGTTCATCGCCGGCCTGATCCACCAGGCCTGCCCCGACGCGGACATCCTGTCGTGGCGGATCGTGAACTCCGCCGGCCCGATCGCCGAGTCCGACGTGCTGGCCTCGCTGGCCAAGGTCGCCGAGTTGGTGCGCCGCTACACCGAGGGCCGCACCGACGGGCAGCGGATCGACGTCCTCAGCCTGTCGCTCGGCTTCTTCCACGAGACCGCCGAGGACGCCGCGGTCGAGTCGCAGCTGCGGACGATCCTGCGGGCACTGAGCACGATGGGCACCTGCGTGGTGTGCGCCGCCGGCAACGAGTCGACGGCGCGGCCCCGATTCCCGGCCGCGTTCGGCCCCTGGCGCACCGTGCCCCCGACGCCGAGCAGCCCCACCGAGTTGCCGATCATCGCCGTCGGGGCCCTCAACCCCAACCGGACCGAGGCGCTGTTCAGCAACACCGGGCCCTGGGTGCGCGCCTGGGCCCCGGGCGCCGCCGTGATGAGCACGATGCCCTGCTTCCAGGGCGGGCTGCTGCCCATGGCGCGGGTCACCTACGAGGGACGAACCCGGGAGGCGTTGGATCCCGACGACTTCCGGGCCCAGTTCGCGCTGTGGAACGGCACGTCGTTCTCCGCGCCGCTGGTCGCGGGTCGCATCGCCGCGAACCTGCTCGTCGACATGCCGCAGACGGAGGACGAGCATCGTGCGACCGGTGTGTCGCGCGGGTGGAAAGCCCTCGCCCAACACACCGACATCGTGCAACCATGACCGGGTGCTGAGCGCCGCCGACCTTCACGAACGCGGCAAGAACGCGGCCAATTCCGGGCGCTTCCGCCAAGCCCGTCGCTCGCTGACCACCGGACTGGAGCGCGCCGAGGACGAGGCGACGCTGGCCCGCATCGAGGGGACCCTCAGCTACGTCGAGGCCGAACTCGGCGACCCCCGGCGGGGACTGGAGCTGCTCGATCGGGCCCTGGGGCGCGAGGCGGCGCTGCCGGCCCTGGAGCGGGGGGTCCTGGCCGCCCTGCGCGCGCTCCTCAAGGCCCGGCTCGGCGACTTTGATCAGGCCCTCCCCGATTTCGCGCTGGCGCTGCCCCTGCTGGCCGGTTCCCCTCTGGAGCTCGGCACCGCCCACCTCAACCGCGGCAGCCTGTGGCTGGAGCAGGGGGATCCGGCGCGAGCCGTCCGCGACTTCGAGCAGGCCATGGTGTTCCTCGACCAGGCGGGGAACGCCACGGCGCGGGCGAAGGCGGAGCACAACCTCGGCTATGCCGTGATGCTGCAGGGCGACCTGGCCCGAGCCCTGACGCGGATGGACGCCGCGATCGCGGTGCTGAGCGGCCAGTCCGCCGCTCTCACCGCCATGTGCGCCCAGGATCGGGCCGAGGCACTGCTGGCAGCCGGCATGGTGGACGACGGGGTCGACGCGCTGCGCGCGGCCGCCCAGGGCTTCGCGGCCCAACGACTCCCCCGCTATCAGGCCGAGGCCGAGCTGGTGCTGGCGCGGGCGCTGGCGCTGAGCCGGCCCGCGGAGGCGGCCCGCGTCGCCCGGGCGGCCGCCCGCCGGTTCACGAGGGTGGGGGCTGCCCGCCAGGCTCTGCGCTGCGAGGCCGTCGAGGCGCTGTGCCGGATGGAGCTGGGCCAACGGGTGGCCGGCACCACCGAGCTGGCGGCCGAGCTCCGACAGGCGCGGCTCGATCGCGATGCGCTCATGATCGAGCTGGTCCGGGCCGCCAACGGCGGGGATGAGGCGCCTCCGGTGCCCGCCGGCGCACCGCTGCTGGTGCGGCTGGCCGGCCACGAATACCGGGCGAGAGCGGCGGCGGCCCGGGGCGACACCCCCGCCGCCCTGCGCGCCACCCGTGCCGGCCTGGCGCTGCTGCAGCGCTGGCAGGCGGGCTTCGGCAGCCTGGACCTGCTCACCGCGTTGGCGACCCACGGCAATCACCTCGCCGGCGCGGGGCTGGACCTGGCGCTGGCCACCGGGCGGCCGGCGGCGGTGTACGAGTGGATCGAGCGGACCGGCGCGCTCGCGGGCCGCATCGTTCCCGTCCGCCCGCCCTCGGACCCCCAGACCGCCGCGGACCTCACCGAGCTGCGGGTGTTGGCACAGCGAGCCCCCGAGGCGGGCACCCCCGAGGCGGCCCGCCAGGCGGTGCTGGTGCGCCGGGTTCGGCAGCAGGCGTGGGGTGGCGAGGGTTCCGCGCAGCTGAGCGGCACCGTGCCGCTGGCCCGGGTCAAGGACGAGCTGACCGCCACCGACGCGTGCCTGTTCGCGCCGTTCGTCGCCGGGGGCCGGGCGCAGGCGCTCGTGGTTGCCGACGGCCACGCCCGGCTGATCCAGCTAGGGCCCGTGGCCCGGATTCGGGCCGAACTGAGCGGGCTGCCCGCCGACCTCGACCTGGCGGCAGCCGACCTGCCGCCGTCGATTGCGGGGGCCGTGCGTGGCTCGCTGCTGGCCCGGCTGGCCGAACTCGACGATCTGATCCTCGGCCCGGTGGTTCCCGCGCTGACCCGCCGGCGCGTGGTGATCAACCCGCTCGGGATCTTCTCCGGCCTTCCGTGGACGCTGATGCCCTCCCTGGCCGGCCGGCCGTTGACCATCCCTCGCAGCGCCTCCGCGTGGCTGCGGGCCCGCCGCCGACCCCACGAGTACGCCGTGGCGGGCTTCGCCGCGGGCCCGCGCCTGGAGCGCTCCGAGCCGGAGGTCGATCGGGCCGCCGCCCACTGGGCGCGCTCGGAGGTGCTCGTCGGCCCGGGGGCCCGGGCGGACGCGGTGAGCGCGCTGGCGGCGCGGGTCGACGTGCTGCACCTGGCGGCGCACGGGCACCACGAGAGCGAGAACCCGCTCTTCTCCAGCCTGCAGCTCGTCGACGGGCCCTGGTACGGCTACGACCTCGACCAGCTCGCCGACATCCCCGAGGTGGTGATCCTGTCGGCCTGCGAACTCGGCGCCACGACGATCCGCCGCGGGGACGAGCTGCTGGGGCTGACGACCGCCTGGCTGCACGCCGGCGCGCGCTGCGTGATCGCGGCGCCGGCGTCGGTGTCCGACGCGGTGGCCGCGGCGATCCTGCCCGCGGTGCACGCCGAACTGGCGGCCGGGACGATGCCCGCCGACGCGCTGGCGATCGCCGTGGCCGCCCACCCCGACCTGCTGTCCACCTTCCAGTGCTACGGCGCGGGCTGGTAGGCCGGCGTCGACCTCAGACCGGAACGTTCAGGGTGACCGTGAAGCCCTGCTGCACCGATCCGGTCGCCTTGCCCAGCTGCAGGGCGTACCCATCACTGAACACGTTGTCGGTGGCCAGGCTGACCCCCGCGAGATTGGTGACCGACGAGGCGTAGCCGTCGGTGGCGTACACCAGCTTGCTGGTCTCCTCCGGCAGGGCCAGCTGCGAGGTGCGGAGCCGGTTCGTCGCGGCCACGGCGTCCGCCTCGGTGGGGTAAACCTCGAAGTGGATGTGCGGCCACCGTCCGGCGTAGCAGCCCGGGAAGATGGACGTGAAGGTGACCTGGCCGTCCGCGTCGGAGACCTGGACCCCGCCCGGAGACCGCGTCGGCCGAGGCGGACGTCGCCGCCGGCGGGGCGCCACCGCCCGGAGGGGTGCCGCCCGCCGCAGGGGCGGCCGCGGTCGCGGCCACGCTCGGGGAGCAGCCGACCAGACCCTGGGGGCGGCGGTCAGCTCAGGGCGGCGACGAAGGCGACCACCGGGTCGACGATCAGCGCGGCCAGCTCGTCCGCGGCGGCCAGCGCGGCCTTCGTCCGGGGCGTGAACGAGTGGGTCCCGGGGACGCCGAGCACGGCCACCCCGTCGGGCGCCGACACCTGGGACGCAGGTCGGATCCCGGCGGCGGCGAGGGCCGACCGGACCTCGTCCGGAGAGCCAAACGGGTCGCGCTCCCCTTGGATCACCAGCGCGGGGATCCCGGCCCCGGCCAGCTCGCCGATGCGGGAGGCCGCGGGCTTGCCCGGCGGATGCAGCGGGAAGGACAGACACACCACGCCCCGGGCCGGGGCGGCGGCGGCGCGGCAGGCCACCCGGGCGCCGGCGGAGCGTCCGCCGACGATCAGCGGCAGCCCCGGGTGGGTGGCCGCGGCCCACGCCAGCGCGGCCGCCCAGGCCCGGTCGAGCGACGCGGGCGGGCCGGCCACCCGGCGCCCGGCGACCCGCCACGGCTGCTCGAAGCGGGCCACGGCGATGTCGCGGTCCGGCAGGACTCGGGCCAGCGCCTCCAGGTCGAACGAGTCGACCCCTCCCCCGGCTCCGTGCCCCAGCAGCAGCAGTGCCCGCGCTGCCACGGGCGCGACCACGCGCAGGCGGCCGGGGCCGAGCGGGGTCTCGATGGTCGTCGTGGGCATGGGGGGACGATAGCGCCCCGGTCGGCGTCGGACGGCGATGGGCCCGGCGCTGTCACACTGAGGAGATGACGTATCTCCCCTGGATCTTCCTGGCCGTGGCCAGCGTCGGCGGCTATTTCTGGGCTTGGCGCGGCTACCGGGCCGCGACGGCGGACGAGGTGTTCGCCGGCCTGACCCCGGGGCTCGCCCCGACCGCCGGCCAGCAGGCCTCGCGGCTGCCGGCACCCGGTGGCGGCGAGTACACCGGCGAGGTGGCGGTGGCCTTCAACCCGCCCCGCGGCGTGCGGGCCGGGCTCGCGGGCACCATCGTGGACGGGCGCGCCGAGTCGCGCGACGTCACCGCCACCCTGGTGGACCTGGCCGCCCGCGGCCACCTGACGATCACCGTGATCGAGACCACCGCTACACGCACCGGGCGCGACTGGCAGCTGACCCGCAAGACCGGGGGCGATGCGCTGGAGGCCGGCGAGGCCCAGCTGCTGGCCGACGTCTTCGCGGGCGGGCCGATGGTCGAGCTGGCCCAGCTGCCACGCACCGGGAACCAGGCCTACGCGCTGGCCCAGTCGGCGCTGTACGAGGAGTGCGCACAGCGCGGCTGGTTCCGGCCGGGCGATCCGGCCGGGCGTTTCCGCTCGCTGGCGTGGCTGGGCGCGGTGGGGCTCATCGTCCTCGGCGTGGTCACCGGCCAGTTCCTCGGGATCGCCCTGGCGGTGGCGATGACGCTGGCCGTGGCGATCGGTTTCCGGCAGCCCACCCGGATCCCCCGCTCGGCGGAGGGCACGGCCGTCCGCATCCAGAGCCTGGCGTTCAAGAAGTACCTGGCGACCGCGGAGAAGGAGCAATTCTCCTACGAGGAAGCCGCCGGCATCTTCAGCAAGTACCTGCCCTACGCCATCGTCTTCGGCGTCGCCGACCATTGGACGAAGGTGTTCGGCGACCTGGCGCTGCAGGCGCAGGCCGACGGCTACGACGGCACCCTCGACCTGGTCTGGCTGGGGATGGGCATGGACACCATGTTTGATCTGGCGATGCTGGGCATGCTGACCGACGGCTTCGGCGGCGGCTTCGACCTGTTCGGGGCCGACCAGCTCGACGGCATGGCCGGCGACGGGATGGCGGACGGCCTGGACGGCGGCGGCGAGCTGGGCGGCGGCGATGTCGGGGGCGGCGACGTCGGCGGCGGGGACGGCGGCTGGGGCGGCTTCGGCGGGGGCGACGGCGGCGGCTGGGGCGACTTCGGCGGCGGCGACTTCGGCGGGTTCGGGGACTGACCCGCCCGAGACCCACCCGTGACCCCGGCGATTCGGCGAGAATGCCGCCGGTCCCTGTCGATCTGGAATGCTGTCCGCAGGAGGTCACCGATGGAGTTCTTCTCTAGCTACGCGCACGGGTTCGTCCGGGCCGCGGCGTGCACGCTGCCGATCACGTTGGTCGATCCGGCGGCGAACGCGCGCGCGATCGCGGCCCAGGCGCGGGCCTGCGCCGACGAGGGGGTGGCCCTCGCGGTCTTCCCCGAGCTGTGCCTGACCGGCTACTCCATCGAGGACCTGCTGCTGCAGGACGCGGTGCTCGTCGCGGCCGAGGCGGCCATCGAGGACCTGGCCGAGGCGACCGCCGACCTGGGCACCGTCCTGGTGGTGGGCGCCCCGCTGCGCAGCCTGCACCGGATCTACAACTGCGCCGTGGTGCTGCATCGCGGCGCGGTGCTGGGCGTGGTCCCCAAGTCGTACCTGCCGACGTATCGCGAGTTCTACGAGCGCCGCCAGATCGCCCCCGGAGACGACGTCACCGGCGACATCCGGGTCAATGGCGTCGACGTCCCGTTCGGGCCCGACCTGCTGTTCGCCGCCGACGACCTGCCCCACTTCGTCCTGCATGTGGAGATCTGCGAGGACATGTGGGTGCCGATCCCGCCGTCGGCCGAGGCCGCGCTGGCCGGCGCCACGGTGATCGCGAACCTGTCCGGCTCCCCCATCACCGTCGCCAAGGCGGAGGACCGCAAGCTCCTCTGCGCCTCGGCGTCGTCCCGCTGCCTCACCGGCTACGTCTACTCGGCGGCCGGCGAGGGCGAGTCGTCCACCGACCTCTCCTGGGACGGGCAGACCCTCATCTACGAGAACGGCACGCTGCTCGCCGAGTCGGAGCGGTTCCCGGACGGCCCGCGCCGAAGCGTCGCCGACCTCGACCTGGCCCGGATGCTCCAGGAGCGCTACCGGCAGGGCACCTTCGACGACAACCGGCGGGCGTTCGCCGACCGGGTCGCGGGCTTCCGCTGGATCGAGTTCACGCTCGGGGTGCCCACGGGCGACGTGGGGCTTCGCCGCGCGGTGGCGCGCTACCCCTTCGTCCCGGACGACGCCGCCCGGCTCGCGCAGGACTGCTACGAGGCCTACAACATCCAGGTGTCGGGGCTGGAGCAGCGGCTGCGCGCCATCGGGCAGCCGAAGATCGTCATCGGGGTGTCCGGGGGGCTCGATTCCACCCACGCCCTGATCGTGGCGGCCAAGGCGATGGATCGGCTCGGCCGGCCGCGCACCGACATCCTGGCGTTCACCATGCCCGGCTTCGCCACGTCCGACCACACGCGCAACAACGCGACCGCCCTGGCGACCGCCCTGGGGGTCAGCTTCGACACCCTCGACATCACGGCGACCGCGCGCACCATGCTGGACGAGATGGATCACCCCTTCTCGGAGGGGAAAGCGGTCTACGACGTGACGTTCGAGAACGTCCAGGCGGGGCTGCGCACCGACTACCTGTTCCGGATCGCCAACCACCGCGGCGGCATCGTGCTCGGCACGGGCGACCTGTCTGAACTCGCCCTCGGCTGGTGCACCTACGGCGTCGGCGACCAGATGAGCCACTACAACGTCAACGGCGGGGTGCCCAAGACGCTGATGCAGCACCTGATCCGCTGGGTGATCGCGTCCGGGCAGTTCAGCGACGAGGTGGGGGCCGTGCTGCAGTCGATCCTCGACACCGAGATCACCCCCGAGCTCGTCCCGACGACCGCCGGCCAGAAGCCGCAGTCCACCGAGGCCACCATCGGCCCCTACAACCTGCAGGACTTCACCCTGTACCACGTGCTTCGCCACGGCATGGTGCCCTCGAAGGTCGCCTTCCTCGCCTACCACGCGTGGTCGGACGCCGCCGCCGGCCAGTGGCCCGCGGGCTACCCGGACGACGAGCGGGTGGCCTACGACCTCCCCACCATCAAGAAGTGGCTCGAGGTGTTCCTCAAGCGCTTCTACGGGTTCGCCCAGTTCAAGCGGTCGGCGCTGCCGAACGGCCCCAAGGTGGTCCGGGGCGGCTCGCTCAGCCCGCGCGGCGACTGGCGGATGCCCTCCGACACCTCGGCAAGACTCTGGCTGGACGAGCTGGAGCGCAACGTCCCCTGACGTGCCGCTGGGCCCGGTCGATCGACCGGGCCCAGCGACGGGGTGAGGTGGTCAGCGCCCCACGGGCGTGACGTTCTCCAGGACGGTCCCGTCGCGCAGGGTGACGGTGAAGGTGGGCTCGGGCGGGTCCTCGACGTTGACCTCCGGGACCGGCCAGGTGGCGCTGTACGTGCCGTCCGCGACCGTGGCCACGATGTCCTTGCCTTCGCTGTGCACCGTCACCGCGGCCACCTCGGCGCCGGCCAGGCCGGCCACCCCGTGCTGCGCCTTCCCGCCCGCCGTGACTCCGAACGACTGCGTCGGTGTCCCGATCTCACGCGGCCCCGGGCGTGTCTGCCGGTGGCTCCCGTTGTACGCGTCGGTGATCACGCGGCCGCCCGTGAGGGTGACGTCGTAACGGACGTCCAGCCCGGACGTGGCGTCGATGACGCCGACCGGCCACCAGGCGACGAAGCGCCCGCCGGTCACCGTGGCGGTCACCGTCTTCCCGTCAGCATGGATGGTGACCGCCTCCACTTTCGGACCCACCCGACCCATCGCGACCGCGAAGCCAGTGGACCCCACGGACTGGTAGCTGGGACCGCCGTCGATCTCCCCAACCCCCGGGATGAACGGGTCGGACCCCGCGGTCGGGATCCCGCCGCCGGCGCTGAGGAGCCGGGCGGGCTCCACCAGGGTCGATAGGCAAGTGAACTCGGCGCCGTTGGCCGTGGCCAGCGCCACCAGCACGTAGTCACCCCGCGCCTCGGCGAGCTGGACCGTGGGGATCCCCGGCGCCAGCGGCTGCTGGTCGGCGGGCATCCCCGGCATCGGCTTCCCGGCCTCGGACAGGGCCTTCGCGCACGCCTCGGTGGCCTCGGCCCGGACGGGGTCGGGCACCGACTCCGGGACCGCGCGCCAGCTGGCGAAGGCGGGGGTCTGGATCCAGCCGGGGAGGAGCATGCCGCCCACGGCCAGGGCCGCGGCGGCACCGGCCAGCAGCCACCACCGCCGCGGGCGTCGCCGCAAGGGCACCACCCGTCCCGGCGCCTCGTCGGGGGCGCCCACAATGCTGCCCAGCAGGATCCGGGCCTTCTCGAGGGTCTCGGGGGTGAGGTCGCCCGCCGCGGCGTCCAGCGTGCGCAGGTCGTCGTCCAGGGGGTCGCGGGTGTCGAGTTCGGTGATCATGAGGAGACCTCTTCCAGGGTGGGAGTGGTGGCGGGGGTGCCGTCGAGCTGGTGCCGCAAGGCGGCGCGGGCCCGGGAGAGCCGGAGCCGGAACGCGGTGGCTGAGATGCCGAGCACGGCCCCCGCCTGGGGGGAGGCGAGTTGTTCGAAGACCGCCAGGCCCAGCACCTCCTGCTGTCCGGGGTCCAGCCGATTCCAGGCGGCGCCGAGGTCGACCCGCCGGGCGACGGTCTCGTCGAGCGCGTCGGCCGTGCCCAGGCCGCTCACCGTCTTGATCCGGACGGCCAGCGCCTCCTGACGCCGTCGTCCGCGGTGGTCGTTGAGGAGACAGTTGCGCGCGATCCCGAAGAGCCAGGCGCGCGCATCGTCGGCCCGGGTCGGCAGTTCGGCGACCCGGCGCCAGGCCACGAGGAAGGCCTGCGCGGTGACGTCCTCGGCGCGGTCGGCGTCGCACCGGCGCCGGACGAAGCGCAACACGTCGGCGTAGGCGTCGGTGAAGATCGCCCGGTAACGCTGCTCTGGGTTCAAGGTGTCCACGTCCTCTACCTGTCCGGCCCTGCCGGAAGTGTTCCATCCCCTCCGGAACCCGCTTTGTCCGGCTCCCGGCGTTGCGGGTCCGCGTCGGGGGCGAGCGTGACACCCTTGGCCCATGAGCACACCGACCACCGTCATCTTCGACGTCGCCAACGTCATCGTCGACTGGGCCGCCGAGCGCGCCCTGCGAGGCTTCCTGCCCGACGCCGAGGTCGACGCCTTCCTCGACTCCGAGATCGTCTGGGAGGTCAACGCGGCCTCCGATGCCGGGGTGCTGCTGTCGGACTGCGTCGACGAGCTCGCCGAGCGCGCGCCCGAGCTGGTCCCGACCTACCGGGTCTACCTGGAGCGGTTCCCGCTGACGGTCAGCGGGCCCGAGCCGGGGACGACCGCCGTCATCGACCGGCTGCTGCGCGCCGGGGTTCCCGCTTACGGGCTGTCGAACTGGTCGGCGGAGAACTTCGACATCGCCCGCCGCGGGGCGCCGGTGCTGGGGCGGCTGCGCGAGGTGCTGGTCTCCGGCGAGGTCGGGCTGGCCAAGCCGGACCCGGAGATCTTCCGCTACGCGCTGCGCCGCTGGGAGCTGGAGGCCGCCAACACGGTGATGATCGACGACCGTCAGGAGAACCTCGACAGCGCCGCCGCCGTCGGCCTGCGGACGCTGCTGTTCACCGACGCGGACACCCTCGCCAACGACCTGCGAGCCCTCGGCCTGTTGTGACGCTGCTGGCTCCGACCCCGGCGGACGCGCTGCGCCGGTCCCGGCTGCGCACCATGAAGGCGGTGGCGCTGGGGCTGCTGCTGGTCGCCGCGGCGATCTACCTGGCCACGTTGCGACTCCCCCACGACGGCGTCTGGGGGTACGTGAACACCGGGGCCGAGGCCGCCATGGTCGGGGCCCTGGCCGACTGGTTCGCCGTCACCGCCCTGTTCCGGCGCCCGCTCGGCCTGCCCATCCCCCACACCGCGATCATCCCGACCCGCAAGGACGAGATCGCCAAGAACCTCCAGGACTTCTTCACCGAAAACTTCCTCACCGCGACCATCGCCCGCGAACGGGTGGCGGCCGCGAACGTGGGCGTCCGGGTCGGGGTGTGGCTGGAACAGGAGGAGAACGCGCGGCGGATCGTCCGCGAGGGTGCCCGGGCGGCGCTGGTCGGCCTGGACCACATCACCACCGAGGACGCCGCCACCCTCATCAACGACGTGGTGATCCCCCGGCTGACCCGCGAGCCGCTGGCCGGCGTCGCCGGCGACCTGCTGGACGCGATCGTCGCGGACGGCGCCCACCAGGGCATGTTCGACCTGCTCTTCGCCGAGGGGCACGACTGGCTGCGCCGCCACCCGGAGCAGTTCGTCGCGATGATGGAGGAACGGACCCCGCGCTGGACGCCCGGCTTCGCGTCGCGGCGCGTCAACGAGTGGGCCTACGAGCAGACGCTCGACTGGCTGTGGGCGATCCGCCGGCAGCGCGATCACCCGACGCGGGTGGCGATCGACACCTACCTGCGCCAGGTGGCCGACGACCTGCAGCACAACCCGGTGATCGCGGAGCGGGCCGAGGGGCTGAAACTCAGGCTGCTGGAGCACCCGCAGACCGCCGACACCCTGGTGAGCCTCTGGGGCAGCGTGCGAGGGTCGCTCAGCCAGGCGCTCGCCGACGAGTCGTCGCCGCTGTGGGCGCGGGCGCAACGAGCCGTCCAGCGCTTCGGCGGGTCGCTGCAGCGCGACGAGCAGCTGCGGGCCACGGTCGAGACCCGGCTGGCCGACGTGGCGGCCTTCGTGGTGACGTCCTACGGCCCGGAACTGTCGACCGTGATCTCCCACACCATCAAGCGCTGGGACGGCAGGCAGGCCGCCGACCGGATCGAGCTGCACGTCGGCCGCGACCTGCAGTTCATCCGGATCAACGGGACGGTCGTGGGCGCCCTGGCCGGGCTGATCATCCACGCGGTCGGGCACATGCTCACCTGAGCGCGCCCTGTCACGCCCGGCGGACGGCTGCGAGGACTGCCCGCGGATCGGCGGACGGTGGGCTGATCGACCGAGTCGTCCGAAAGACGGTCAGCCGCGCCGGCGCCGGCCCCCGCCGCCGCCCTCGCGCTCGCCACCATCGGCCTGCGCCTGGCTCTCGACCGGGGTGTCGTGGCGGTGATAGCCGCGCCCGGCGCAGGTCTCGCAGGCGACCGTGAAGGCCTCCGCCAGCCCGGTGCCGATCTTCTTGCGCGTCATCTGCACGAGGCCGAGCGAGGTGACCTCGGCCACCTGATGCCGGGTCCGGTCGCGGCCGAGGCACTCGACCAGCCGGCGCAACAGCAGCTCGCGGTTGCTCGGCAGCACCATGTCGATGAAGTCGATCACGATGATGCCGCCGATGTCCCGCAACCGCAGCTGGCGGACGATCTCCTCGGCCGCCTCCAGGTTGTTGGAGGTGACGGTGGCCTCGAGGTTGCCCGACGTGCCGGTGAACTTGCCCGTGTTCACGTCGACGACTGTCATGGCCTCGGTTCGGTCGATGATCAGCGAGCCGCCCGAGGGCAGGAACACCTTGCGCTCCAGCCCCTTGGCGATCTGCTCGTCGAGCCGATGCGCCGCGAACAGGTCACCGGAGACCTCGCGGTCCCAGTGCACCAGGCGGTCCTGCAGGTGCGGCGCCACATGGCTGACGTAAGCCTGGACGGTGTCGTAGGCGTCGTCGGCCTTGCCGTTGCCGTCCACGATCAGCTGGTTGAAGTCCTCGGTGAACAGGTCACGGATGATCCGGACGGTCAGGTCGGGCTCGGCGTAGAGCAGCTCCGGCGACTTCCCGGCCTTGACCCGCTTCTCGATGGCCTCCCACTGCGCCTTCAGCCGGTTGACGTCGCGGACGAGCTCCTCCTCGGTGGCCCCCTCCGCGGCGGTCCGGACGATCACCGACGCGCTCTCCCCGACGAGTCCGTCGAGGATCCCCTTCAGGCGGTTGCGCTCGGTCTCCGAGAGCTTGCGCGAGATGCCGGCCAGCTGGCCGCTCGGCGAGTAGACGACGTAGCGGCCGGGGATCGACACATGCGCGGTGAGGCGGGCACCCTTGGCACCGACCGGGTCCTTGCTGACCTGGACCAGCACGCTCTGGCCCGACTTGAAGACCTTCTCCATCTTGCGGTCGCCGCCGG
>CAZBMH010000023.1:0-32476 GCA_964492685.1 uncultured Micropruina sp.
AGGTCCTCACCGAACGCGAAGAGAAGACCGCGATCGCGATCGCGTCCAACGAACCCTTCAGCGGCTGGACCAAGACCTTCACCGACCCCCGACTGTGCGCCGCGATCATCGACCGGCTCACCTACGACGCCACCATCATCGAGACCGGCACCACCAGCTACCGCCTCGCCCACACCCGAGCAGGTGGGGCCAACTCAAGCCGCCATGGTGGGGCCAAATCGAGTTGACATACTCACCTTGACGTGGATCGCGTCGATGAACACCACCGGGTACACCGGATCCAGCGGCCGGTTTTGCCACTCGACCATCTCCTCGATCACCTTGTCGGTGATCCGCGAAATCGTGTCCTTGCTCATCGCCTGGCCGTAGGTGTCGGCGAAGAACGCACAGATCTCACCAGAGGTGAGCCCCTTCGCCGACAACGACAACACCATCGCATCAACCCCGGACAGCCGGCGCTGCCGCTTGCGGACCACCAACGGCTCGAACGAGCCGTCCCGGTCCCTGGGCACCTCGATGCTGACCGGGCCCAGCTCGGTGTGAACCGTCTTGGCCCTGGTCCCGTTGCGCTCGTTGGGCTGCTCGACGCCAGCCTTGGTGTCCCGGTCGCCGTGCTCGTAGCCCAAATGCTCGTCGAGTTCGGCCTCCAGAGCTGTTTCCAGCACCTGCTTGGTCAGCGCCGCCAACGGGCTCCCCGGCCCGACCAGCGACACCCCCTCAGCCCGGGCCTGCTCGATCAGCTGCGCGGCCACCGAACCCGGCGCCGCCTTCCTCGGATTGGTCACATCGGTCATCGTGTCGGTCACGAGAACCTGCCTTCCTCACCAGGCTTCCACCCGGCGTGTCGGGCCAGACCCGCCCACCGTTTCTCTGACAGTCCCGTCGAGGTTCAGCGGTCCGTCAGTGTCGCGCTGCTTCTTGACGGTACGTGTGAGCTCAATGCTCTCCCTGACCCTGCCGTCCTCAGCTATGGCCGCAGCAAGATCAACCTTCGGTAAGTCCTCGTCTGGCGCGGCCCTCGTAGCGGTGTCGGCAGCCCGTCGTGCGGTCGCGTGGTCGCCAGCTTGGAGGGCCATGGTGGAAGCCAGATGTGCTGTATCGACGATCGCCACGAGGAGGTGCTGGTCGTCGCGGTGGTCAGTGAGCCAGATGCCTCCACGCTCGCGGATGCCGTGGTAGGGCGGGCCGCTGACCAGCCTCAGCGCCTTCATGAAGTCATCGATGCCGGTCGGTCCTCGGGTCTGGCCGCGGAGGCGGAGGCGGCGGAAGAGGTCGGCGTCGTAGAGCAGGCCGTTGAGTTCGTAGTGCCCGGTGGTGCGTCCGTTGTCAGTGGGCTGCTGTGTCGCGGCGGGCAGGTAGTGCTCGCCCGTGGTGGGGTCAGTTCCGAGCCACTTGCGGACGGTGGCGAGGTCGCGGCGGACGCGGCCTGGGTTGGTGTCGAAGGCGGCGCAGAGCTCGTCGGTGGTCGCGCCGTGTGGTCGGGTGGCCAGGTAGGCGACGAGTTCGGTGTAGTACGGGCGTCGGCGGGCGGTGTCCTCATTCTCTTGGCCCGGAGCGACGCGGAGCTTCATCGGGCCGAGGACGGCGAGCCTGGGTCGATGGCTTGTCGGTGCGAACCACGCGTCAAGGTCGGCGTCGAGCGTCGGGTCGGCGTTCTCGACGGCCGCGCTGGTGGTCGCGGGGATGGCAGGCGCCAGGAGGGCGAGGTCCTCGGGCGTGGTGGCTGCGGTGGTGGTCACGACGTGGTCCGGCTCGGGCACGTTGCTGCCGGAGTCGTGCCGCCCGTTCGGGTCGCGGGGTGCGGTGAGGTCGTCGCGGAGACGTCCGGAGGAGTCGGTGAGGTCACGCCAGGGCTCGCCGGGCGCGGCCTCGAGTGGTGGGACGGTGGCGCCGCCCAGCTCGTCGGCGGCCTGAAGAAGCTGGACGCAGCCGCGGGCCTCATCCAGGGTGACTCCGTTCCCGATGAGGTCGAGTCCTAGCGACGGGATCCGGACTCGACCATCCTGGCTGGCGAGCAGTTCGACTCCGATGGGCGGTTTGCCGTCGCTTTCGACCGCGAGGACGACGGTCGCGGTGCGCAGTGGCATCGTGTCGATGAGATGGACAAGTTCGTCCAGCCAGCCAGGTGGATCGGCTCGGGTGACCAGGAGGTGGCTGGTCCACAGCTCGTCGTCGGGGTACTGGACTCGTCCGGTGGGTGCGTCGGCGACCTTGGTGCGGTTGACTCGGTCGGACATGTCGACCGCGGCGGTCAGGGTGTCGTCGAGGCCGGCGCGGTCGGGGTGGTGGTGGCAGCGGCTGGGGCCGAGTCCGACGATCTCGGGGAAGACGTCGATGAGGTCGATCTCCAGGTCGCGGGACCACGGGTTGGTGGTGAGTTCAGCGGCGAGGTAGCGGGCGAGGTCGTCGGCGTAGTCGTGGTCTCCGGTGATGCTGAGCGTGCCGAGGTGTTCGAGGTTGAGCAGCCACCAGTGCCCGGTGTCGTCGGCTCCGACGGTGGTCAGGTGCGGCCAGGGCGCGGGTCCGTCGGGTTCGAGCGGTCCGATGGTGTCGGGTTCGTCGGCGGTGCTGATCGTCCACGATCTCGATCCCTCGCCAGGCTGCCACGGTTCGAGAAGCTGGGTGTCGGCGGTGAGGTGGACGGTGAGGGTGGATCGTGCGACCTCGACGGCGACGAGCGGTGGGAGTCGGTCGTCCCGAGTGAGGATGGTCGCGGTGAGGCGGCGCAGGGTCTCGTCGACAAAGGTCACCAGGTCGGCAATCGGCTGGCCCTGGTGGCGCAGGGTCTTCTCCACCGGAGCGGTGGCCGGAGGCGGTGGGGCCGTGACGAGGCCGGGACGGCGGTGGTGGTGCTGGAGGGCGCGTCGGCGGTGCAGCACCAGCCACAAGGAGCCTGCCAGGATCGCGCCGGCTCCGGACAGGCCGGTGAGCAGCCAGCCGGGCTGGTAGTCGGCGACAGTGTCGGTGTCGTCCGCCTCTGCCTGGGGGGCGAGAGAGGTGGGCGCCGAGGTCTGCGACGGCTCGACGACCGGCGACGGGGTCGGGGAGGGCGTGGGGGCCGTCGATGCCGGCGTCTGGGCGGACGGCTCGGGCCGATCCGGCTTGCGTCGGGATTCGCGCGTGGTCCTGTCACCCTGGTCCGTGGGGATGTTGAGCTTCCAGCCGATGTCGATGACGTCGGGGTCGGTGAGCCGGGCGCCGCCGGGTTGGTGGATGTTGCGGGAAGCCTTGTAGATCTCGGGGTAGCGGTGGGCGTCGCCGAGGTGGTCCAGGGCGAGCTGGGAGAGGATGTCCCCCTTCTTGACGGTGTAGCGCTCGTAGCGGGGCCCGGTCTCGGGTGCTGCGGCCGGCGCTTCGAGCGGCTGGGCCGGGTTGGCGGGTGCCGCAGCGGCGACCAGCGTGTGGGCCGACAGGGGTGCGCTCACGGCGGTGTTGGTGTTGATGAACAGCGCGAGGGCGGCTGCGACCAGGCCGCGCGCGACGCCTTGGGGCAGGGCCAGCCCGGGGAGTCTGGGCGCGTGCAGGTGGCGCAGGCGGGAGATGGCCTCGGTCGTGACGGTGATCAGGAGCAGCGCCCACACCACCCAGCCGGCGACCTTGACCAGGGTGAGGAATACCGTGCCGTCGTCGGGGGTCAGCAGCGCTCGCCAGAGTCCGGCCAGGGTGGGCTCGACGTGGGGCAGGCCGACCGGTCCGATCACCCACAGCAGGATCGGCAGACCGATCAGGAGCAGTCCGAGGACGGCGAGCGCGCCCAGCCCGGTGAGGATGCGTCGCACTATCGTTCCCTCCCTTCCTGTGCCCGGACGAGCCGGGCGGTGGCGGTGCCGGTCACGGTGAGCGGGCCGAGCCCGATGCTGGTTAGGAAGACCGGCTGGTAGCTGGCGGTGGTGGTGACGAGCAGTTCGGTGCCGCCGGCCCGGACGCTGACCTGGCCGGTCATGTCGGCGGAGGTGATGTAGGCCAGTGCCGCGGTTCGGGCCCGTTCGAGGTTGACGCGTGCGGTCGTCTGGCCGGCCATGATCGTGTTGGGTTCGAGCTGTTGGCCGGCGACCCGGCCGGCTTGGGCGGCGATGTCGGTGGCGCGCTGCTTGGCGGCGACCTGGCCGGTGAGGTCGACCGAGATGCCGACGATGAGGGTGAACGCGGCGACGATCAGGACGGCCCAGATGCTGACGGAGCCCCGCTCGTCGTGGCGGAGCTGTCGGGTGCGCGTGGGGTTCATCGTCGTGCTCTCTCCCTCCAGGTGTCGATGGGGCTGGTCATGGTCGCTTCGATGGTCAGGTCGGGCAGGCCGGGCAATCCGAGGTCCGCGGTGGCGACCCGGCACGACAGCGTCGCCGACACTGTGGCCGGGGTGCCGACGGGCGCCCGGAACCCGGTCAGGTCCAGGTCGAGGTTGTGTCTGGCACACGGGAGCTGCTGGTCGAGCCCTGCCGCGGCCGCCGCTTGGGCACTGGTGCGGGCGTCCGTCTGAGTGCGGGCCAGAGACGCCGCGCGAGCGGCGTCAGCTGCGACGCTCTGGACGCTCTGATGGGCCAGGGCAACCCGGCCGCCGAAGATGACCAGCAGGATCAGCAGTACGACGGCCGGGCCGACGACGACCGCTTCGATGGAGGCCGAGCCTCGTTCGTCCAAGCGGGTCATCGGGTCAACCTCTCGACCTGAAGTACTGAGACCTGCTCGGCCACGGGCTGCCACCCCGGGATGACGCTCAAGGTGGTGCCGACCACCCGGACGGTGACGGTGGTGGACGTCCGCGTGCAGTCGATTCTCGGGGTGGTGAGGACGTCGCCGAGCTGGGCGATGAAGCCGGCGGCCGCCTGGTGGCAGGCCGTGGTGGTACCGTGTTCGGCGGCTGCGGCCCGAGCGCCGGTGGTCGCGGCGGACAGGGCGGCGGAGCGTCCGTAGAAGAACAGCCCAGCCTGGACGCCGGTGAACGCGATGCTGAACAGCACGGGCATCAGCACGACCATCTGGACACTCATCGACCCGCGCTCGTCGAGCGCGGTGTGGCAGAGGCGTCGGATGGTCATGGTGGTGTCAGTGCAGGAGGCCGATCTGGGTGTTCAGGAAGTGGTTGATCGCGGCGACCACCACGGCGACGAAGGCGAGGGCGGCGACCGCCCACAGGGCCTGCTCGATGGTGTAGGCGCCGCGTTCGTCGTGGCGCAGTTCGTCCAGCCGTCGCCGCGCCACGACGGCGAGGGCGTGAGCTTTCGCCGCGAGTTCCTGGGTGAGTTCGGTCATGGTCGGTCCTTTCGGTTTCAGGTGGTGAACAGGCGGGCGATCGCGGGGACGATCAGGATGGCGAGAAAGACGACGGCGGTGAGGCTGGCGGGGATGGTCATGCGTTCGCCGACCTCGTTGGCCTGGCTGAGGTCGGCGGCGAGCAGGGCGTTGCGGCTGGCCGCGGAGCGGGCCCGGAGGGTGTCGTACACCGGGGCGCCCTCTTCGCCGCACAGCCGCATGATGTCGGCCACGTCGTCCAGGTCGCGGACGGACAGGTCGTCGGCGAGGAGGTGCAACGCGTCCCACGGCTGCTGCCCGGAGAAGCGGGATCGGGCCAGCTCCTCACTGATCCGGCGGAACGGCCAGCTGTCCCCCACCTCAGCGGCCAGTTCCATCGCCTGCCGTGACCCGGACCCGCCGCCGTGACGTTCGAGGGCGACCAGATCGGTGTAGGCGCCCAGGGCACGCCGGAACTCCGTCCGCGCCTTCGCCGCGTCCTGGGCGACGTTCAGGTCGGGCAGGAACCAGCCGCCCACCATCGCCGCGAGGGTGACCACGACCGGGACGGTGACCGGCAGCGGCACAGTCAGGGAGACCAGCCACGCCAGCAGCGGGCCGGCGAGCGCACCCAGCGCAGCGAAGGCGACCTTGTCGCCGTAGAACGACGCGACAGGTTTGCGCAGCACCGCCAGGTCGTGGATCGGCACGCGAACCCAGCCCGGCGGCAGCCGGCGCAGCGCCCACAAGCCCGCGCGCTCCCCGACGTCGCGACCCGCCGGCACGGTTACCTCCGGCTGCGTCGGGCGCCGGGGTGTGAGCCGGTCGAGCGCATCAGCCAGGTCCGGCTCCGCGGGAGACGCCCACCAGGCGAAGACGGCGACACCGGCCATGACGAGCATCCCGGCAAGGACCATCAGCTGCAGCGAGGTCACCGGGCCACCTCCTGCCGCGACGTCACGTAGCGGGCCGGTGGCGGGCTGGCGGCCATCCTCCGCATCCACACTAGGCAGGCCGCGAAGCAGCTCAGCAGCACCAGCAGGACGACCTGACCGAGCGGAGTGGCGTAGGGGGCGAGGAACTGGCCCGACAAGGCCAGCACCGCCAACGCCCCGGCCGCCAGGATCGTCACCCAGCGCGCGGTCGCCCGTGGTTTCGCCCGGTCGGCCTCGATCTGTCGACGGGCTCGCACGTCGTCGGCGGTCGACTCCGCCAGCCCGGTCAGGACCGCGGCCAGTCCGGGGCCGCGTTTGCGTGACCCGAGGATCAGCGCGGCGGCGACCAGGTCGCCGGTGGCGTCGTCGAGGTCGTCGGCGAAGGACCGCAGGGCGGCCTCGGTGGGCCAGCGGGCCTTCAGCCGCGCTACCAGGGTGGAGACCTGCGGCCGGATGGCCGCCGGGGTGGAACGGAGGCTGGCCATCAACGCCTGCTCCAGACCCTGCCCGGCGATCAGCACCCCGGACAGGTTCCGGGTCCACTCCGCGATCCCGTCCAGCCGGGCGATCCGGCCGGACTCGGTCGAGGTCGACAACAGCACCGGCAGCCCCAGCACCACCGCAGGAAGCACGACGATCAGCACGAGCCAGCCAGTGAACGCGCCAGCCACGACACCGACCGCCAGGGCAGCCACAGCCGCCCACCGGCGGCGAGGTGGGATCGAGACCCACCAGGCCGGGCGGGGTCGTAGGGGCCGGGGTGGGCGTTCCGGTACTGGGCGGAGCCCGGCGACGACACCGAGCATCCCCGCCACGATCAGGGCACCCGAGAGGGCGGCGAGCAGTCCGTTCATGGCTGCCGCCTCGGGTTCGCCTCGGCCTCGGCCAGGAAGCCGGCGTAGTCGAACCCGTTCTCGATCAGTGCCTCCAGGACGGGCTGCGGGGGCGGCGTGTCGGCGATGCCGTATTGCCCTTTCACGGTCCGGAAGACCGAGGTGAGGCTGTACCGCTTGTTGTCCTCGCCGGTCTCCACGGCCAGGATCTCGGAGACCCGGCGCACCTTGCGTCCGACCGTGCCCGGCCGGGTGCTGCGGACGATCTCGCAGCGCATCTGTACGACGAAGTCGATCGTGTCGGCCAGCTTGCTCGCGGCGAGCTCCATCGTCACATGCGGGCCGGACTCCATCGCACAGGTGATCAGCTTGCGCATCGTCGCGTACGCGTTCGCCGCGTGCGTGGTCGACAGGCTGCCGGCACCGGACTCCATCAGCTTGATCATCGACCACACCTCCGGGCCGCGGATTTCGCCGAGGATCTGGCGCGACAGCGTGAACCGGAACGAGTCGATCACCTGCTCCGGCGTCCGGCGCTCACCGGGCGAACGCCCGTCCCCGGTCCGCTCCCCCGACCCCGGACGCTCCTCCCAGGCGTGCACGATCCGGTGCTGCTCGGGCAGCTCGTGGAGGAACAGCTCGTACTCGGTCTCGAACGTGCCGATCGTTTCCCACGGGTCGATCTCGGCGCACAACGCACGCACCAGGGTCGTCTTCCCGTCGCCCTGACCGCCGACACCACCATCGAATGCCGGGATCTGACCGCGGCGGCGAGCAGGTTCGCCATCGTCGGCGACAAGGTCCCCCACTCCACCAACTCGTCGAGGGTCACCCGCCGGACCCGATGGCGCCGAATCACCACCGACGGACGAGCGGTGTCCCTGGCCGCGGCCAGCCGGGAGCCGTCCTCCAGCCGAAGGTGCAACGAGGGCTGGGACGGGCTGAACGGCCGCGGGTTCTCGGACCTGGACGCCAGGAACGACAAGAAGTCCAGCAGCTCCTCGTCGCTGTCGGCGACCGGCTCGGCCTCCACCAGGCTCCCGTCGGCAAGCTCGACAACCACCCGGTCGTACCCGGTGACGATCACGTTCTCCACCGCTGGGTCGTCCAGCAGAGGCTGCAGCCGACCCAGCCGGAAGAGCGCGTCGAACACCGCATCGGCCAGCCCTCGGGTCTCCGGGAGCGTCCGAGCCTGGCCACGCTCGGCCACCGACACCGCGTCATCGGTCGCCAACAGGGAGGCGATGATCGAGCGTCCGAGTTCCTCCTGCTCCGCCTTCGCCATCCCCGGCTGCTTCCCGATCGCCTCGGTCAGCGCCGCGGACGCGTCCCGCCGGAACCGGGCGACCTCCGCCCAGTCCAGACCGGACGGTGGCCGGGCGACCGGACGCAAGCCGGCCGGGAGTCCCTCGGCGGGAACGAGGAACGCTGGAGGCGCTGCCTGTTGCTCCGTGGCCGGCGCAAGGCGGAAGGTCGACCGGACTCGCCCCGGCCGGGTGTGGCCGTTGACGCCGGAGCCCCCTGTGAACAGTGGCAGCCGAGCAGGCTCGTCGAAGACGGGGTCAGTCATCGTCTCGTCCCTCCTTCAGCCGCGGCGGCGGCCTGGGCCAGGACGCTGCGGAACGGACTCATCGGTTGCGGTGCGGGTACCGCGCGGATCGCCTCCGCGGCGGCCACCAGCGAACGGACGTAGTCCGAGGCGTCGAACGCTGCCCGGGCGGCGTCCGGCCCGCGGCCGATCCGCTGCCACCAGCGCGGGGGCGGCGGGGTGCGTCCGTGGGAGTAGACCGCAGCCGAAGCCGGGTCGTGGTCGATCGAGGCCAGGACCGGCACCCCGAGGGTCCGGCCCACCTCGCCCCGTCCGTACGGGCGACCCTCACCGACCAACAGCACCCGGGTCTGATGGTCACCCGCCAGATCGTCGGCAACCAAGGTGTTCGCCCAGGAACGCGCCCCCGCCAGACCGGGAAGGTCCGCTCGGACCATCAACAGCGTGAGATCCGAGCCGGTGACGAGATGGTGCGGCCAGCCGTTCAGGCCGAGCCGGCCGGCGTCCACGATCACGTCGGTTCCGGTCGGCTCGAGCTGACGAAGCGCGTCGAGCAGCGGCTGCCACAACTGGGCGATCCCCGCGGCCTGCTCGTGCGAGCGCGAACCGACCAGCACCGAGGCCTGGGTGCCCTCGATCGGCAGCAGCAGCCGCGGCAACGCATCAGCCAGCAGGTCAGAACGCTGCGCGATCACCAGGTCGATCAAGCCGGGATGGTCGAGTTGAGCGCGGAAGAACCCCGCAAGAATCCCCGAGCCGCCGGTCGGATCGGCCTCCACCAAGACCACCGGACGCGTCCAGCGCACAGCAAGACCGAGCGCCGTACTAGTCACCCCGGGCGAACCAGAGGCCGACACCATCACGGTCAGCACGGCTCAGCGCTCCCTAGAGTCGAGAACCAGAGCTACCCGGCCCGTCCCGGCCAGTGCGGCCACCTCCGGAGCCCGCGGGGCCGGCACCACCAGGTCAACCACCACCGTCTGACCGTCCGCCGCCGGGCTGGTCACGCCCTGCACCACGGCGTCGATCGCCACCTGCGAGGTCACCACCTCACCCTGGGCGGCAGGGGTCAGCACAAGCCGGACCCGATCGCCCGGTCGCAGGGGCTCGGCCGGTAGCTGGCCGGTGCCCAGCGCGATCCCCACGATCGACTCCCCCGTCGCCGGACCGATTGCGTCGGTCACCTCGGCCGGGCTCACCAGGCTGCCTGCGGCCAGGTCCGAGGCTGCCCGCTTGCCGACCAAGCTTTGCAGCTGCGTAGACGGCACGACCTGGATCGCCGGGTCGACCGACACCCGGACCACCATCAAGTTCTCGGCCACGATCACCCCGCCCCGATCGACCGGTGCGCGCATCGCCACCACCTCGACGGAGTTGGTCGCGGTCATCCACACCGTCAAGCCCAACACCCCACCCAGGACGGTCAGACCCACGGACATCAGCACCATCGCCGGACGCCGACGCAGGCGGCCGGGCGGTGAAGCCGGCGCCGGGGCGGTACGTCCGTTCAGGTCGGTCGCCGGCGCGGCCGGGGGTCGAGTGGTTGTGTTCGCCTTCATGTCGCCTCCGAGGGTGGAGAGGTTCCAGAGATGCGAGGCCGCGGCCTCACAGGGGTCAGCGATTGGTGACGATCACCTGGATCTCGCCGACATCGAGCGTCCGCTCCTGGGACAGGCTCAACGGAATCGAGCCCGACCTGCCATACCCCGACCACCGCGCCACCCAGTGCGCCGTCGCCGTCACTTCATACTCGCCCTGCTCCTGGTAGGTGTATCCGCAGGTGGGCGACGGGTCGGCGCCCATCCCCAGCCGCCAAGGCGTCCCCTTGTTCGCGCAACGAACCTCGTCGCCGTTGCCCATCGACCAGGTGACCGACTCGACCTTCGCCGTCAGCGAGACACCCGCCGCGCTGATCGTGGCCGGCCCCCACGTCTCCCGGCCGGGGTTCTCCACCCACAGCCAGGTAGGAACACCGACGATCCCCAGCGCACCGTCCCGCAGCGGCGTCCAGCCGATCGAAACCGGCTCCAGCTGGAGGCGCGCCAGCAGCGTCCGCGCGATGGTCTCGGCGTTCACTCCCGGGTCCATCCACAGCCACATCTCCTCGCCCGCCAGCAGGCAGGTCACCCGCACCCAGCCAGGCTCGGGACGATCCTCCGGTAGCAGGTCGGACGGCGAGGTTCCAGCAGGAGCGACCACCGTCGGGCCGGCGAATTCGTTGCAGTTCGGGGTGACCTTCTTCGTGGGCTTACCAGTCGCGGGATCGTCCTTCGGAGGGTCTGGCGCCGGATCCTCGATAATGAACTTGACCTGGCATTCGTCGGTTCGGTCATCGCATGTGGCCGGGTCGGCAGAAGCCGTGAGAGTCGACGAGAGCGCAGCCGCGATCACCGTGAAGGCCGCAACGAGCGTGCGCGAGATCATGGTCCGCACTCTCCCTTCGCGGGATCGAGACCGTAGACGATGAACGCATCGGAGTCCTCTGTCCTCACGACCGTGTACTGCCGGAGATTGAAGTCAGGGACTCGGAAGCCCAGATCTTCCTCACTCACCTCAACGCCGGAGGCGTCAACAACCCGCAACCCTCGCTGATCGACGCATCGGGTGACGAAGACCTCGACACCGTAGGAGACGGTGGATGGCTCGCTGGCCTTTGTGGTCAGTGCCACAGCCGTGCCGTCGTACCGGAACCCGCGCTTCTTCAGTCCCAGGTACGAGCCGACGTTCGCGGCTACGACTTCGGGCCCGGCCACCTTCCCGAGAATCGCCTGCATCTCCGCTTCACTGAAGCCGGCCGGATTCACCTCGATCCGCCCAATGGCCGCCCAGTAGGCGTCCACGGCCTCGACAGCAGCCGCCTGCTCCTCCGACCACGTCGGGGTTGGCGTCGGCGCGGGGATGCCCGATGCCGAGGTGGTTCGGGACTCCGTCGCACTCGGCACCGTTTCGAAAGCCGTGGGAGGGCTCGACGACGTGCAGGCAGAGAGCAGAATGGCCGCCAGGCACCCGACGACCAGCGACGACGAGGACGTCATGCGCCGCCTCCTTCCTTTCACCCCTCCCTAAGCCCACCTCCAGGTCGATTGGGACGCCCCCACGTCCAAGAACTTCGTGAATGTTGGGTTTCAGGGTAGGTCGGACCCTTTGACGTGGCTAGGAAGACGGACGACCAGGAGCTCGACGCGATGCCTATCGACGGCCTCGAAGCGAAGAAGAGACTGAGAAACCGCGGACCCAAACGTCCCGATCGTGCCTCGTTTGGGCTTAGGGATGGCACAACGGCCCAGTCCGGCGATGGCTGTGATTCCCTCAGCTTGAGCTCCAACGGAGTCTCTACGTCTGGTTCAGATCTCAGCCGCGGTGCGCTGGTCCCGTCGACGAAGGAGACTCCCATGAGTGCCAGCGCAGTGGCGACATCGCAGTGGCTCACCCTTGCCCAAGCTGCCGAGATCCTCGGCGTGTGTACCCGGACCATCCGGCGGCGGATCTCCGCCGGTGAACTGCCCGCCTACAAGATCGGCCGCAAGGCCATCCGGATCAAGATCGCCG
Source organism: uncultured Micropruina sp. (assembly GCA_964492685.1). Lineage (GTDB taxonomy): Bacteria > Actinomycetota > Actinomycetes > Propionibacteriales > Propionibacteriaceae > Micropruina. Next base: position 12,096 of record CAZBMH010000023.1, read on the forward strand.
ACCTCGACCGCATCTCGCAACGCATCCCAGCCGCGCGGATGTGATGCTCGCGCACCCCAAGAGGCTGACAACGCGCCCGTCATCATCATGGTGGCCGTGCAGGGGAGGTCCCGATCGGGCCACGGTGCGCGGGTCAACTCGCCGATATTCGGAGGTTCCATCGCGGACTCGATTTCTCGCACATGAAGAGGGCAGCGAGGAGCCCTCTGCGGTCATCCGGGAGTCGTCGAGCTTGGACACAGAGGTGGACGGCATGGGCAAGGTGACCTGGGTCTGATTCAGGGTCGACGATCGCCTCGAAACTCGACGATGCCGATGGGGCCAGCGCGCCCATCCCAGCAACGGTCGAGCAGGACTCGCAGACTTCGACCGCGCGCCTCGCGGCAGAAGCGTGCGGAACGGGAGTGCTCCCGAGGCAGGTGCGATGGCTGTTGCGCCACCGCGCACGTGTCTGGATCTTGCTGGCTCGGCGGCCTCCTAGAGAACAGCCGGCGTATGGGAGCTTTGGAAGCGGACGCCTTCCACTTCGCCCCAGTTGTCGGTGGGCACTGAGATGCTCTTCGCATGTTGATCGACACGACGTTCGACTTTCGAAGCGATGCCACTACCGATGACCCCGATCGCAGTAGCCCCACCCTTCGTCGCTACCACCAACTGCTGTGGAGCAAGCCGCTGCCGGCCGGACCGACCTTCCAGTTGGATACGACCACGCCCCACGAATACCTGCACCACCGCTCCGAGCTCGGGGAGTTCTTTCTCAGCAGCGATTCGGTCATCGCAACCTACAAGGGTTGGCGCGGCACCGCCGAGATCGCGGCTCGGTTGAATTCTGATGAGGTGGAAGTCTTCGAGCACATCGGCTACACCATCGGCGGAATGATGGTCTTCCCGAGCAACAAGGTCGACGACCAACCGACGATCAACTCCGCACGCGGAATGAGTCGCAGGAGCATCGCTGATCGGATGGATCTGACCCTGGAGTGCATCCGGCGGTACTACGTCGGCGACGCCGAGACTCCGCTGGGAGCCACCATTCAGCGCTATGAGCGGTTCTTCGCGTTGTTCCAGGATTTCCGAGGCTATGTGGACTTCTTCCTGCTCCAAGACCTCGTCGAACGCGATCGGCAGGAGGTGCGGTACTTCCTGCCCTTCCACGGCTTCAGCAATTCCGCGATCCCGGCAGATATCGACAGCTACCGGGAGTTCCGCCAGAACTCGATCGCGTTCGTGACAGCGCGCAACCAGCGAATCGCCAACTGGGCGGCCGACAACCTGCGGCCGGCCTGACCCTCGCTGCGACAGTCGCTTCATGCGCCGATCCGCGTAGTGGCGCTTCCGTTGGCCAGCGAAGCGAACCGTCACCGGCCTAGGCGAGGCCGTCCAAGCCAAGCGTCCTGGGTGCGGCAAGAGCGGGCGTTAGGAAACGGTCACGTCGATCGCGTAGGCATCGTGGTCGGAGAGCCGCTTCCCCGAGTGGTCCTCCGCAACTATCCGATTCACGGCGTGTATGCGGGCGCTTTGAGGAACGGCGATGTGGTCGATGGTCAGCAGACCTGGGATGCAGTGCGGTGAGTCCTCGGTGGCCACGGTGAGTTGGAGATCAGCGACCGCAGCCTTGATCGCGGTTCGGCCGGCGACGCTGCCCGCGTACTCGCGGCCCTGCATGGCGTGATTCCAATCCCCGCCCCAGATCAGGGCACCGACCGGCAGTTCGCTGGCGAGTTGATCCAGTGCCCGTCGTGTTTTCTCTTTGGCTGCGCCGTCTCCCCAGGGCACGGTTCCGCAGGATCGCCAAGGGAGGATGCTGCTGCACCAAGTCAGGCCCAGCCCAAAGGCGGCTGCGCTGGCTGGGTGCGGGTCTGGCCGGGGTTGGAGTGGGGTGCGGGAGTAGATGCCGGCCCAGTGCCTGCGGGTGGCCATCTTCGCGGCGGTGAGGTGCGAATCAAATCCCGCCAGGGACACGTCGGCTCGCACTTCGGTAAGCAGCCATACGTCGCATTCCTGGGCAAGGAGCATCTCCAGATGGTGGGGGCTCCAGCGGCCCGCCAGATTCCAAGTCCCTACCCGCATCTGACCATATTGCCCGTTCAAGGCGGGCAACCCGACGAAAAACCGGGCAACGCGCACCCAGCGCGGCCAGTAGCGGACGCGCCAACCTGCCGTGGGTTGCTCCAGAAAGCGCGGCCGACCAGTTCACACTCGACACCCAGGTCGCTGTCGACGATGACGCCATTCCTGAACTCGATGCCCCCACGACGCCCGAACCGGCCGCAGGCGGACGTCGAGCCCAGGGAATCACGTCATGGCGCGTGACCAACCAGGCCACGCAGTCCTGCCCCAGCTCCTTCCTGGGCCCGGGCGGACACTCACCGACAGCGCTCGCACACCGGCGAGCTCGAACACGCGCAGCGCGGCGAGCTTGGCGCTTCGTGAGGTCCGGCGGTTTGAGATGTAGGCATCATGTCCACTCGGTTCCCTGGCGCGATTGGCGTGTCGAGGCAAAGCAGAAGTCGCAACGTGTATCGCCGCTGGCGATCGTCGTCGTCCTCTGCCGCGACACGTACCGAGACATCGAGCGGTACATCAGGTCGTCGACCCGGCAGAACGCGGCGGTCAGCTCCGGGGCTCCCAGGGTCGACAAGGTTGCGTGATAGAAGCACGTCGTCATGTCGAACCGGATCCCGTCCCTGGAGTTCTGTTTCCACTCGATCGCCCAACCCTCGGGCGGGTACTTCCGCATGAGTGGCTTGAGAAACACCCTCAAGAGCGGCAAGGCGAAGGGCAGACGCCCGATCCGCCTCATCTGCTCGGCATCGCCGGCGAAGAGCTGATCGAACGCTCGATCGACGCTTCCCAACGCGACGTCTTGTGATTCGCCGCTTTCCCTGAGGACCTGGTACAAGGCAAGGCCTGGAAGGATCCCTTCGACCAGATGCCATCGCAGTTGGGGGTTGGCTGGGAGTTCGTGGTTCGAGTAGAGCTCGCGGTACCTCGTGATGACGCGTCCGTACCTGTCGTGGCCGAGCATTGGTAGCAATCCTGGGAAGAAGCGCTTCGACACGGGAACCTTCTCTGCCGTGTCCGTCGTCTTCACGATCGTGGCGCTCATGGTTCAGTGTTCCTTTCTGGGCAGTCCGGGCAGCGGTTCGCTGCACCTGGAGTCGATCAGTGGTGGTGTCCGCCTCCGATGCGCGGATCGAGGTGGTGGAGGACGCTGAGCGTGTTCCGCGTCTCCCAGATCTCGGCGATCCTGCCGTCCTCGACGCGGTACATGGAGAGTCCGGTGTAGTCGACGGTTCGGCCGGTCGGGGCGACACCCAGGAAGGCACCCTGCGATATTCCCCACGCATGCCACCGCACCGCCACGATGTCGCCGCTCGCGACCGAGGAGTCGCCCACGACCGCGAGGTCCGGGAAGGCGGCCCACTGCGCCTGGAGCCACTGCTCGGCCCCAGGCGCGGTGTAGTGACTGGCCTCGCAGGGCATCGCCGTCGGGTGCACCATGACATGCGGGGATGCGATCTCGGCCAGTGCCGCCAGATCGTGGCCGCGCAGCACGTCCTCGAACCATCGGCCGACCAGGTCGCGACTTGTCGCCGTATCGACCGAGGGATCCCCGCCATAGGGCGGATCGGTCGTGATCTCGTGCGAGTAGACGAGCGCATGATCGTCGCCGGCGAACCGGTGGACTTCGGTCAGCCGACTCACCGACGCCGGGTTCGCCTGCGGCGGAGAGAAGGCGATGACGCTATCGCCGAACGCCGTCACGTTGTCGTAGTCGGCGGGCCCCATCTCGGTGGCGCTCATGAAGGCCGCGCGGTTCGCTTGCTCGATCGGTCGGTAGGTACGCGGCGGTGAGACTGGCGCCACGCCCATCTGCTGCAGCTCGGAGAGCGGGTCCATGCCGAACCACATCTCGGCCAGCTTGCCGGCTTCGAACCGGACCATGTTCACCATGCCGTAGTCGAGACGCCCGCCCGTCGGCGCCGGGGCCTGGTCGGAGCGGCCGGTGAAGTGGCCGTAGGTCGGCAGGAGCACGGCCACGTAGTCGCCTTCGGCGACGAGGATCGGGATGGGGTGCCAGGAGTCCGGCGAGAGCCGCTTGAAGCCGGCCCAGGTCGCCACCATGCCATCTGGACCGGCTTCGACAGTCCCGCCGATGGGATGGTGGAAGACGAAGCCGTTGGCAACGATCTCCCGGACGACGTCCCAGTCGTCGTGGTTGAAGGCACCGATGAAACGAGCGGCGGTGGCCTTGTTGGCTGATTGGGTGTCGGTTGGCAGTTTGATCGATTGCGAGATCATCGGGATCACCTTCGTAAGGCTTGCGTGACGGGGCAGACGTACAGGCCGACATGTCTGGCCGACGGGCCCCTCAACATGGGGCCGCGGGCGTATCGCTCGCTTTGGGAGCGACGCGAATGCAGGTGGGATAGGACGGCCGCCACAACGCAAACGGCCAGCATCAGGAGGTCCTCTTGGTGGCTGCCGCGGCGAGGCGGTGGCGGCAGGTTCGGCAGCGCGACGCCGCCGAGCCGGGCGTGGTCGTCGACGTGTCCCGGGCGAGCCGGACGGCTTCGGGCATGAGGGCGACCAGGAGCGCGAGGGCCGCGGCGAGGTTGATGATCTCCATGCCGTCGGGTGCGGCGATCAGGAGCGAGCCGGCGAGCAGGGTGACGGCCTGCCAGGTCGGCCACTGACGGGCCCGGATCAGCCCGATCGCCTGCACGGCGACGCCGAGGGGCAGCAGGACCATCCCCCAGATGAGGACCATCGAGCCCTGCTTGTCGAAGATGGCGACCAGGCCCGGCATCATCGCGGTGAAGGTGGTGTCGTCGAGGCTGTCCAGCGCGCTCATGGTCAGGCACATGGCTCCCTTGTCGGCGGCAAGCAGGCACGCACCGAGCACCGCCATCGCCCCTCCGACCAGACTCGCCCATGCGCCGCGGCCTGTCCGACGCAGTGACTGCAGATGGACGGCGACGACGACCAGGAGGGCGGTGTTGAGGGTCACCAGCGCGTGCGCGAACTGCAGGACGGGGTTGCCGCGTGCCCGCAGGATCAACTCGGCCGGTTCCAGCGGCCGAAGGCTTCCCAGCTCGGGGTGGGTGGCGAATGCGAAGACGAAGATGGCGGGCATGGCGAGCAGGGCTGCGGCGGTGCCGAGTTGCCGGGCCCGCTCGACAGGGTCCGGATGGTTTCGTGTCCGCGTGGCCGCGGGCAGGGTCGTGGTGGTCACGGGTTCCTCCTGAGGTTGGACTTCCTGCTTCCACGATCCGGCACCCTGGCCGCGTGCGCCATGATGAACCCAGGCAGTCCCGGACAGGAGGCGGGCATGTGTCCGACAACGGCAGATCCACGGGCGGTCCGCACCCGGTTCCGGCTCCGGGGGGCCCTGCTGGACCTCCTGCGGACCCGTGACTGGGAGGACATCTCGGTGGCGGACGTGGTGGCCCACGCCCACTGCTCGCGCTCCACGTTCTACGCCCACTACGAGGACCGGGACGCGCTCCTGGCTGACGCCTTCCTGGGCGCTGTCGAGATCGTGCCGGCGAGCGGGCCGGGCCACTGCCTCGCCTTCGTGCCCGGCCTGTTCGAACACCTCGCCCACCATCGCGTTCTCGCAGAGCCCTACCTCCTGCTGGGCCGTGGTGGGCCGATGGTGGTGGCGTTCCGGGACCGGATCACCGCACACATCCGGGAACGACTCGACCTGACCGCGCCCGACCTGACCAAATCACAACGCGGCGAAGTCGCGGCCGCCCTGAGCGGCGCGGTCTGGGCCGCCATGTTGTGGTGGCTCGAGCACGGCCGCGACGTGATCCCCTCGGACGCAGCCGCGACACTTCTGGCCCTCCTCGGCCCCGGGCTCAGCCGACTTACGCACGACTGACTCAGCCGCGGCCGTCGAGCGCGCAACGAGCCCCGAGAGTTCGGGGACAGCGCGAGCTGGCGGGTGGGACGTCGGCACCTGGCAAGGGGTCAGGCCCCAGTGTCCCTAGCAGCGGGGTTATGCGAGGGGTGACCCAGGCGGCGATCTGAGTCGTCAGACGAAGCCAAGTTTGTCCATGATGGCGCGGACGTGGTTCTCGACGGCTCGCTCGGAGATGAACAGCCGGATGCCGATGGGGGGTTGCTGAGTCCCAGCCCGTTCAGGAGGGCACCTTCTGATTCCCGCGTGGCGAGCGTAACAAGTGGGACGGGTTTGGTGGGCCTCGGAGGTCATGCCTGAGGGTGTCGGGTCCACGCAGCGCAGCTTGAGTGTGAAGGAGCCGACGGTTCGTCGCGGGGTCATGACCTTGTTGTGGCGAGGCAGCTGTCAGCAGCAAGCTGAGGAGTCAACCAGCGAGTCTCCGGACGATGCCGGTTCAGTCAGGCTTGGCGCGTCGTCGCGTGGGCGAGTGTGGCCCAGGTGGCGATTTGGGTTCGTGAGGTGAAGCCGAGTTTGTCCATGGCGTTGCGGACGTGGTTCTCGACGGTTCGCTCGGAGATGAACAGGCGGCTTGCGATCTGCTTGTTGCTGAGTCCTTGCGCAATCAGGCGGGCGACCTCGGTTTCGCGTTTGGCCAGCGGGGCGAGTCGGGCCGGGTCGTCTGGTTGCTCTGGTTGGCTGGATGCCCCGAGGGCGAGGGTGAGGGCGTTCGACCTGCTCATCGCGGCACCGGCTCTGAACTCGGCGTCGTAGGGTGATCCACCCAGCTGGGTTCGGAGGTCGGCTTTGCGGGCTTCCAGAAGGGGTGCCAGGACAGGGTTGACCTTGGCGCCGGTCTCGGTCCGGAGCCGTTCGGTGGCGCCGAAGAGCCGGGCGGCGCGAGAGTGGTCGCCAGTGGCTGCCGCCTGAATGCCGAGGGCGCCGACCAGATGGAACTGGGTCACGCGGTCGTCGATGCGGTCGGCGATCTGAAGTGCCTCGACGAAGTGGGGTGTGGGGTCCTTGTCACCGGTCAGCAGAGCGGCGAATCCCTGGTTCATCAACCAGATCTCCAGGGTGTACAAATCGCCGGCTGCCCGGCTGAGCGGTTCGGCCCGGGAGGAGGCGGTCCGGAAGGCTTCGAGATCTCCGGCGAACACCCCGTTCATCGCCTGGGCCTGGAGAGATGCCAGGGTTGCCTCCAGGTCACCGAGCTGCTCGGCCACCGCTCGTGTCTCGTCGCACAGCTGTTGGCCGGACGCGTGATCACCGGCCATGTTCGCGGCGACCGACGCCATCGCCAGTGTCTCGGCGAGCTGGCGTGACGTTCCGGCTGCGCGCTCCGCGTCTGCAGCTCTCTCGAGTTCCCGCCGGGCGGTTATGGGGTCGGCCTGGAGGATAGCGAGGAAGCCCCGCAGGAAATGGGCGCCCGGGTTCGTCCTGGGGTCGTCGGGGGCCGCGTCGAGGAAGAGGTTGACCCACCGCTGTCCTTCAGTGGTGGCCCGCGTCACCCAGTACCACACGAGGGCACCCACCAGCTGGAGACCTTGCTCGTGGTCCCCGTCGCACCGCAGGCGGTGCAGGACCGAGCGGAGGTTGTCAATCTCAAGGTCGATCCACTCCAGCCACTCAACGAGGTGGAACCGTGCCCCGTCTGCAGCTTCCCGGCACCGCGACACGTAGTAGTTCCCGAAGTCCCGCTGGACGGTTCGCTCCTCACCCGACTGACGCAGCTTGTCCGCCGCGTACTCGCGGGTGGTCTCGTGAAGCCGGAAGCTGGCCAGCGGCCCGACGTCCTCCTTCAGCAGCAGCGACTTGTCCACCAACGAGGACAGCGAGTCCAACACGCGCCAGGAGCCTTCTCCGCTCCCACAGATCGCTTCGGCGTCCTCGAGAGTGAAGCGGCCGGCGAACAACGACAATCGCCGAAGTACCGCCTGTGATCCGGCCGGGAGGAGCTCGTAACTCCAGTCCAGCGTCGTGCGGAGGGTCTGGTGGCGCGGCAGGGCGACCCGGTTGCCCCCCGTGAGCAGCGCGAACCGGTCGTCGAGATGGCCCAGGATCTGTTGCACGCTGAGGACCCGGGTACGGACCGCAGCAAGCTCCAGGGCCAGTGGCAGCCCGTCCAAGCGACGGCAGAGACCGACGACCGCCGAACGGTTGTCCGCGGTGAGTTCGAACGCCCCGGACGCGCCGGCCGCGCGCTGGATGAACAGCGACACTGCCTCGTTCTGTCCCAGCAACCCGAGCGGCTCGGCCTCGTCGTCGAGCGGCAACTCCAGCGGCGGGACGGGCAGCACCTGCTCCCCGGGCACCGACAGTGGCTCCCGGCTCGTGGCAAGCACCCTCACCCGCGGTGCCGCCTCCACCACCGCGGTAGCCAGCCCGGCTGCGGCGTCGAGGAGGTGCTCGCAGTTATCCAGCACAAGCAGAAGCTCCTTGTCGGCCAGGAAGGACAAAACCAGGGCCAGCGCCCCGCCGGGGGACTGGTCGCGCAAGGCGAGGGCTCTGGCTGCGGCGTTGGGTACGAGCGCGGGATCCCGCACCTCAGCGAGTTCGACCAGCCAGGCGCCGTCGGCGAATCCCCGGCCGAGGTCGGTGGCGCCCCGCACAGCAAGGCGGGTCTTCCCCACACCGCCAGGCCCGACGAGGCTGACGATCCGTGCTGAGGCCAGCTTCGACCGGAGTTCGGCGACCTCGTGGCGGCGACCCACGAAACTGCTGGCCTCCGCAGCCAGATTGCCCGGCACCTGCGCCGTCCGCGTCATGACAACAGGTAACCACCCCAGGAGGTCAGCGCTCAACGCCGCGCGGAAATAGGTGCTGGATGCGTGTTTCCCCGGGTGCCCCCGACCGTGCGGCCATTCCTAGGTTGGAGGCATGAGCGAGGAGCAGAAGAGCCGGACCATCGAGGTGAGCTGCGTCGGCAAACCACCCATCGAACGAGTTGCTCGCGCCTCCGGGGTCAGCGACGTGCGGGTCGAAGGATTCGTCCTGCAATGCCGCGTCACCGGCAGCGTCCAGCCCTTCCTCGAGGCGCTGCGCGGCTCCGAGATCCTCAGCCTCACCACCAGTAACGACCCGGCATCCACCTAACCCCGGCCGACAGCCTCGACCGGTCTCACAGAAAGACCACACCAATGCGTCCGTACCTCGTCAATGCCCCCACCGCCGGCGCATTGTCCACCTTCGAAGTCACCGACCGTGTCGGCGCAACCGGGTTGGCCAGGATCACCGGCGGACTGTACTTGGCGTTCATCGCCACGTCAGTCCTCGCCAACGTCTTGGGGAACATAGGCCTAGGAAATGCTCAGCAGATCTACAGGGCGATAACCACCACCGAATGGTCGTTCCGGCTCGGCCTGGTCGTCGCATTCGTGTCAGCCTTCCTGTTCTTGATGGCCGCCTGGGGGCTCTATGTGCTGCTGCGGCCGGTCAACCAAGACCTGGCGTTGCTGTTCCTCCTCCTCAACGCGGTCGGAGTCGCCATCCAGTGCGCAAGCCTGCTCCAGCTGGTATCCGCGATGCTCATGGTCGATGCAGGCGTCGGGCTACCAACCTTCCAGCCGGCACAGACCGAGGCGATGGCCCTGCTCGCTGTCAACGTCTACCGAACCGGCTTCGTCGCCGCCCAGCTGTTCTTCGGCACCTGGCTGTTCCCCCTCGGCTACCTGGTCTACAAGTCCGGCCTGTTGCCGCGGATCCTGGGCGTGCTGCTCATCCTCGACGGAGTCGCCGAAATGATCTGGTTCCTCCAGGCGTTCCTCCTGCCCACCTACCCACAGATCAAGGTCCCCGGTACCGTCGTGAGTCTCCTCGCCGAGGTCGGGCTGGCCTTGTGGCTCCTCATCAAGTGCGTGAAGACCAGCGCGCCCGGGATCGACGTCCCGCCCACCCCGCCACCAGCTGTCGCCAGCAGCGATGCACCATCGAGATGACGACCACGACTCACTCACGCGGGATCTGGACCAGAGCATTAGGACTTGGTCTGGGTGGAGCAGCGGGATTTTGGGTGACCAACTTCGCGATCTCGCTGACCCCCATCGCGGCGGAGTACCGGGCTGCTCTGGGGATCTCCTACCTGCCCATGCTCGCTGAAGCCCTCCTCGCCGGTTTGATCATCGGCATCGGTGTCAGCGCCTGCCTGCTCCGCTTCAACGGCACAATTCCAACCAGAAGCCCCATCCTCAAAGCGGTCTTTCTGAGCCTGATCGCGTTGACCGTGGCCACCATCCTCGTCGAGATAGCCCCAAGACTGCTCACGACCACGAACAGCGCCCCCCGCTACGTCCTTATCGCCGCCGCCTTCAACACATTCAGGTTCCTCGCACTCGGCCTCGCGATCGGCTATCTACACCGCAGAACCCAGAACGCAGGTCCCGAGAAACCCCCAACCTGACCCCCCGGGGGCACGAGTTCAAGCCTTCGCCGAATCTGCGGCATGCCACCGCGCGACCCGCGGCATGAACGGAATAGCCGCTACGGAGGATGGCACTGGGAGAAATCTGCATCCAGACACAGCCTGGGAGGAAGGCATCGGTCTTGTTTGTTCATCCAGCTGCAGATTCTTTGCACCGAACCGCCGCACCCCGAGGAGCACTCATCGGCTACGTCTGTTCGGGCGGGCTTCGTCATGCTCAGCCAACATCCTGCATTCGGCAGAACAGGGCGCATGACTGCCTGAACGGACCAGGCCCCCAGCTCACGGACGACCTCCCAGGCACTTCCCGATCATCCGGTCGCGGATGGCAGGATGGTCGACGTGGCGGCGTGGAGCATCGAGTATGAGGGCAGTGCCTTCGCACGGTTCTTCACGTCGCTACCCGAGTACGAGCAGGCAGTCCTGACGGCCGCCATCGAGCACGCCTCGCGGTGCAGGGCATCGACATCTGCGCGGGCGAATGGGGCAAACCCCTCGGTGGTGGCTTGTACGAGTTTCGGATCCGCCGGTCGCTGCGGGCCATCCTGTCTGAGGCCGGTGTTGATGCTGGTGCGGTGCCAGGTTCTGATCGCAGCGTGCTGATCCGGGTGTTCTGCACCTTCCATGGCGACAAGATCGTGCTGCTGCACCACGGGTACGACAAGAAGCGGGACCCTTCGGATAGGCGGCAGCAGAGGGAGATCTCGAAGGCACGCAGGCTGCACCAGGAGTGGAAGCGCAAGCATTGACGAAGTATGTGGCTTAACACATACTTGCTGTGAGGTGATCCACGATGGGCAAGAGCTTTGACGAACTAGCGGCCGCTGCGAAGGCGGGCTGGAGCGAAGACGCGCGACGCGTCTATGACGCCGCGGTCTCAGCCTTCGATGCCGAGATGGACGAACGCGAACAACTCGGCGCTCAACTGGCCGCTGCCCGCAAGGCCCGGGGCCTGACCCAGCCCGACCTCTCTGCCCTGACCGGCATCCAGCAGGCCGAGATCAGCCGCATCGAACGCGGTGCGGGCAACCCAACCGCAGCAACGCTGCTGCGCCTGGCGGACGCGCTCGGGCAGCGACTGACGCTCACACCCGCCTAATCTGGGGCCGCGGCTCGCTGGGCGAACCAGTCGGATCACGGCAGGTGCGCGCGCACGCTACGCCCGCTCCGGCGGACAGGTTGGGCCGGCTCACCGGTTACCGAACAGCTCCGCCTCGACATCGGGTGCGGAGGATCCAGCGTGTCCTCGCGGTACCGGTGGAACTCCGAGTACGGGACACGATGCCGATTGCCGACCTTCACTGCCCGGATCTCGCCAGCGAGGATCTTGCGGGTGATCGTCGAGCGGTGGACGCCGAGCCGGCGTGCCATCTGTTCGGGGGTGAGCATCCGATCGCTCAACCACGACCTGCTCTGGCGGGCCTCACCACACGCATCCCCGACCTCACCACCCGCCTCGCCCGACAGGCCGGCACACCTCGTTGGAGGTTGAGAGAGACCCCGCCCGACGGGCAATTCTGGGCTGACTGGATTGCATCCCTTGGGCCGTTCTTGGCCGTCAGAGCGGACCGCTTTCGAAGGCTTAGGATGCATGAGAGATGCAACCGGCAATCTCGGTCCTCTGAACCTAGCTTTCACTAGGGTGTATACCCCGTCGGGCTGACAGGATTTGAACCTGCGACCCCTTGACCCCCAGTCAAGTGCGCTACCAAGCTGCGCTACAGCCCGCCTGGACGAGTCACCCCGCCCAAGGAGCGAGTCACCTCGCCCCGGCACGCCACCTTACACGGTTCCGGGAGGCCTCGCGCACGCGAGACCCGGTGTCGGACGGCACGGCTAGCATGGCCCCATGCTTGGCCCCACCCCGCTGCTGCCGTTTCGCCCGCTCGATGTCGGGAGCGTGTTCAGCGTCACGATCCAGATCCTTAAGTCGCGGGCCGGTGCCTTCCTCGGAGTGTCCGCCGTCGGCGTCCTGGTGCCGACGCTGCTGGCCGTGCCGCCGCTGGGGTATCTCGCGTGGTTGTTCCTCGAACAGGCCAGCCACCCCCGGGTCTTCACCCTCAATCTGCCGCTTGTTGGCGTCCTCGTGCTTCTCGGTGGTGTGGCCGTCCTTGCGGGCAGCCTCGTGCAGCTCAAGGGCGAGGGGGTCATGATCGAGACAGCGCTCCGGGTCGCGCAAGGCGGCCGTCCCACCCCCGCCGAGGCGCTACGGGGCAATCGAAGGTTCCTTCGTCGGCTCCTCCCGTTCCTGCTGCTGCTGGTCCTGGGCGCGGCCGTCGCTTACGCGGCCTTCATTGGGGTGGTCGTCGGACTCACCCAGCTTTCGGGCAACCGAGGACGGGGGATGGACGGCCTCGCCGTCCTTGGGGTGATGCTCCTGGTGCTGGGCTTCTGGCTGGCGGTCGGGATCGTCGCCATCCGGTGGGCCTACCTGTACCAGAGTGTCTCCGTGGAGGGGCTCGGCGGTCTTGCCGGCGCCCGACGCTCATGGGAGCTGACGAGGGGCGCCTTCTGGCGCACGGTGGGCTACCTGCTAATGGCGATGCTGGTGGTGTGGGGCCTGTCGATCCCGATCAGCATGGTGAGCCAGCTGGGCATGAGCGGCGCCATGGTCCAGCTGCAGGACTTCGAGGTCGGCACCGCATCGGTGGCCGTCGTGGTGGCCACGATGGGGCCCCTCCTCATCGGGAGCATGCTCGCCAGCCTGGTAATCCAGTGGCTGACCTGGCCCTTCATGTCGGTGTACCGGACGGTGATGTACCTCGATCAGGTACGGCGGGTGGAGCACGCGTCCTCGTTCCCGCCCACGCCGGCGCCCTATCCGCCGGCGCCCCAGCCGTTCACGATGCCCGGGGGGCACCCGTGGCAGCCCGACCCCCCTCCACAGCAGTGGCCGCCACAGCAGCCGGGGACCGCACAAGGTTGGCCGCCCGCCGGCCCGAGCATGCCGACGCAGAACTGGTCCTCGCCGGACAATCGGGGCTGGCCTCAACCGCCTTCGTGAGGCCGCGCACCGCCCGCCGGGCGCGGAAACACCGGCGGTTAGGATGGCGCCATGCTTGCCCCCACCCCAATTCTTCCGCCGCGCCCGCTCGAGGTCGGCGACGTGTTCTCATCCTCGTTCAGGATCCTTCGAACCCACCTCGGGCTCTTCTTGGGCCTCGCCGCCCTGGGCGTCCTGGTGCCCATGCTGCTGTCCCTCCTGCCGCTCATGGGGGGGTTCGTGGTGCTGATCGGCCAGATCTCGTTCGATCCGCCGACCCTGCCAAACTCGGCGACTCTGGGGGCGTTCGCCCTGATGGCCGTTGGGATGCTTGTTGGCGGGTCCGTGGCGATCAAGTTCGAGGGCCTCGTGATCGAGGCCGCCTACCAGGGCGCCCAGGGGAACAGCGTCACCATCGGTGAGGTGTTCCGTGCCAATCGCGGCTTCCTGCGACGGGTGCTGCCCTTCGTGCTCCTAGTCGGCGTTGGGGTTTTCCTGGTCATCGCCCTCCTGGGGGTTGCGTTCCTCGCCCCCTTCGCCAGTCAGTCACGCGAGGTCGGGCCGCTCGCCATCCTGGCGATCGTCCCCGTGCTGCTCGCCCTCCTGCTGGTCGCGATCTTCCTGGGCATCAAGTGGTTCTACGTCTACCCGGCGGCCGCGCTGGAGGGCAGCGGCGGGCTGGCCGCCGCCGGCCGCTCCTGGCGCCTCACCAAGGGCGCCTTCGGGCGGACCCTCGGCTACTACCTGCTGGCCACCCTGGTGATCGCGCTGGTGCAGATCCCGCTCTCCCTGCTGATGCAGGCCATGGGTGTCGGCCCGAGCGGCAGTATCGATCCCGAGTTTGCGGCGGCGAATCCGGCGATCTACTTCGCCGTCTGGCTGCCGCTGCTGCTGTTCTCCCTCACCACGCAGAGCGTGGTCCAGCTTGTCGTGTGGCCCTTCATCGTCGTCTACCGGACGGTGATGTTCCTGGACCAGGTGAAGCGGACGGAGTTCGCACAGGCCAACGGCCACCTGGCCCCGCCGTTCCATCCGGGCCAGCGGCCGCCCGTCGGCTGAGCGGCCGCCGGCCCGGGAGGGCTACTTCTTGCTGCGCTTCTCGCGCGCCCTCACCTCGAGGTGGATCGGGCTGCCGGAGAAGCCGAACTCCTCGCGCAGCCGCCGCTCGATGAAGCGGACGTACTGCGGGTCGAGCTGGCCCGAGGTGAACAGGGCGAACGTCGGGGGCGAGGTATGCGCCTGCGTCCCGAACAGGATGCGGGCCTGCTTGCCGCCCCGGACCGGGTGCGGGTGCGCGGCCACCACGCGGCCCAGGAAGGCGTTGAGCCGTCCGGTGGAGATCCGGGTCTCCCAGCCGTCCAGCGCCTCCTCGATGGCCCGCGACAGCTTGTCGACGTTGCGTCCCGAGAGCGCGGAGATGTTGACCGAGGGCGCCCAGGCGAACGCCCGGATGTCCTGCTCGACCTCGCGGCCGAGGTAGCGCCGGCGCTCCTCGTCGGTCAGGTCCCACTTGTTGTAGGCGATGACCATGGCGCGGCCCGCCTCCTCGACCATGGTGAGGATGCGCAAATCCTGATCGGCGATCGTCTCCGAGGCGTCGATGACCACCACGCACACCTCGGCGCGCTCGATGGCGCTCTGGGTGCGCAGCGAGGCGTAGAACTCGTGCCCGGAGGCCTCCTTGACGCGGCGCCGGATGCCGGCGGTGTCGATGAAGTTGTAGAGCACTCCCCCGACCTCGACCAGTTCGTCGACCGGGTCGACGGTGGTGCCCGCCACGTTGTCGACCACAACGCGCTTCTCGCCGGCCAGCCGGTTGAGCAGCGACGACTTGCCGACGTTGGGACGACCGACGATCGCCACGCGGCGCGGCCCGGTGACCTCCTCGAAGGTCTCCGCGGGGGCGTCGGGCAGCACGTCGAGCAGGGCGTCCAGCAGGTCGCCGGAACCGCGGCCATGCAGCGCCGACACGGGGTGCGGCTCCCCCAACCCCAGGTTCCACATGGTGGCGGCCTCGGCCTCGTTGCGGGCGTCGTCCACCTTGTTGGCGGCCAGCACGACGGGACGCTTCGAGCGCCGCAGCACCCGGACGACGGCCTCGTCCTCGTCCGTCATGCCCACGCTGGCGTCCACCACGAAGAGCACGGCGTCGGCGGTGGCCATCGCCAGCTCGGCCTGCTCCGAGATCTGCGCGGCCATGCCGTGCGCGTCGGAGGCCCAGCCGCCGGTGTCGACGACCACGAACTCGCGGCCGTTCCATTGGGCGTCGTAGAAGACCCGGTCGCGGGTCACGCCGGGAAGGTCCTGGACGACGGCCTCGCGGCGCCCGAGGATGCGGTTCACCAGCATCGACTTGCCCACGTTGGGGCGGCCGACGACGGCGACGACGGGTTTGATCTGGGTCATGGTCGGCTCGCGTCCGCGGTGCTGCCGGTGGTCGTGGCGACCAGATCCAGCACCGCCTCGATCGTTTCGGGAAGGGTCAGGTAGGTGCAGTCGAGGTGCGTGACCCCGTCCGCGGCGGTGGTGAAGTTCACGAGGGTCGAGTCGTCGGCGTCGCGGCGCAACACCTGGTCGCGCAGCGCCTCGCTGTCGATGGCGCCCCCCAGGTCGGCCTTGCGGCGGGCCATCCGGATCTCCGGGTCGGCGGTCAGCAGCAGCCGGACGTCCGCGTCCGGGGCCACCACGGTGGTGATGTCGCGGCCCTCGGCCACGATCCCGTTGGGGGCCGCGGCGATGATCGCCCGCTGCCGCGCCACCATGTTCGCCCGGCACTCGGGCAGGGTGGCGACAGCGGAGGCGTTCGCGGAGGTGCGCTGCTCGCGGATCTCGGCGGTCACGTCGCGGCCGTTGACCCGGATCCACTGGTCGTCGGGGTCGGTGCTGACCTCCAACTCGGCCTCCAGCGTGGCGCCGATGATGCCGGCGGCGTCGGTGGAGGCGATGCCCGCATCCAGGAAGGCCACGGTGACCGCGCGGTACATGGCGCCCGTGTCCAGGTACTCCAGGCCGAGGGTCTTCGCCACGGCCCGCGAGGTCGTCGACTTGCCCGAGCCGCTCGGCCCGTCGATGGCGATCACCAGGGGATGGTTCATGTTGGTCTCCTCCACGTCCTCTACACGTCCTCGGCGTACCGCAACGCCCAGCCGGCGGCGGTCATGGCCTGTTCCAGCGGCCCGGCCTTCTCGGGCGCCACCTGCACGGCGAGGTAGCCCACCTCGCGCTCAGGATCGTGCTCGATGCGCACGTCCTCGACGTTGACCCCGGCCGCGTCGATGTCGGCGAACAGCCGGGCCAGCGCCCCCGGGGCGTCGGGGATCGTGACCACCACATAGGCATAGTCGGACGGCGTCTGCCCGTGCTTGCCGGGCAGCGACCGGGCGCCGGCCCGGCCCCGCGAGAAGAAGCCGCGTAGCGCCGCCGGGTCGTCCCAGGCGGCCAGCAGGTCGGTCAGCGCCACCTGGACGGCCACGAGCTCCTCGCGGACGGCCGACGAGTTGGCCTCGATGATCTGCGTCCAGAGCTTCGGGTCGGACTCGGCGATCCGGGTGACGTCGCGCAGCCCCTGGCCGGCGAGCTTCAGGTGGTCGTCGGGGATCGCGGTGAGCCGGGCGGCGGTCAGCGCCGACATCACCATCGGCAGGTGCGACACCTGCGCGACGGCCTCGTCGTGGTGGGCGGCCCCCATCGACACCCGGCGGGCGCCGCAGAGCCGCGCCAGCTCCTGGACGGCGAGCACCGCCTTCGCCTTGGAGGTGTCGTGCGGGGTGATCACCCAAGTGCGGTCGACGAACAGATCGGGACGCGACGTCAGCGGCCCGACGCGCTGCGAGCCGGCCATCGGGTGCGAGCCGACGTAGCGGGACAGGTCGATGCCCAGGCCGCGGAGCTCGGCCAGCACGGTGCCCTTCACCGAGCCCACGTCGGTGACGGTGGCCTTGGGGTAACGCGTCAGGGAGTCGGCGATCACGCCCGCCAGCGACGCGGGGGGCACGGCGGCCACCACGAGGCGAACCTGCTTGGGATCGACCGCGGCGGTGGTGCCGGCGCCGCGCGAAGCGGCAACGCGGGCGTGGCTCAGCACGGCGTCGCTCAGATGGACAGTCACCCCGGCCTTCGTCAGGGCGCACCCCACGGAGGCACCCACCAGCCCGGCCCCGATGATGACCGTCGGGGAGAGGTTCGGTTCGCTCACTGGCCGCCCTTCTGGACGAAGGAGCGGACGTACTCCTCGGCGTCGGTCTCCAGGACCGCGTCGATCTGATCGAGGATGGCGTCGTAGTCGACGCTCTGCCGGGTCGCCTCGGTGGCGGACGCCGCCGCGGGGGTCTCCTCGCGTCGGGTCACCCGCTGCTGGTGCACTCGTTCGGCCATCGTCATCTCCTGCTCGATCGCCCAGCCTATCGGCCCACCGCCGCCAGGACCGCATCGAGCCCCCGCCCCGCGAGGTCGGGCAGCGCCTCGCAGGTGGCGTCGGTGGGGTCGTCGAGGCGCAGCGTCACCGGTCGTCCGCGGTTGCTGCGGACCAGGACGGCGGCCCAATCGACGGCCAGCAGCGACGCCCGGTGCTCGCGGACGAGCAGCCCGCGTAGGAACGCCCGGGTGTCGGCGGGCGGCTCGGCGACGGCGCGGGCGACGGCCTTGTCCGGGATCAGGGTGCGCAGCCGGCCGGCGCGCACCAGGGCGGCGTGGACGCTGCGGCCCGGGTCGAGGTCGGCGTAGGCCAGGTCGATCTGGGCCAGCCGCGGCGCCGCCCAGCCCAGGCCCTCGCGCTCGCGGTACTGCCCCAGCAGCCGCAGCTTCGCCGCCCAGTCCAGCCGATCGGCGCAGCTGCGCGGATCGCGCCGCAGGTCGTCCAGCGTGTCCTGCCACAGCCCGAGCACCGCCGGATCGGCCCCGCCCCAGGCGTGCAGCGCGTCCACGTAGTCCTGCTGGACGTCCAGGGCCCGCACCCGGCGGCCGTCGGCCAGGTCGAGCAGCGCGGTGCAGGCCGGGTCCCGGCTGACGGCGCGGATCGCGGCCAGCGGGTCGGCCAGCTCGATTGCGGGCAGCACGCCGGCCACCGCGCCGGCGAGCGCGGCCGCCGTGGTCCCGACGGTGAGCAACCGCGACGTGTGGGCCAGGTTG
Organism: uncultured Micropruina sp.; assembly: GCA_964492685.1. Taxonomy (GTDB): domain Bacteria; phylum Actinomycetota; class Actinomycetes; order Propionibacteriales; family Propionibacteriaceae; genus Micropruina. Next base: position 30,537 of record CAZBMH010000023.1, read on the forward strand.
GCGTCCCCCGCGATCACGTGCAGTCGCCGCCACACCGACGCCCGGGCGTGCGGCTCGTCCCGGGTGTTGACGATCGGCCGGCGCAGCGTCGTCTCCAGGCCGGTGATCCGCTCGAAGAAGTCGGCGCGCTGCGAGAGCTGGAAGCCGGGGGTGGCGCCGTCCTGGCCGAGGCCGACCCGGCCGGCGCCGGTCAGCGGCAGCCGGGTCACCAGGTGGGGCAGCAGGGCGGCCACCAGGTCGTCCCACGGCAGGGAGCGTGGCACCTGGTAGTTCTCGTGGAAGCCGTAGGAGGCGCCCTTGCCGTCGGTGTTGTTCTTGAACAGCCGCACCCCGGTGCCCAGCAGCGCCGAGGCCCGCAGCGCGGCGCGCCGGACGACCTCGTCCCCGGCCAGGTCGTGGGCCACGGCGTCGTAGGCGTTCGTCGTCTCGGGCGCCGAGTACTCCGGGTGGGCGTGGTCGACGTAGAGCCGGGCGCCGTTGCCGAGGAAGCGGTTGTGGGCGTCCTCGATCGGGATCGGCCCCGCCACCTCGAGCTCGGCGGCGCTCGCCGGGCCGTCCCAGCAGGCCACCACGGCGGCGCTGAGGACCGCCGGGTCCAGCTCGGGGGCGGCCGGGGCGAGGATCCCGTACTCGGTCTCGGTTCCCATCACCGGCATGCCGCTCATCGTAGGTGCCCGGCCCGCGCCTACAGTGGCCGGGTGCAGCGTGTCCGGTGGTTCCTCGGTGATGTGGTGGCGGTGGCGGTCTTCGCCTTGATCGGGCGGCTCGCCCACGAGCGGGGGCTGGATCTGGCCGGGTTCGCCGAGACCGCCTGGCCCTTCATGGTCGCCTTGCTGGCGGGGTGGACGTTCATCGTCGCGCGCGGCGGCAGCGGCACCGGAGTCGCCGAGTCCCTGCTGCTGTGGGCGGTCACCCTGGTGTTCGGGATGTGGATCCGCTCGCGGGCGGGCGGCGGCGTCGAGCCGAGCTTCGTCGCGGTGGCCGGCACGTTCCTGGCCGTGACCATGCTCGGCGGACGCTTCGTGGCCTCCCGGCTGCGCCGCCGGACCGCGAACTGATCGGGCCCGTCCCGCTCAATCGTCGGTGGCCCTGAGCTCCCGGCTGCTCTGCAGGGTGCGCAGGTAGACGATCCGCTCGCCCTTCTTGCCGGAGATCCGCGCCCAGTCGTCCGGGTTGGTGGTGTTGGGCAGATCCTCGTTCTCGGCAACCTCGGCCCGGCAGGCGGCGACGACGTGGGCGATGCGCACGCCGAACGGCCCGCCGGTCAGGTGCTCCTTGATGGCCAGCATCTTGGCCCGGGACACCACGTTGGCGAGCATCGCCCCCGACACGAAGTCGCTGACGTACATCACCTGCTTGTCGCCGGAGGCGTAGGTGACCTCGATGAACCGGTTCTCCTCGGACGTCGCGTAGAGCGCCTCGACCGCGGCGTCGATCGCCCGCGACCGGTACTCCCCCGGCGTCCCCCCGTCCACGTTCAGCGGGGTGTCGGCCGGCAGGTACTTGCCCAGGATCTCCCGAGCCGCCGCCCGGTTGGGCCGATCCAGCTTGATCTTGGCGTCCAGGCGTCCGGGCCGCAGGATGGCCGGGTCGATCAGGTCCTCGCGGTTGGTGGCGCCGATGATGATGACGTTCACCAGCCCCTCCACGCCGTCGATCTCGCTGAGCAGCTGCGGGACGACGGTGCTCTCCACGTCCGACGAGACCCCGCTGCCCCGGGTGCGGAACAGCGAGTCCATCTCGTCGAAGAAGACCACAACCGGACGCCCGTCGGCGGCGTACTCGCGGGCCCGGGCGAAGATCAGCCGGATCTGGCGCTCGGTCTCCCCCACGTACTTGTTGAGCAGCTCGGGGCCCTTGATGTTGAGGAAGTGCGAGCCCCCAAGCGACGAGGCGACGGCCTTCGCGATCATCGTCTTGCCGCAGCCGGGCGGGCCGTA
>CAZBMH010000024.1:0-30903 GCA_964492685.1 uncultured Micropruina sp.
GTACGGCGGCTTCATCCCCGGTATCCGGGCCGGCAAGCCCACCGAGCAGTACCTGTCGTTCGTGTTGTCGCGGCTCACCGCGCCCGGGGCCCTGTACCTGGCGCTGATCTCGCTGATCCCGACGCTCGCGTTCATCATCTTCGGAACTCAGAACAAATTCCCCTTCGGGGGCACCTCGATCCTTATTGTTGTCGGTGTCGGGCTGGACACGGTCAAGCAGATCCAGAGCCAGCTTCAGCAGCGCAACTACGAAGGGTTCTTACGATGAGGATGCTGATCATGGGGCCGCCGGGGGCCGGTAAGGGCACCCAGGCCGCGGCGATCGCCGAGCACTACGGAATTCCGGCCATCTCGACCGGCAACATCTTCCGCAACGCGATCACCAACCGCACCGCGCTCGGCGAGCAGGTCAAGCGGATCATCTCCGCCGGCGGGTACGTGCCGGACAGCCTGACCCTCGACGTGGTCTTCGAGCGGCTGCTGCAGCCGGACGCCCGTCCCGGCTGGTTGCTGGACGGCTTCCCCCGCACGGTCGGTCAGGTCGAGGCGTTGGACGCCCGCATGAAGGTGCGGGGGACGAGCCTGAAGGCCGTCATCTCGCTGACCGCCGACATCGACGCCCTCGTCGCCCGCATGCTGCGCCGGGCGGAGCTGGAGGGCCGCCCCGACGACAACGAGGAGACCATCCGGCACCGGATGGACGTCTACGCCACCGAGACGGACCCGCTGCTCGCCATCTACCGCGAGCGGGGCCTGCTGATCGAGGTCGACGGCATGGGGACGGTCGACGAGGTCCAGTCCCGGTTGCTGGCGGCCCTGTCGGCCAAACTCGGTCGGTAGTGGCCGGCTCCGGCATCGAGGTCAAGCGACCCGAGGACATCATCGCGATGCGGGCCGCCGGCTTGGTGGTGGCACGGACGCTGGCGAGCGTTGCCGCCGCCGCCAGGCCGGGGGTGACGACCGCCGAGCTCGACGAGCTGGCCCGCGAGCAGTTGGCCGCCGCCGGCGCCGGGTCCTCCTTCCTGCACTACGGGGCCGGGTTTGGGCTGCCGCCCTATCCTGCGGTGACCTGCATCTCCACCAACGATGAGATCGTCCACGGCATCCCGGGGCCCCGTGTCCTCGCCGCCGGCGACCTGGTGTCGGTCGACTTCGGGGCGATCGTGGCGGGCTGGCACGGCGACGCCGCGGTCAGCATCGAGATCGAGTCGGTGGCCCCCGACGTGGCGCAACTCTCCGCGGTCACGCGTGAGGCGCTGTGGCGCGGCATCGCGGCGGCCCGGATCGGCGGCCGGGTGGGCGACATCTCCGCGGCCATCGAGGGCTTCGTGACCCGGCGACCCGTGCGCTACGGCATCGTCCGCGAGTTCACCGGGCACGGCATCGGCACCGCGATGCATCAGCAGCCGGACGTCCCCAACTACGGGCGGCGGGGCCGGGGGCCGCTGCTGGTGAAGGGCATGTGCCTGGCCATCGAGCCCATGCTGACGCTCGGCGGCGAGCAGACGGCCACCCTGGACGACGAGTGGACCGTGGTGACGCGGGATCGCTCGATCGCGTGCCACTGGGAGCACACGGTGGCCCTCACCGGCCGGGGTCTGTGGGTGCTGACCGCCGAGGACGGCGGCGAGGAGCTGTTGGGGTCCCTGGGGGCCCGTTTCGCCCCCTTGGGCGACTGACACCCCGGAGCGACCGCACGGCCTGGTTGGGCCGGGCAGGCGAAGGAGATCCGATGACCGGCGATGCGCGCTGGCGACACGTCGTGGCGGCGCTCGCCGACCCGGACCGACGCGAGCTCTACGCCCGGATCCTGGTCGCGGAGGCGGACGGCCTGCCGCTCGTGGCCGCCGATCTCAACGCGGGCCAGCGGCGCCGGCTGCGCGGGCTGATCGGCGCGGGCCTCGTTGCGGACGGGGGCACGCTGGTCGGCGTCGACGCGTTCTCGCCGCTGCTGGCCGCCGCGCCTCCGGGCGTCGCCCCGGGCCCGGAGCGGTTCGTGCGGGGCGGCCGGGTGCTGGGGCTGCCGCGACGCTCGGCCGACCGGGAGGCGCTGTTCGAGCTGCTCGCCGCGCGGGTGCTCGCCCCCGATGAGGTGGTGGATGAGGCGACCATCACCGGACGGCTGGCGGGGCTGACCGACGACCCGGTCGCGTGGCGCCGCTACCTGGTCGATGCCGGCGTCCTGGTTCGCGACCCGGCGGGGCGGCGGTACGAACGGGCCCGCTAGGGCGGGACCCTATCCTGGGGTCGTGCGCGAACTGCCTCCGTCCTCGAAGTACCGGTCCAGCCCCGAGCGGGGCGTGGACGACATCGAGCGCGAGGACCTGAACCGGCGACTCAACGACGCCTACGCCGACGGCGCGCTGGAGGTGACCCAGTACCGGGAGCTGTTGGACCGGGTCTTCGGCGCCCGGACGCTGGGGGAGTTGGTGCCGGTGGTGGCCGCCCTGCCGGAGCAGCCCACGCACCTGGTGCCCGCGGTGATCGAGACCGGCGGCACCAGGCCCGGCGAGGTCGAGGTCGCGGCGAACGTCGGAAACCGGGTGCCGCTGGTCGCTGCGGGCCTGTTGGTCGGCGGGGTCTCGCTCGCCGTGCTGCTGCTGCTGCTCGTCCTGCTCTGACGCCTTGGTGGGGCTGTTGCGGCGAGGAACGGCGCGGACCGCCGACCTGGAGCACGCGGACGGCCCGAGGCACGCGCTCGGCGGGTGGCGCGGTGCGCGCAGCGCGTGACACGAAACACACGGGGACAGGCGAAGGGCCCTCGCATGTATGAGATGCGGGGGCCCTTCTGGTTGACCGGCGTCGGTGCCCGCCTTGGTCGACCGCTCCTCGTCGTCGCTCCCGAGGCCTTCACCGGGCCTCGCGGCGAGTCTCCTCGCCGTCCCAGTCGGTTTCCCGCCTGGTCCTCGTTGGGTTTCCCCACGTGGTGGAACGTCTCTTCCGAGCTGTCCCGCTCCCCCCGAAGGGTTCGCGTAGGTAGATTTCTACCCCTCCCTGCGGGGCGGCGCAAGGGGTTCTGACAAGGAACTTTGTTATGCACAGCGTTCGGCGTGTCGCGCACAGGCCCTCCACCGACCCACGCCCCGAGTGCACAGGTCATCCCCAGGGCCCTGTGGAGAATCGGTCAGCCGGCGCGGCGGGAGCGGTTGGTCGGGCGGAGGTCCTCGCCGGTCAACAGCTCGTGGGCGGCGTAGCAGGCCAGGGCCCCGGAGAGCAGCTGCGCCCACGGGTCGCCGCCGGCGCGGCTGCCGCTGCCGGTGATCAGCGTCATCGGGGTGGCGGCGCGGGACGGCGGCAGCCGGCGCCAGGTCCGCCAGCCGTTCCAGGCGACGCCGAAGCCCGGCTCGGGCGTGCCGACGGTGTGGTCGTGGGTGACCACGCGGCCCGGGAGGCGATAGGTCACCACGGGGCCCCGCGGGGTGTGGTTGACGGTCTCGGACGGGGTGGGGTCGTCGGTCCGGAGAGATTCGGTGACCCGTGGGGCCGTCGCCGGGCGCGCCCACCGCAGCCTGGAGCGCAGCCCCCGGTCCTGGTGGGCGAGACGCGCGAAGGCCCACGGGTCGACGCCGGAGACGATCGCGGCGGCCGGCTGGCTCGTGCGCCCCGTGTGCACCCGGTAGGCCCCGATCCGGGTGACCTCGGTGCCCAGGCGGACGTCGACCTTCCGGGTGGCGAGCCGGGCACCCAGCAGGTCGATCAGGGTGCCGGCCGGGACCGGGTCGCCGTGGTGCTGCATCAGCCAGCGGCCGAAGGTCCGCTCCACCGATAGCCGCACCGCCACCCAGCCGGGGGTGCGATCGGGACGGCTGCCGATCCGCCGGGCGGTGTCCAGGATCACCTCGGCCAGGTGGGGCTCGCCGATCCCGGCGGCCAGGTCGGCTACGCTCGTGCGGGCCCGGAGTCGGAGCCGGCGGGCGGTCGAGAGGGCACCGTCGGGAGCCTCGTCCTCGAGGCCCAGGCGGCGCAACACCTGCCACTGGTCATCGAGGGCGTCCAGCAGGTCGCGCCACCGGGTGGCCGCGGCACGCCCGTAGCGCTCGCCGAGCGCCGACCATTGGTCGCCGCGATCGGTGGGCAGCGTAAGGTCCGAGCCGTCGGTGAACAGGTGGCGTGCCGGGGGGGCCGGGACGAGCGCGTGCCCGGAGCGGGCCAGCTCCACGTCGAAGGCGCGTCCGGTCTTGCGGAAGAGGTCGCGCCAGGGGGCCGGCAGCGTGAAGATCGGCGGCAGGGTCGCGTCGTCGTAGTAGCCGCCGAGGCGTTCGGTGCGCTCGAACAGCACGACGCGATGGCCGGCCTTGGCCAGCCGTCCGGCGGCGGCCATCCCCGCCAGGGAGCTACCGACGACGACGATCGGGTCCGTCACGAGCGGGCCGCCCCGCCGCCGAGCCAGCGCCGGAAGCCGCGCCAGCCGCGGCGGACCCGGCCGAGCAGGAACACGGTGACCACGAGGGTGGCCAGCAGTAGCGCCCCCGCCACGAGGGCCGCGGGGACGGGGTTGGCGAAGGCCAGGGCGAGCACCCCTGCGACGCCGAGGTCCCCGGCGAGCGATGCGGTCACGTTGGTCACCGGCTCGGGGGAGGTGTTGATCGCGAGCCGCAGGCCGGCCTTGGCCAGGTGCGAGAGCAGGGCGGTGAGGCCGCCCACCGAGGCCAGCGTGAGGGTGACCAGGTCGCCCTGGCCGCCGGCCATCAGGGCGCCGATGAGCGCTCCGGCCAGCGGACGGACGACGGTGGACAGCGCGTCCCACGCCGAGTCGAGGTAGGGGATCTTGTCGGCCACGAACTCGACCAGGGTGAGCACGGCCATGGCGATCAGCACGTCGGTGCGCTGGAAGCCGGCGGGGATCCCGTCCATGCCGGCGAACCGGCCGAGCAGGCCGAGGATCAGCACGGTGGCGTAGGCGTTGATGCCGCTGGCCCAACTGCTGGCGAAGGTCAGCGGCAGCATCTCCATGGCGCCAAGGGTAACGCCCGGAGGCGTCTCCGGGTCGGGGGTGAGGCGACCGCGTGAGCCACGCATCGGTGGCAGGGTTCCGGGGGTCATCTCAGCGGCCGGATGGTCGCGTAGCGATCCCGGACGGCCACCCGGGCGGGTCGACAGACGGGCCGCCGAGGTTCTGTCGGTGCCTCCTGGCAGGCTCTCTTGACGTCGGCAGGCGGGGCAGGCCTATAGTGGAGGCATTCGAACGATTGTTCGAAAAGAGTCGGGGAAGGGCTCACCCGCCCCGGTGCGGTTGCCCCCTCGACCCGGGCGCCGTGCCGGGGCTCCGTCGTCAGCGCGCCGGCATCAGTGAGGGGGAATCATGCGTCGTTTCGATGAACCGATCGAGGTTCGCCAGGGGCTGATCGGCACCCAGGAGGGGCCGCTGCACTTCCTCTGGCGGCGGAAGGTCTGGAGGGTCACCGAATTGCAGCATCGCTGGGTCGAGACCCTCGACTGGTGGAACTCGGCCCGGGTCCGGGCGGCCCGCGGGGACATCGAGGCGGCCGATCCCCACGGCGACCTGGTGGACGAGCAGGAGGTCTGGCGGGTGGTCGCGGCCCCCGGGCGAGGCGGGAGCCCGGGGGTGTACGAGCTGGCGCACACCTGGGGCAGCGGCGAGTGGCGGATGCGGACGGTGGTGGACTGATGGCCGAGCCCGAGGTTCTGGCCGCCGCCCGGTCGGCGCTGATCGAGGCCGAGCTGGCCGAGCGCCCGGCGGACCGATTCCTGGCCGCGCACCTGGCCGCCCTCCGGGTGGCGGCGGTGATCCTGGCCGCCCGGGGTCGCCCGGCCTCCGGCGGCACGCTGCGCGACGTCTGGCAGCTACTCGCCGAACGTGCCCCCGAGTACGCCGAGTGGGCGGGTCTCTTCGCCGCGACGGCGCTGAAGCGCCGGGCCGTCGCCGCCGGGGCGGTGGCGCTGGTCAGCGCCCGCGAGGCCGACGACCTCGTCCGGGATGCGGGGATCTTCTATGCCGCGGTGGCCGGCCGGTGTGCCGGCCCGCGGGCGACCTCGGCGGTGCGATCCACGACCTCGGCGCTGGCCGCCGGCCATGGCTGACCCCTTCGTCCACCTGCGGGTGGCCTCGGGCTACTCACTGCGCTACGGGGCGTCCCACCCCTCGGCGCTGGTCGAGGCCGCCGCCGGCGCGGAGATGGACACCCTGGCCCTCACCGACCGGGACGGCCTCTACGGCGCCGTCCGGTTCGCCAAGGCGTGCCTGCGGACGGGGGTGGCGCCGGTGATCGGGGTGGACTTCGCCCTGGGGGGATCGGGGCGATCCGGCCGGCGCGGCGCCTCCGCGGTCCCGGGCGGGCGCGACGATCCGGCGGGGTTGTTCGATCCGCGATCCGCCCCCACGGGGGTCGGGGGGCTCGGCCGGGACGCCTCGCGCGCCGCCACCGTCACCGCCGCGCCGCCACCCTCCCTCCCGGCCCGGGGCGGGGAGATCCGGGACCCCCGGCTGCCGCGGGTGGTGACGCTGGCCTCCTCCCGCCGCGGCTGGGCCTCGCTGTGCCGGCTCACCTCGGCCACCCACCTGGCCGGCGAGCGGGGCAGCCCCGTCCTCACCCGCGAGGCGATCGGCCGGCACAGCGATGATCTGGTGGTGATGCTCGGCGCCGACTCCGACCTCGGCGCGGCTCTGGCCCTCGATGATCCGGACGCGGCCGAACGGGTGCTGCGCGCCTGGCGGGAGGTGCTGGAGCCCCACCAGCTGGTGATCGCGGTGACCAACCAGTTGACCGCGGGAAGCGGCCCCTCCTCGGCCGCCCACGCCGGCCGGATGCTCGCCTTCGCCGACGCCCATCGGATCACCGGGGTGCTCACCAACGCCGTCCGGATGGCGAAGAAGACCCAGGCGCCGACCCTCGACGTCCTGGACGCCTCCCGGCGGCTGGTGCCGCTCGGTGCCCGCAACATCGACCGGCGCAACGCGGAGGGCTATCTGAAGTCGGGCAAGGAGATGCTCGCCGTCGCCGAGGAGGTCAGCCGGCTGGCCGGGCGTCGCGACGCCGAGCGGCTGATCGCCGACACCCGCGGGCTGGCCGTGCGCACCCGGCTGGACCCCCGGGCCGACATCGGCCTGGGGGAGATCCACCTGCCGGAGTTCGACGTCCTGGACGTGAAGGGCTCGGCCCCCGACGCCATGACCGCCCTGATCCAGCGGTGCGAGGCGGGGGTCGCGCACCGCTACGGCGCCCCCACCCCGGCGGTCGAGCAGCGCCTCGCCGAGGAGCTGGGGGTGATCGGCCAGCTGGGGTTCGCCACCTACTTCCTCACCGTCGCCGAGGTGGTCGACATGATCAAGGGGATGGGCATCCGCTGTGCCGCCCGCGGGTCCGGCGCGGGCAGCCTGGTGAACTACCTGCTCGGCATCTCCGGGGTCGACCCGATCCGGTACGGGCTCATCATGGAACGCTTCCTGTCGCCGCTGCGGGAGGCGCTGCCCGACATCGACGTCGATGTCGAATCGGCCCGGCGCACCGAGGTCTACACCCGGATCCTGGAGGTCTTCGGCGGCGAGCGGGTGGCCTGCGTGGCGATGCTGGAGACCTACCGGGTCCGTCACGCCGTCCGGGACGTGGGGGCGGCGCTGAGCCTGCCGCCCGCCGAGATCGATGCGATCGCGAAGGCGTTCCCGCACATCCGGGCCGCCAACGCCCGCTCCGCGCTGCGGGAGCTGCCCGAGCTGCGCGCCGCCGGCCTGGGGTCGCAGCGGCTGGACGTGCTCTTCGGCCTGGTCGAATCCCTGGACGGGCTGCCGCGGCACATCGCCCTGCACCCCTGTGGGGTGCTGCTGTCCGACACCACCCTGCTCGACCGAACCCCGGTCGAGGCAAGCTTCGGCGGGTTCCCGATGAGCCAATTCGACAAGGACGACGTCGAGGATCTCGGCCTGTTGAAGCTGGACGTGCTGGGCATCCGGATGCAGTCGTCGATGGCGCACGCCCTGGGGGAGATCCGGCGGGTCGAGGGGGAGAGCGTCGACATCGACGCCCTGGCCCCGTTCGACGACCCGGCCGTCTACGACATGATCGGCAAGTCGGCGACGCTCGGCTGCTTCCAGATCGAATCGCCCGGCCAGCGGGAGTTGGTCGGCAAATTCGGGCCGTCCGATTTCCTCGACGTGATCATCGACATCTCGCTGTTCCGCCCGGGGCCGGTGAAGTCCGACATGGTGATCCCCTTCCTGGAGGCGCGCCAGGGGTGGCGCCGGGCGTCCTACCTGCACCCGGACCTGGCGCCGGTGCTGGCCGAGACCGGGGGCGTGGTGGTCTTCCACGAGCAGATCATCCAGATCGTCTCGATCATCACCGGCTGCACCCTGGCCCAGGGCGACGAGGCCCGCCGGGCGCTCGGCGATCCGGCGGGGCAGGCCGACGTCAAGCGGTGGTTCGTGCCCACCGCCCGCGGCCGCGGCTACTCCGAGCGGGTGATCGAGCGGATCTGGTTCGTCCTGGAGTCGTTCGCCTCGTTCGGTTTCTGCAAGGCCCACGCCGCCGCCTTCGCCCTGCCCACCTACCAGTCGGCCTGGTTGAAGCGGCATTACCCGGCGCACTTCCTGGCCGGGGTGCTCACCCACGACCCGGGCATGTACCCCAAGCGGCTGATCCTGGAGGAGGCCCGGCGGCTGGGGGTGGTGATCCTGCCGCTGGACGTGAACGCCAGCGAGGACGGGTACCGGGTCGAGCGGGTCGGCCTCGCCCCGGACCCGGACGACGAGACGGGCGCGTCCGCGTGGGCCCCCGGGGAGGGGGCGGGCGGGCGCGCGGCGACGCCACCGGTCGCGGACGTCTCGCCCGGCCGGCATGTTCGCCTCGCCCCGGGCGCCGGGCTCCCGGACGGCCGGGGCTACGGCATTCGGCTGTCGCTGGCCGACGTGAAGGGGATCAGCGAGACCGAGATGGTCCGGATCGTGGCGGGTCGCCCCTATCACTCGCTCACCGACTTCTGGCAGCGGACGAGCAACTCTTCCGCGGTGACCGAACGGCTGGCGCTGGCCGGCGCCTTCGACGCCCTGTACGGGATCGGCGACCCGACGCCGGTGCAGCGCCACGGCCGGATCACCCGGCGCGACCTGCTGCTCGCCGTGGCCGACCTGGAGCGGGCCGATCGGGTGGACGCCCGCAGCCACGGCCGGGCCCGGGGAGTCAGGGTGGTCGTCCGGGAGCGGGGCGAGGCCGACCCGCGGGCGCTGGCGCTGCGGCAGTCGCGCAAGACCGCCCCGGCACGGTCGCAGGAGATCCAGTTGCCGCTCGACTTCACGACGCCACCGGGGTCGGACGACGCGGTGACCTCCCCGGGGTCGGACGAGCCGCCGCGCGGTGATCCGGACGGCGAACCGATGGCCCGTCCGGAGGCCCGGGTGCCCGCCGACGTGACGCCCACCGGGCTGCCGGAGCTGGACGACGCGGGGCGGCTGGCCGCGGAGCTGGAGATCCTCGGCCTGGACGCCAGCCGGCACGTGCTGAGCGACTACCTGCCCTTCCTGGAGGCGCTGGGGGCGACGTTCGCCGCCGACCTGCTGGGCACCAAGCCGCGGGCCGAGGTGCTGATCGCCGGGGTGAAGGTGGCCACCCAGACCCCGCCGGTGCGGTCGGGGCGCCGGGTCATCTTCCTCACCCTGGACGACAGCACCGGTCCGGCCGATGCGACCTTCTTCGAGGACGCCCAGGGCCCCTACGCGGCGACGGTGTTCAACTCCTGGATGCTGCTCGTTCGCGGCGAGGTGCGCCGGACCGGCCCGCGGGGGGTCTCGGTGCGGGCCACGGGCGCCTGGGACCTCGCCCAATTGCACGGCATCCACAGCCAGGTGCTGATCGAGACCGGCGACCCGGCGGCGGCGGTGCGAGCCGTCCGGGCGGCGCTGACCGAGGTCCCCGAGGGCTTCGGCTTCGTCGGCGAGATCCTCGATCAGGGCCAGCGGGAGGAGGCCGGGACGCCCGACGCCCAGCAGCACGGGCGGGCCGGCGGCATGGGGCGGCGCCGGGTGCTCGTCCACGCCAGCGGGTTCACCCAATCGCCCTACGCCGACGTGAAGCCGTCGGGTCCGGCCATCGGCGAGCAGGCGGCCCGCTACGCCCACGACGAGCTCGGCCGCCGGGCGTCCGCCGCCAGCGAGACCGCCCCGCGGAAGCTGTGGCACTCCAGTCCGGGCAGCTCGGGCCGCTGAGGGAAGGGGCAGCGATGCAACGGACGATCATGCACGTCGACATGGACGCGTTCTACGCCTCCGTCGAGCTGCGGCGACGCCCCGAGCTGGTCGGGGTGCCGATGTTCGTCGGCGGCGCCGAACGCGGGGTGGTGCTCAGCGCCAATTACGAGGCGCGGGCCTTCGGTGTCGAGGGCGGCATGCCCTCCTCCCGGGCCCGGCGGCTGTGCCCGCAGGCGGTCGCGGTGCCCCCGGACTTCGACGCCTACGCCGCCGTCTCGGCGGGCATCGTGGCGATCTTCGAGTCGGTCACCGCGAAGGTGGAGAGCGCCTCCATCGACGAGGCCTACCTGGACGTGACCGGAGCCACCCGGATGATGGGTCCGCCGGCGTCGATCGGCGAGTACGTGCGGGCGCTGGTGGCCGACGAGCAGGGGATCACCTGTTCGGTCGGGATCGGCCCCAACAAATTCCTGGCCAAGATCGCCTCCGGCCAGGCCAAGCCGGACGGCCTGGTCGAGGTTCAGCCGGATCAGGTCACCGCTTTCCTGCATCCGCTGCCGGTGGAGAGGATCGTGGGGGTGGGGGAGTCCACCGCGGCGAAGCTGCACCGGCTGGGGATCACCACGGTCGCCGAGCTGGCCCACCTGCCGGTCGGCACGCTGCGGCGGTCCTTCGGGCCGCACCAGGGGGCGCTGCTGGCCGATTTGGCCTGGGGTCGCGACGACCGGCGGGTGATCGCCCGTCCCGGGGAGCGCGGCGTGGGGTGCCAGGAGACCTTCTCCCGGGACACCGATGATCCCCGGATCGTCCACGCCGAACTGCTGCGGGTGGCGGGGAAGGTGGCCTGGCGGATGCGTCAGGCGGGGGTCCTCGGTCGCACGGTCACCCTCAACCTGCGGTTCGCCGACTTCAGCACGCTCTCCCGCTCGCTCACCCGGCTCTCCCCGAGTGACGTCACCGGCGAGCTGTACGCCGACGCCCTGACGCTGTACGCCAAGCTCGGCCTGCAACGGGCCCGGATCCGCCGGGTCGGGCTGCGGATCGAGGGGCTGGTGGAGCGCGATCAGGCCTACCAGCAGCCGATGCTGGGGGCCCCCGATCGGGGGTGGCGGGAGGCCGAGCAGGCCACCGATGCCATCCGGGTGAAGTTCGGCCCGGACTCCGTTCAGCGCGCCGTCCTCACCGGACAGCGCCGGCCCTGATCGCCGCCGGACCCGCGGGTTCCGTTTGGTGGACGTGCCGCCTACACTTGTCCAATCACGGACCAGTAGGGGGAGGGTTGACATGGCCCTTTCGGACGAGGAGCAGCGGCTTCTCGATCAGATGGAGGCCGCCTTGGCGGCCGAGGACCCCCGGCTCGCCAGCGCCCTTCGAGGCACGACCAGTCGGCGGCTCCATCGACGGCGGGCGGCGCTCGCCGGGGTCGGCTTCCTGGTCGGCATCGCGTGCCTGATTGCCGGCATGGAGTTCCACATCGCCCTCAGCATCCTGGGCTTTTTGATCATGCTCGTCTCGTCGGTGGTCGCCATCCTGTCCTGGAGCCGGATCGGCGGCGACGTGGAGGGCGCGGCCCCGGGCGACCTCGACGATCACAGCTTCCTCGGTGGCCTCGAGGAGCGCTGGCGCCGCCAGGACGAGTCCTGAGCCGAGCCCGGTCCCGGCCGGTTCGATGCTGGCCGCCCTTCCACTCACCCTGCGCGCCGCGCAATCGCCGATCAAGGCGTCAGTCGGCCCCGCCCGCGGAGGCGCCGTCCGACCGCGCGGGCCTCGATCCACCGAGCCCCGGGACCAACGACCTCGGGAACGCCCGACGCAGCCCCTGTCTCAGCCCCGTTCCTGCCCGATGCGCGCCGTCGGCGCGCCGCCACAGGGCCGTGGTGACCGTGTCCACCTCGCCGGCCAGCGACGGCACCGGCCCGGGCGTCGCGTCGTAGCGTCCGCGTTCCACCCAGACCGCCAACCCCGCCAGCGCCGCCGCTGTCTCGCTGCCCAGGCCGGTGCCCACGGCGGCCGCGATCTGCCGCGGGGTGCCGCCCGGCCAGCGTCCGCCGGTGTCCACCACCGTGTCCCGGACCTCGTCCCAGGCGGCCTCGGCCCGCGACCCGGGGTCGCTCGCCGCGAGTCGTCGACTGCGTCGCCGTCGCCGCAGCGCCGCCGGCGCCAGCAGCAGGGCCGCGCCGGCCAGGACGACCGCGGACGCCCCGAGCACCGCCAGCGCCGGGTCCCCGGGGTGCGCCGAGGTCTCGCCGGGGATGGGCGCGACGGGCGAGTCGCCGGCCGAGGGTTGCGCGGACGACTGGGACGGGGCGGGGGAGGCGCTCGGCGAGGCCGAGGCCGACGGCGAGGCGGAGGCCTCTTCTGCCCACTCCGGGGCCTGTGCCACCGCGGGGGTCGGCTCGAAGGCGACCCAGCCCAGCCCCTCGAAGTACAGCTCCGGCCACGCGTGCATGTCCCGGATGGAGACCGTCCAGGTCTCGCCGAGCTGCCGGCCCGGCAGGAATCCGATCGCGACCCGCGCGGGGATCCCTAGTGTGCGGGCCATGACGGCCATCGACCCGGCGAACTGCTCGCAATACCCCTCGTGGTCCACGCGGAGGAACCGATCCAGCACCTCGTAGCCGGCGCCGGGCGCCGGGGTGAGCGAGTAGCGGAAGGCGTCGGAGCGGAACCAGCGCTGCAGTGCCAGGGCACGCTCGCCGTCGGTGGCGGCCTTCCCGGTCACCGTGCGCGCCAGCTCGCCCACCCAGCCGGGCAGGTCGGCGGGGAGCTCCAGGGTGGCGCCGCCGTCGTTCGGTCGGCCGCCGCGACCGCGCCCCAGCGCCTCGGCCGTCGTCGGGACATCGACGCTGCTGACCGTGTAGGTCAGCGGCGAGGCGGGGGGCGGGCCGGACCCCGCCCAGAGCACGCCCAGGGAGGCGGGGTTGTGGCGCCAGTCGCCCGGAAGATCAATCACGCGAGGGGCATAGGGCAGCGGCAGCCACTGGGTGCGGAAGTCCTCCAGCGTGACGGTGGTCTGCCGGGGGAGGCCGCCACGAAGCCCGTCGGCTGGGGGGAGCGCGCCGGAGAAGAACTCGGTCTGGTCGAGGTGCCAGCCCGCGTCATCGAAGCGCGGCAGGGCGGCCAGCCTGAGTTGGACGCCCGAGTCGCGGTCGGTTCGGTAGCTGATGACGAGGCGATCGGCCGGCAGCTCCAGGTTGCGCTTCATGTCGAGCGACGGGTCGGCCATCTGGAGCGGGCCGGATCCGTTCCCAGGTTCCCAGCGGCCGCGGTCCTGGAGCTGCGGCAGCCCGCCCGCCAGCGACGCGATCAGGGCGCAGGCGACCAGGGTGCCGAGCCCGCCCGCCAGCAGGGAGCGGCGCTGTGTCGGGCTGCTGACGCCGTTGGCCCGCAGCAGGGCGGTGCGGTTCCAGCCGTCGGCCAGCAGGACGGCACCGAAGCCGAGGACGAGGAGCCCGAAGTTCGTCGCGCCGCCGGGGGTGTCCAGGAGCAGCGCGGGGATCGCGAAGGGCACCAGGAGCGGGACGACGATCAGTGCGGGCCGACCGAGCCCCACCACCAGCGTGTCGGCCGCCATCGTGAGCAGCCACAGCCCCGCGGCGGCCATGACCGCCACCGCCCCGTTGGGGCCCATCGGGGCCTCCGAGACCCGGATCCATTCGCCCGCGTCGACCGAGACAGCCGCCGCCGCCGCGACGGGCGAGAGCCCCGGCCGCTGGCCGACGGCAACGATGCCGAACAGCGCCAGGCCCGCGGCCGCCTGAATCGCCACCACGAGCCACGTCCCCAGCCGCGCCCGTCGCGTCACGATCCCGAGCAGGCCGCACGCGACGACGGCCACGCCGGCGTAGCGGAACAGGGTCCCGTCGGTGCTCAGTGGGCGCAGCATGGCGAGGCAGGCGAGCATCGCCGCCATGGTCGCGACCCCGAGCAGCGCCCTGCCCCTCATCGCAGGGCCCCGCTGTCGCAGCCGCGCCACGCGGCGGCCAGGCCGAGCGTCATCGCGTCGGGCACCACCCGCCACCCCGCGAGCTCGAGCCGGCGGCGGGCCTGGGGGTCCACCTCGGGCTCGGTGAGAAGGGCCCAGCACGACCGGCGCTCCCGCCCGGCGAGCTCCAGCAGCCCGGCGTCCCGCTCGTCGATCCGGCCGAGGATGGCGATCAGCAGCGGCGCGGGCGCCCGGCGACCCTCGGCCCGGACCGCCGCCTCGAAGCCCTCGCGCGGGTGCAGGCCGACGTCGGTGAGGTACTCCAGCAACGTCGCGGCCCGGACCGCCTGTTCGCTGGGCGCCTGCAACTGCGACCCGCCGGCGTCCACCAATTCCACCGCGAACCCGGACGAGAGCAGATGGGTGCCGATCGAGGCGGCGGCGCTCACCGCCCACTCGAACCCCGACTCAGTCCCGGTGCCCGGGTGAGCGCCGGTCCGGTTGTCCAGGAGCAGCAGGGCGCTGGGGTCCCAGGCGCGCTCCTCGCGGCGTACCATCATCGTCCCGGTCCGGGCGGTCGAGGGCCAATGGATCCGGCGGACGTCGTCGCCCGCCCGGTAGTCGCGAATCAGGGCGTCGTCCGGGCCGATCAGCCCGGTCCTCACGGCCGCGACGTCGCCGCTCGGGCCGACCCCGGACGTGTGATCCGCGGCGGCCAGCGCCTGGATGCGGGGCGTGACGGTGAGCGCGGTGGTCTCGGGCACGGTCGTGATCGCCCGGGCGAGG
This sequence comes from uncultured Micropruina sp., assembly GCA_964492685.1. Classification (GTDB taxonomy): domain Bacteria; phylum Actinomycetota; class Actinomycetes; order Propionibacteriales; family Propionibacteriaceae; genus Micropruina. Next base: position 14,850 of record CAZBMH010000024.1, read on the forward strand.
CCCAGCGGATCGGAGTTGCTCCAGCGCAGCGGCCCGAGCTGATACCGGCCGCGCAGCGGCGGCGTCAGGCGATAGCGCAGGCCGAGCCGGACCCGCCCCCAGCCGGTGGCCCGCAGGAAGGCCGGCCCGGCCCCCACGGCCGCGGGCACGGTGTCCTCGACCAGGTGGACCGTGCCGAGCCCGACCCCTGGTCGGGCGAGGTGCAGCGCCACGACCACCGGCTCGCCGGCGGCGACGCGGGGCGTGCCGACCCGGCGTCGGCCGGAGCGGCGGCGAACCCCCCAGGAGACGCCGACCAGGGCGATCAGCGGCAGCAGGATCAGGAACGCGCCGGGCACCACGAACTCGCGCTGTTGCTGGGTCACCCCGAAGGCGAGCAGCCCGGCCCCCAGGGCCGCCAGGCCGGCCCCGCGAAGGGTGAGTCGGGCGGCGGCCACCGTCAGCGCTTGTCGGGCACGGGGACGCCCGCCACAGCGGCCACGATCACCTCGGCCACCGAGCGGCGGTTGAACTGAGCCTCCGCGGTGAGCAGCACCCGGTGGGCGAGCGCCGGCTCCGCGAGGGCGATGATGTCGTCCGGGGTCACGTAGTGACGGCCCCGCAGCACGGCGCGGGCCTTCGCAGCCCGCAGCAGCTGCAGGCTGGCGCGGGGTGAGGCCCCGAGGCGCAGCTCCTCATGGGTGCGGGTGGCCCCGACCACGGCGACCAGGTAGTCCTTCAGCGCCTGGTGGACGTAGACGCCGTGGACCGCCTCGATGGTGCGCCGCACCTCCTCGACGGTGGCGACCGGTTCCAGGTCATCCAGCGGGCTGCGGGACTGGTGATGATCCAGCATCGCGCCCTCCGCCTCGGCGGAGGGGTATCCCATCGCGATGCGCAGCAGGAAGCGGTCGCGCTGCGCCTCGGGCAGCGGGTAGGTGCCCTCCATCTCGATCGGGTTCTGGGTGGCGACCACCATGAACGGGCGGGGGAGCGCGTGCGTGACGCCGTCCACGCTCACGTGACGCTCCTCCATGGCCTCCAGCAGCGCCGACTGGGTCTTGGGGGAGGCCCGGTTGATCTCGTCCCCGACGACGATGTTGGCGAAGATGCCGCCGGGTCGGAACTCGAAGGCCCGGCGCTCGGTGTCGAAGATCGACACGCCGGTGATGTCGCTGGGCAGCAGGTCGGGCGTGAACTGGATGCGCTGCGAGCTGCCCCCGGCGGCCCGCGCCAGGGACTTGGCGAGCATGGTCTTGCCGACCCCGGGCACGTCCTCGATGAGCAGGTGCCCCTCGGCGAGCAGCGACACCAGGGCGAGCTCCACCACGTCGGGCTTGCCCTCGATGACCGTCTCGATGGCGCCGCGGATCGCCTCCGCCACCGCCAGGGCTTCCTCCACCGTGCTCCCCACCGACGCTCTCCTTCCCCCCGCACCGCGTCCGACGCGCGTCCAACCACCCTACTGGGGCCCGGCGACGGCGCCCGGGCGCCCCGGAAACGGTTCTGTCGCAGCCCACGGAGACGGATCTGCGGCCACGCCTTGCCTCAAGTGGTGGATCGTGGAGTAATGTGGCGCAAAGTGGAGGACAGAGTCGAAGGGAGGGGCCCATGTTTCTGGGTACCCACACCCCCAAGCTCGACGACAAGGGCCGGTTCTTCCTGCCGGCCCGCTTCCGCGAGGAGTTGAAGGACGGGTTGGTGATCACCCGGCAGCCGGACCGCTGCCTGGCCATCTACCCACGCGACGCCTACGAGACCGAGGCGGCGAAGGCCATCGCGGGATCGACCAGCGTGGCGAAGGTGCGCCACTTCCAGCGCATGTTCGCCTCCGGGGCCTCGGACGAGGTTCCGGACAGCCAGGGGCGCCTCACCATTCCGCCCCACCTGCGCGGCTACGCGGGACTGGAGCGGGAGATCGTCGTCATCGGCGCCATCAACCGGGTGGAGGTCTGGGACGCGGCGGCCTGGCAGGAGTACTCGGCGGCGCAGGAGGAAGCCTTCGCCGACATGAATGAAGAGGTCTTCGACGCCCGCTAGCGGGCCCGGAGGAGCAGTTCCGACTCGTGCGGTGCGGCTTCAATCCGTCGTCGGCCTCCTGGCGCACCTTCCCCGGTGCCAGGTGGCTCGACGGATTGAAACCACGGCGCACGAGCCGTTGTCACAGTCGGTAGCGAGGCGAGGGTCGACATGCAGCAGCCGCAAGGCACCGTGCAGCACCTGCCGGTGATGCTCGCACGCATCGTCGAGCTGCTGTCGGTCGCGCTGTCGCGGCCCGGGTCGACCTACGTGGACTGCACGCTAGGCCTGGGCGGCCACGCTGAGGCGATCCTGCTGGCCTGTCCGGAGGCGCGGTTGATCGGCATCGACCGGGACACCCAGGCCCTGGCTCGCGCGGCGGAACGGCTCGCGCCCTTCGGCGAGCGGGTCACGCTGGTGCACGCCCGTTACGACGAACTGGGACGGGTGCTCGCCGAGGCCGGACGCCCGCGGGTCGAGGCCGTCCTGGCCGATCTGGGGCTCTCGTCGCTGCAGATCGACCTCAAGGAGCGGGGGTTCGCCTACTCGGTGGACGCGCCCCTCGACATGCGGATGGACGCCTCGTCGCCGCTGACGGCGGCCCAGGTCGTCAACACCTACTCGGTGGCCGAGCTCACCGGCATCCTGCGCCGCTTCGGCGAGGAGCGGTTCGCCGACCGGATCGCCCGCCGGATCGTCGCCGCCCGCCAGTCCGGGGAGTTCACGTCCTCGGCCCCCCTGGTCGCCGTCATCAGCGACGCCATTCCGATGGCGGCCCGCCACACCGGCGGGCATCCCGCCAAGCGCACGTTCCAGGCGTTGCGCATCGAGGTCAACCGCGAGCTCGACTCGCTGGCGGGCCTGCTGCCGGCCGCCGTCGCGGCGTTGGCGGTGGGTGGCCGGGTGGCCATCCTCTCCTATCACTCCCTGGAGGACCGGCTCGTGAAGAACACCCTGCGCGAGGCCGCGAGCGACCGCGCCCCCCGCGGGCTGCCCTCGGTCCCCGAGGGGCTGCGGGCCGAGCTCCGGCTGCTCACCCGGGGCGCCGAGCGCCCGGACGCCGCCGAACAGGCCCTGAATCCCCGCGCGGCCTCCGCCCGGTTCCGCGCCGCCGAACGAATCCGGGAGGTTGCGGCATGACGGCCCTTCTCGCGCCGCGGGGGCAGGAGCCCCGCCGGTCGCCCTGGCGGGCGCTGCAGGCGGTGGTGCGCCCGCACCGGACGCTGTCCCGGGCCCCGTTCATCCTGGTGGTGGCCGCCTTCATGGCCGTCGGCATGCTCGTCCTGCTGCTGCTCAACACTGCGTTGCAGGAGCAGGCCTTCGCCGTCCGCGCCCAGCAGCGGCAGGCCACTGAGCTCGGCTATCGGGTGGCCGACCTCGAGGCGCAGGTGACCGAGGCGCGCTCGGCGGCGGGGCTTGCGCGGCGCGCCAGCGACCTGGGATTGCGGCCCAACATCTACCCCGTCTTCCTGACGCTGCCCGCGGGCAGCATCATCGGCGACCCGACCGCGGTGACGGGCTGGGAGCTTCCCGAGGTCAAGTACCGGACGCCCGAGCAGCTCCAGGCCGAGGCCGAGGCGCGCGAGCGGGCCGCGGCGGAGCGGGCGCGGCTCGCGGCGGAGAAGAAGAAGGCGGACGAGGCGGCGAAGGCCGCCGAGGCCGAGGCTGCGGCCAACGCCGCCGCCTCCCCGTCCCCCTCGGCGAAGGCGACCCCCTGATGGCCCGGACGTTGGCGGAGAACGCCGCACGCGCCCGTCGCCGGTTCAGCCGTGCGCGCTGGCCGTTGGCCCCGAGCGCGGGTCGGCTGCGCGTCCTGCTGCTGGTGATCGCCATGGTGTTCTCGCTGTGCGCCGGGCGGGCGCTGCAGATCCAGGCCTTCGACGCCGCGGCCTACGCGGCCGAGGCCGCCGATCAGATGACCGTCTCTAAGCCGCTGTACGCCGTCCGTGGCCGGATCACGGATCGCTTCGGGGACGTGCTGGCCTACACCGAGCCGACGGTGATGGTGGTCGCCGACCCAACGATGATCATGACCAACGGCAAGTTCGACGCGCGGCAGACCGACGCGGATCGCGCCAAGGCCGCCACCGCGCCGGGCCTGATCGCCGACATCCTGGCCCGGCACCTCGGCGGCGACGCCGCGACGTACCTGGCGAAGCTGACCGTGGCGGGCAGCAAGTACCAGATCCTGCAGAAGAAGGTGTCCTCGGCCACGTTCAGCGACCTCAGCAAGGAGCTCTCCGAGCAGAAGCTGATCGGCATCTACCGCGTCAGCGCGCCCACCCGGCGCTACCCCAACGGGACGGTTGCCTCCAACATCGTGGGCTTCGTCAACGAGGAGGGCACGGCGTCGGCCGGCCTGGAACTGGCCCTGAACAAGGACCTCGCGGGCAAGGACGGCAAGGAGGTCTACGACTCCTCCCCGAACGGGAAGATCCCGCTCGGCGACAACGTCCTGGTGCCCGCGGTCGACGGCAAGAGCTACGCGACGACGCTCGATGCGGGGCTGCAGTGGGAGATGGAGCAGCTCATCGCCCAGCAGGTCCGGGTGGGCAACCACCTCTCCGCGACCGCCCTCGCCCTGGACGTGAAGACCGGTGAGGTGCTCGGGATGGCGAACTTCCCGAGCTTCGACAGCAACGACCCCGGGGGCGGCCAGACAGCCGACATGGGCAACCGGGCCATCACCAACGCCTACGAGCCCGGCAGCGTGCAGAAGACGCTGACGTTCGCCGCCATGCTGGACTCCGGCCTCATCACCCCCGACACCGTGGTGACGGTGCCCTCCGCGATCAAGTCGGGGGACTACACGATCCATGACGCGCAGAACCACGCCACGGTGAAGATGTACGCCCGCGGCGTCCTGGCCAAGTCATCCAACGTGGGCACCGTGACGCTGGCGCGCAAGCTGCCCAAGGCGACCCTGATCAACTACCTGCAGTCGTTCGGGCTGGGTCGCAAGACCGGTCTCGGGCTGCCCGGCGAGGGATCCGGTTCGCTGCCGAAGGCCACGATGGCCGACTACACCCGCGACTCGGTGGCCTTCGGAATGGGGCTGTCGGTGACCGCCATCCAGGAGGCGGCGGCCGTCGCGGCGATCGCCAACGGCGGCGTCTACAACCCACCGAAGCTGCTGAAGTCCGTGACCGCGGCGGATGGAACCCCGCAGCAACTCCCGACGTCCGAGCCCCATCGGGTGATCTCGGCCAAGGCCGCCACGCAGGTCTCCGAGATGATGGAGCAGATGGTCGTCCACTCCGTGTCGGGCGTCTTCACCGTCGACGGCTACCGGAGCGCCGCGAAGACCGGAACCGCCCATCGCCTCGACCCCGCGTGCAAGTGCTACAAGGGCCTGGTGACCTCCACGATCGGCTTCGCCCCGCTGGAGGATCCGCGGATCCTGGTCTACGTCGTGGTCGAGACGATGAACGAGAACGGGTTCGGCTCCACGCTCGCCGCGCCCGTCTACGCCGACATCATGCGGCTGGCCCTGCCCCGCTACGGGGTTCCGCCGTCGACGACCCCGTCGGCCAAGCAGCCGCTCTACGTCTGACCTCCGCCATGGACCAGCGGCGCGGGGACGCGAGGGATACCGTGGGGCCGATGTCTGCACCACCGGGTCTGTTGCGACCCCCAGCCCGCCCGACCTCGCTCGCGGGGCTGCTGCCCGGCGCCGCGGACGTGGCCGTGGGCGGGGTGAGCCTCGACTCGCGACGGATCGTCCCCGGTGACCTCTACGTGGCGCTCCCGGGTGCGGCCACGCACGGCGGCCGGTTCGCCGCGGGCGCGGTGGCGGCCGGCGCGGTCGCGGTGCTGACCGACGAGGAAGGCGCGCGGCTGTGCGCGGGGTTGTCGGTCCCGGTGGTCGCCGTGGCCGATCCGCGCGCCGCCATGGGGCCACTGGCCGCGGCCGTCTACGGCCATCCGGCCGAGCGCGTCACCATGTTCGGCATCACAGGCACCAACGGCAAGACCAGCACGCTGGCGCTGCTGGAGGCCGCGCTGGCGGCGCTCGGCGAGCGCGTCGGCACGATCGGCACGATCGGCTTCCGGCTGGCCGGCGCCGAGCTGGCGATGGCCCGCACCACGGTGACCACCCCCGAGTCCCCGGACCTGCAGGCCCTGCTCGCGGTGATGGTGGAGCGCGGGGCGACGGCGATCGCGATGGAGGTGTCCTCCCACGCCCTGGCCCTGGGGCGCGTCGACGGCATCGGCTTCGACGTGGCCGCGTTCACCAATCTGGGCCGCGACCATCTCGACTTCCACCCGGACCTGGACGACTACTTCCGTGCCAAGTCGCGGCTCTTCCGTGACGGGCGCTCCCGCGCCTGCGTGATCAACATCGACGACGAGGCCGGCCGGCGGCTGGAGGGGCTGGTGCGCGCGGACGGCCGGACCCGGGTGCTGACCTGTGCGGTCGACCGTCCCGCCGACTATCGCGTCCTCGACGCCACCGTCGACCCCCAGGGGCGCAGCGAGGTCAGGCTGCAGACGCCCTCGGAGCGGCACGCGTTCACCGTGGGCATGCTGGGGGACTTCAATGTTCGCAACGCCCTCACGGCGGCGGCCATGATCGAGGCGGCCGGGCTGCCGCTGGGTCGGGCGCTCGCCGGGTTCGCGACGGCCGCGGTCCCGGGCCGGATGCAGCGCGTCGACCTGGGCGAGGACGCGCCCGTCGTTGTCGTTGACTTCGCCCACACCCCGGAGGCGGTCTCCGCCTCGCTTGCCGCGCTGCCGCCGGGGCGGCGCGTGGTCGTGCTGGGCGGCGGCGGCGACAGGGACCCGGACAAGCGGGGACCGATGGGCGCGGCCGCGGCCCACGGCGCCGACGTGGTCATCGTCACCGACGACAACCCACGCTCCGAGCCGCCCGAGCTGATCCGAGAGTCCGTCCTGGCGGGCGCGCGCGGCGTCGCCGCCCGGGCCACCACGATCGTGGACGGCGGCGACCGGCGCAGCGCGATCCGCGCGGCCCTCGCCCTGGCCGGCCCCGGTGCCTGGGTGGCCGTGCTCGGCAAGGGCCACGAACGCGGCCAGGACATCGGCGGCGTCGTCACTCCCTTCGACGACACTGTGGTGGTCGTCGAGGAGTGGGACGCCCTGAACAACAAGGAGACCCCCGATGCGTGACTGGACGCTGACCGCCGTGGCCGAGGTCGTCGGGGCCGAGCTGGACCCTGAGTCGGGTGATCGCCGGGCGGGGCCCGACGTGGTGATCGACTCCCGCCTGGCCACGCCCGGGTCGCTCTTCGTCGCCCTGCCGGGCGAACGGGTGGATGGGCACGACTTCGCCGCCGCGGCGGCGGCGGGCGGTGCGGTGGCCGCGCTGTGCTCCCGGCCGGTGGCCGCGGATCTGACCTCGCTGGTGGTCGCCGATCCGCAGCGCGCGCTGGCCGACCTGGCCCGCGCGGTGATCGCGCAGGAGCGGGCCCGCGGGCTGCGCAGCATCGCGTTGACGGGGAGCTCCGGCAAGACCAGCACCAAGGACCTGCTCGCGCAGATCCTCGCCCGGGCCGGCGCGACGGTGAGCCCCCCCGGCTCCTTCAACAACGAGATCGGCGTGCCGCTGACGGCGCTGCACGTGGACGCCGACACCCGGTACCTGGTGAGCGAGATGGGCGCCCGCGGCCTTGGCCATGTGGCCTGGCTGTGCTCCGTGGTGCCCCCGGACATCGCGGCCGTCCTCAACGTCGGCCACGCCCACGTCGGCGAGTTCGGCTCCGTCGCCGCGATCGCGGCGGCCAAGGGCGAGATCATCGAGGGCCTGGACGAGACCGGCTGGGCGGTCCTGAACGCGGACGATCCACTGGTGGCCGCGATGGCCCCGCGGACCGCGGCCCGGATCGCCTCCTTCTCCGGGAGCGGGCGACCCGCCGCCGGCGAACTGCGCGTCTGGGCCGACGACGCGGCGCCCGACGAGCTGCAGCGCTATGGCTTCACGCTCCACGCCGAGGGGGCGGCGGGCGGGTCGGCGCCGGTCCAGCTGCGGGTCAGCGGCCGGCACCAGGTCGACAACGCCACCGCCGCCGCGGCCGTCGCGCTGGCGGCAGGCCTCGGACTGGACGAGGTGGCCGCGGGCCTCTCGTCCGCCGTGCCGCTGTCGAAGTGGCGTATGGAGTTGCAGCCACGCAAGGACGGGGTGTTGATCGTCAACGACGCCTACAACGCCAACCCCGACTCGATGGCCGCCGCGCTGGCCACCGTGGCCGGGCTCCGTCGTCCGGGCGGCCGGCTCATCGCCGTCCTCGGCGACATGCTGGAACTCGGCGCGGACGGCCCCGAGGCGCACCGGGCGCTGGGACGGGCGGCCGTCGCCGGCGGCTTCGAGGTGATCGGCGTGGGCGAGCTCGGCGCCGAGATCGCCGCCGCGGCCGCCGCGGCCGGGGGGCGCGCCGCTGCGGCGGCCGATGCGGACGAGGCGCTGCGACTCGCCCGAACCGGGCTCGACACCGGCGACGTGGTGCTGGTGAAGGCCTCCCGGGGGCTAGCGTTGGACCGGGTCGCGCTGCGGCTCATGGACTGTGACGACCACCAAGGAGCGGCGACGTGAGAAGCATCCTGCTCGCCGGGGGCCTGGCGCTCTTCGGAACCCTGTTCGGCACCCGCTTCGCCATCGGGCTGCTCGTCAAGCGTGGCTACGGCCAATTCATCCGCGACGACGGCCCCACCAGCCATCACACCAAGCGCGGCACTCCCACCATGGGCGGCATCGTCATCATCTGCTCGGTGATCTTCGCCTACGTCGTGGGGCACCTGATCACCTGGACCGCACCCACCGCCTCCGGGCTGCTGGTTCTCTACCTCTTCGCCGGCCTGGGCCTGGTCGGCTTCCTGGACGACTGGACCAAGATCTCGAAGGCGCGGTCGCTGGGCCTGAACAGCCGGGCCAAGCTCGCCGGGCAGGCCCTGGTGGCGATCTCGTTCGCGATTCTGTCCTTCCAGTTCCCCAACGACCGGGGGCTCACGCCGGCCAGCGCCGCGGTGTCGTTCCTGCGCGACCTCAGCTGGCTGCAGCTCCCGGTCTGGCTCGCGGTGATCTGGATCGTCCTGATCATCGCCTCGTGGTCGAACGCGGCCAACCTCACCGACGGCCTGGACGGCCTGGCCACCGGCGCGGCCACCATGGTCTTCGTGGCCTACGGGTTGGTCAACATCTGGCAGTCGCGGCAGTGGTGCGGCGTGCTGTCGCTCGCGGGGCCGCAGTGCTACGAGGTGCGCGACCCCTTCGACCTGGCCGCCGTCTCGATGGCGCTGGCCGGCGCCTGCTTCGGCTTCCTCTGGTGGAACGCCAGCCCGGCCAAGATCTTCATGGGCGACACCGGCTCGCTGGCCATCGGGGGCGCCTTCGCGGCCCTGTCGATCTTCACCCGTACCGAGTTCCTGATGATCATCATGGCCGGGCTCTTCCTCATCATCACGCTGTCGGTGGTGCTGCAGGTCGGCTACTTCAAGCTCACCAAGGGCAAGCGGCTGTTCAAGATGGCGCCGCTGCAACACCACTTCGAGCTGCTGGGGTGGGCCGAGATCACCATCGTGGTGCGGTTCTGGATCATCTGCGGGCTGTGCGTCGCGCTCGGGCTCGGACTGTTCTACGCCGAGTGGATGGTGGTGGGGCAGTGACCTGGCTCGCCACCGCCGACCGGCTCTCGGACTGGTCCCGCGCGGACATCGTGGTGGCGGGTCTCGGGCGGTCCGGGTTCGCCGCGGCCGACGCCCTGCTCGAATTGGGGGCCCGGGTCACCGTCCTGGACGACGCCGCCTCGGACGGCAACCGCGACCGGGGCGCCCTGCTGGAGGTGCTCGGGGCGGCCGTCCGGCTGGGGCCAGGCGCCACCGCCGCGCTGCCCACCTCCTGCGACCTGGTCATCGCCTCGCCCGGCTGGCGCCCGACGGCGCCGCTGCTCGCCGAGGCCCGGCGCCGCGCGATCCCGCTCTGGAGCGAGGTGGAACTCGCCTGGCGGCTGATGCACCCGGACCGGGTGGTGCCGTGGCTCGCGATCACCGGCACCAACGGCAAGACCACGACGACGTCGATGCTGGAGTCGATGCTGACCGCCGCCGGGCTGCGCGCCGCGGCCGTGGGCAACATCGGGCGTCCGATCATCGAGGCGATCCAGGACGAGACCGCCTACGACGTCTTCGCCGTCGAGCTGTCCAGCTTCCAGCTGCACCTGACGACGTCTTTGGGCCTGCACTCGGCCGCGGTGCTGAACCTGCAGCCCGATCACCTGGAGTGGTACGCCGACCCGGCGGCCTGGGGGAGCCCGGCCGCCACCGCGATGGACGCCTACGTCGCCGACAAGGGCCGGATCTACCACGGCGTCCGCCACGCGTGCGTCTACAACGTGGCCGACCCGGGGACCCAACGCCTGGTCGAGGACGCCGATGTGGTCGAGGGTGCCCGGGCCATCGGGTTCACGCTGGGCATCCCCGGGCCGTCCATGCTCGGCGTCGTGGACGACCTGCTCGTCGATCGGGCGTTCATCGAGCAGCGCCGCGACTCCGCCCTGGAGCTGGCCAAGCTCAGCGACATCACGCCGCTCGCCCCGCACAACGTCGAGAACGCGCTGGCCGCGGCCGCCCTGGCCCGGTCGTTCGGGGTTTCCCCGGCGGCGGTTTCCCAGGGGCTGCGCAACCTGGCCATCGGCGATCACCGGATCCAGACCGTCGGCGAGATCGCCGGCGTCCGCTACGTGGACGACTCCAAGGCCACCAACCCCCACGCGGCGGCCTCGTCCCTGCGGGCCTTCGACTCGGTCGTGTGGGTCGCCGGGGGTCAGGCCAAAGGCACGACGTTCGACGACCTGGTGCGGGGTTACGGCGATCGGATCCGTGCCGCGGTGCTGATCGGGGTCGATCGGGACGTGATCGCGGGCGCACTTGCCCGACACGCGCCCGCAATCCCCGTTGTCGTGATCGATTCGACCGACACTGATGCGATGGACCAGGCGGTGGCTGCCGCGTCGTCGGCGGCGATCCCCGGCGATGTGGTGCTGCTGGCCCCCGGCTGCGCCAGCAAGGACATGTACAGCGGGTATGACGAGCGAGGGAAGGCCTTCGCCGACGCTGTCGCGAGACTCCGCGCGAGCGGGTGAAGGAGGAACCGGACCTGTGGCGATCCTGACTTCCCCCGTGGATCACCCCACCGCTCGCCCCCGGCGGGCCACCCTGGTCACCAGTTGGCTCGCCCACCCGCAGGCCAGCTTCTACCTCGTGCTCGCGCCCATGGTGCTGCTGCTGTCGCTGGGGATGATGATGGTGCTCTCCGCGTCCAGCGTGTTCGGGCAGGTGCGCTTCGGCGATGCGTTCTACTTCGTCAAGCGGCAGGTCTTCTTCCTGGCCGTCGGGGGTGCCGCCGCGTACGCGCTGGCGAAGCTGGACCCCCGCAAGCTGAAGATCCTCGGCTGGCTGCTGATTTGCGCCGCGCTGGTGCTGCAGCTGCTCACGTTCACCCCGCTGGGGTGGGGCGAGTCCAAGGGCAACACCAACTGGGTGCAGTTCGGCACCTCCTTCTTCCGGATCCAGCCCTCCGAGTTCGCCAAGCTCGCCATCGTCGTCTGGGGGGCCGACATCCTGGCGCGCAAGCAGAAGCTCATCGACCGCCCCAAGCACCTGCTGATCCCCTTCGTCCCGGTGTCGCTGGTGCTGATCGCCCTGGTGGTGCTGCAGCACGACCTGGGCACCGGCATGATCATGGGCGCGATCGTGGTGTCGATCCTGTGGTTCGTGGGCGCCTCCTGGAAGATGCTGGCCTGGATCGGGGTCTCCGTCGGCGTGGGGGTGCTCGGCCTGGTGCTGACGTCGATGAACCGGATGGATCGCATCCTCGGCTTCCTCAACCCCGACCACGACACGATGGGCGTGAACCTGCAGCCGCTGCGCGGCGTCTTCGCGCTGGCCTCGGGCGGCTGGTGGGGGCTCGGCCTGGGCGCGAGCCGGCAGAAGTGGGGCAGCCTGGCCGAGGCCCACACCGACTACGTGTTGGCGATCATCGGCGAGGAGCTCGGCCTCGTGGGCACCCTCACGGTGTTGGCGCTGCTGCTGCTGCTCGGGTACGCCGGCTTCCGGATCGCGCTGCGCTCCGACCAGGTCTTCTGCCGCAACCTCGCCGCCGGCATCACCGTGTGGTTCATGATTCAGGCGCTGGTCAACGTCATGGTGGTGCTGCGGATGATCCCGGTGCTGGGCGTCCCGCTGCCGCTGCTCTCCTACGGCGGCTCGGGCCTGATGGCCAACCTGGCAGCGCTGGGCATCCTGCTGGCGTGCGCGCGGCAGGAACCGCAGGCCCGCCGCTGGGCGGCCCGTCGCCACCGCGCCCGCCGGCCCGCGGTCTCCACCGTCACCGCCGGTTAGGGTGAACCCATGGCTCGTGTCGTCCTGGCCGGCGGTGGTACCGCCGGCCACACCTCGCCCCTGATCGCCACGGCGGAACAGCTGACGCTGGCCGACCCCACCGGCTCGCTGGTGGCGGTCGGTACGCCCCGGGGGCTGGAGAACACCGTCGTCCCGGCGGCCGGGCTGCGCCTGGAGCTGATCCCGCCCGTCCCGATGCCGCGTCGGCTGACGCCGCAGCTGCTGGCGGTGCCGGTGCGCCTGGCCAAGGCGGTGGCGGCCGCCCGCCGGATCCTGCGCGAGCACCGGGCCGAGGTGGTCGTCGGCTTCGGGGGCTACGTCTCCTCGCCGGTGTACCTGGCGGCGCTGACGATGCGCGTGCCGGTGGTGCTCCACGAACAGAATGTGGTGCCGGGGCTGGCGAATCGGATGGCCGCCCGGTTCGCGGCCGTGGCCGCGGTGAGCTTCCCCGACACGCCGCTGCCGGGGGCCCGCTACCTGGGCCTACCGCTGCGCGCCGCCATTTCCGGGCTGGACCGGCGTGCGCGCCGGCCGGGGGCGCGGGCGTCCTTCGGCCTGGACGTCGACCGGCCGACCCTGCTGGTCAGCGGCGGCTCCCAGGGCGCGGTGGCCCTCAACGAGGCGACGCTCGGCGCCGTCGACGCCCTGCTGGCCGCGGGGATCCAGGTCATCCACGTGCTGGGACCCAAGAACATCGCCGAGACCGATCAGCCCCGGACGGACCCGGCCACCGGCGCGCGCTACCTGCCGCTGGGCTACGTCGACGCCATGGGGGACGCCTACGCCGCGGCCGACCTGATGATCGGCCGCTCGGGCGCGGCCACGGTGATGGAGACGGCCACTGTCGGCCTGCCGGTGCTCTTCGTGCCCCTGCCACACGGCAACGGCGAACAGGCCCGCAATGCCGCGTTCCTGGTGCGCTCCGGCGCCGCGCTGCTCGTGCCCAACGCCGAGTTCGACGCCGGACGGCTGCTGGCCGAGGTGTTGCCACTGTTCGCCGATCCGGCGCGGCTCGAGGCGATGAGCGCCGCCACCGCCGACTCGGTTCCCGACGACGCCGCCGGCGCCCTGGCGCGGCTGGTGCTCGCGACCGCCGAGAGGGGCTGACGTGCCGCTGATCGAACCGGTCGCCCTCGTGCCGCCCGCCGAGCTGGGCAGGGTCCACTTCATCGCGATCGGCGGCGCGGGCATGAGCGGCATCGCCGCCGCCTTCGCCGACCTCGGGGTGGCGGTGAGCGGCAGCGATCAGCACGACTCGGCCGCCCTGCGCGCCCTGGCCGGGCGCGGCCTGGACGTGCACGTCGGTCACGATCCGGCCCAGCTGGGCGACGCCGGCACGGTCGTGATCTCGTCCGCCATCCGGGAGTCCAACCCCGAGCTCGCGGCCGCGCGGGCCCGCGGGCTTCGGGTCTGGCACCGCAGCGCCGCCCTCGGGTCGCTGATGCTGGGCCGCCGCGGGGTCGCGGTCACCGGGACGCACGGCAAGACCACGACGACCGGGATGGTGGCGGAGATGTTGACCGCCTGCGGGGTCGACCCGAGCTATGTCATCGGCTCCCCGCTGGCCAGCTCCGGGGCCAGCGCCCGGCTGGGCGAGGGGGAGGCCTTCGTGGTCGAGGCCGACGAGTCGGACGGATCGTTTCGGCAGTACCCGGCCGAGATCGTCGTCATCACCAACATCGAGGCCGACCACCTCGACAACTGGGGGACCGCCGAGCGGTACCACGACGGCTTCGTGGCGCTGGCCACCGCGCCCGGGGTGGCCACCGTTGTCCTGAGCGCCGACGACCCCGGCACCCGGGCCATCGCCGGCCCGCTCCGGGAGGCGGGCAAGCGCGTGGTGACGTTCGGCGAGGCCGCCGACGCGGACGTCCGGCTGACCGAGCTGCGCGTCGACGGGTTGGAGGCCGCCGCGAGGCTCACCGCCGGCACCGAGGGCGGCGAGTTGGCGCTGCGGGTCCCCGGTCGCTACAACCTGCACAACGCCGCCGCCGCGTATGCGGTCGGCCGGGCGCTGGGCGTGGCCGATGCCCCGCTGCGCGCCGCCGCCGGGCGATTCCTCGGGACCCACCGGCGGTTCCAGTTCGTCGGCGAGGCGGCCGGTGCCCGGATCTTTGACGACTATGCCCACCATCCCACCGAGGTCACGGCCCTGCTCACCGCGGCGCGGGCCATCACGCCCGGTCGCGTCGTGGCCGTCTTCCAGCCCCACCTCTTCACCCGCACCCGCGACTTCGCGGACGACTTCGGCGCCGCGCTTGCGCTGGCCGACCGCGTCGTCGTCCTCGACGTCTACCCGGCCCGCGAGGATCCCCTCCCCGGCGTCACCGGCGAGCTGGTCTCGGCCGCGGTGGCCCGCCGACTGGACCCCGCCGCCGTGACCTACGTCGCCGACAAGGCGGCGGCCCCGGCCGTCGTGGCGGGCCTGCTGCGTCCGGGCGACCTGGTGCTGACCATCGGCGCCGGGGATGTGACGACGATCGGGCCGCTGATCGTCGCCGGGGCGGGTTCGTGAGCCCGGCACGGGTCAGTGACGCCACGGGTCGGCTGCAGCTACGCCGCGCGCTGACGCGCCGGCAGCGGCTGCAGCGGGCGGGGCTGGCTGCGGTGGTCGCCACCACAGTGATCGCCCTGGCGTGGCTGGTCGGATTCTCCGAGGTCCTGGCCGTCCGGTCGGTGACGGTGACCGGCACCACGGTGCTGACCGAGGCCGAGGTGCGCGCGGTCGCGGACGTTCCCGCCGGTCGGCCGCTCATCTGGGTCGACCCGGGGGGAGTGGCCGAGCGGGTCGCCGCCCTGGCCCCCGTGGCCAGGGTCTCGGTGGTGCGGCAGTGGCCCGATCGGATCGCGGTCGCCGTCACCGAGCGGCAGCCTCGCTTCGTCGTGGAGTCCGGCACCGGCTATCTGGTGGTCGACGGCGAGGGCGTTCCCTACCAGGCGCTGCTGGTCGTCCCCAAGGGGCTGCTGGTCGCGCAGGCGGACGCGGACGATCCCGCCCTCCTCACCGACATCGGGACCGTGCTCACCGCCCTGGACGCGGGGCTCCGTCACCGGGTGCGTCGCGTCACGGCCCCCACCCGGGACTCGATCACCCTGGAGCTGGAGAACGGGATCGACCTGATCTGGGGCAGCGCCGAGCAGTCCGCCCTGAAGCTGCAGGTGGCTACCGAGCTGATGCGGCTGCGGAAGGCCTCGCGCTACGACGTCTCGGCCCCGTCCAACCCCACGACGCGCTGATCCCCGTCCAACCCTGAAGTAGTACTTGAGGGACGCGCCGCGCCCGGTGGGGCGCGTGGACACCCCCAGGGGCGGCCCGTAGCCTGAGACGGACGTCGGACGAGTTGCCCTTCCCCGGTTCAACCGCAACTGCAGGCTCGGCTTTAGCAACGACATGTGCTCAAACAGAGGATGAAGTTTCGTGGGCAGTGCATCCCAGAATTACCTGGCGATCATCAAGGTCGTCGGCGTCGGCGGTGGTGGCGTGAATGCCGTCAACCGCATGATCGAGGCCGGTCTCCGCGGTGTGGAGTTCATCGCGGTCAACACCGACGCCCAGGCGCTCTTGATGAGCGACGCGGACGTGAAGCTCGACATCGGTCGGGACCTCACCCGTGGCCTCGGGGCCGGGGCCGACCCGGACAAGGGCCGCCAGGCCGCCGAGGACCACGCGGACGAGATCGAGGAGGTCCTCAAGGGGGCCGAC
>CAZBMH010000025.1:0-28721 GCA_964492685.1 uncultured Micropruina sp.
GCCGTGCCCGTGTCCTGGCACATCGGCAGCACGCCGGCGGCGGAGATGTTGGCGTTCTTGAGCAGGTCGTGGGCGACGAACTTGTCGTTCGGGGACGCCACCGGGTCGGCCATGATGCTCGCCAGCTGCTTGAGGTGCGCCGGACGAAGGTAGTGGGCGATGTCGTGCATCGCGGTCTCGGCGAGCAGCTCCAGCGCCGCGGGGGCCACCTGGAGGAACGACCGCCCGTCCGGGCCCTCGACGACAGAGACGCCCTCGGTGGTGAGCAACCGATAGCTGGTGGCGTCCTCGCCGATCGGCAGCAGGTCTTCGTACAGGAACTCGGCCATGGGTGGTGCTTTCCTTCGTCCAGGGAACGCCCTCAGTCTACGACCGTGCGTCGTAGTGAATTGCTCCCCCGGGCGAACCCGGACTACAGGCACCCTGGGCGCGTGGCCGCTGACTCCCGGGCCGCCGCCTCGTCCGTCGCCGTGCCGCTCGGCCCGTGACGGCAGGGCGTCCGCGTGCGAGTGTGGTGCCCGTCCCCGGCGGCCACCGATCTCATCATCGGTATCTACTTTCGGGAAGCGTCCGTCACTCTCACGTTATTTCGTGAAAGTAGATGCCTAAGGTGAAAGTCGTTACCGATGATGAGATCGGTGCAGGCCTCCGGAGCCGGGCGTCAGGCGCGGAAGGCGGCGGTGGTGCGGAGCTCGCCGGCGCGGCTGATCGCGATGGCCTCGAGGGCGCCCCAGGCCGGCGCGACCTCCCGGCCACCATCGCCGACGCCTCCCCGCTCCGGGCCGCCTCCCCCGAGGACGGCCTCCAGGGTTTCCCGGCCCCCGGAGACCACGGCGGTGGCCAGGACGTCGGCAGTCACGATGTCGGCCGCGGCGATCGACACCTGGACGAAGGGGTCGGCGTCGGCGTCCCAGGTGCCGATGCGCCAGATGTGCTCGCCACGCTCGGCGATGCCCGAGGTGGCGAAGGCGCGCAGCTCGGGGGTGGCCGTGAACTGGGTGAGTAGCCGCGTCCGGTCGAGCGGGTCGACCACGCCGATGACCCACGGGGGGCGTCCCTCGCCGGTCCGGGTGAGGATGTCGCCGCCCGCGTTCACGCACCAGTGGGTCGAGCCGCGCTCGTCCAGGATCTCCCCGGCCCGCTGGATCGCCAGCGCCTTCACGACGCCGCTCAGGTCGATCACGCCGTCCGGGCGATGCGGGGTGAAGGCGCCACCCGTCCGGCTGCGCCAGGACGAGGCCAGCTCGTACGCCTCGCGCATCGCGTCGCTGGCCCGCGTCAGCACCAACTCGCGCCGGGCGAGGCGCGATGCCTCCGAGTCGGGGCGGTAGAGGCTGAAGCGCTGCTCCAGTTCCTCGAACGCGTCCCGGATCTCGGCCACCGCGGCGTCGTCGACCTCCCCGGCCAGCGAGACCGCGGTCCCCATCGCCTGGAAGACCCGCGGCGTCGTCGCGGTGATCACGCCGCGGCCTGGTCCAGCGCCGACTGCAGCGAGGTCAGGTAGGAGCGGGACGTGTAGGTCGAGCCGCTGACGGTGTTCACGTCCGCGCTCTGGGCGGCCAGCACCTCCGAGCGCAGCGTCGGGACGGCCCGCTGCACGAACTGCTGTGAGCGCTGCTCGTAGACCACGCTCTTCACGCTCACGTCGGTGATCTCGCCGCCCGAGATGGTGACGGTCACGGTCTCGGTGCCGTAGCGGTTGGTCGCCGTGGCGCCGGTGTAGGTGCCGTCCTGGTAGCTCGCGTCCGACGAGGAGGACGAGCTGGACGAACTGGACGAGCCCGAGGAGCCGGACGACGAACTGGACGAAGAGCCGGTCGAGCCGGAGGAGCTGGACGAGCCCGTGCTGGCGCTCGGGGTGGCGCTCGGGGTGGTGGTCGTGGTCGTGGTGCCGCTGGTGGTGGTGGCCGCGGTCAGCGTCTGACCGTTGGCGGTTCCCACCGCCCAGCCGGCGGCGAGGATGCCGGCCGAGGCGAGGATTGCTGCGGACTTGGAACGGGTGCTCACCAGTCGAACCTTTCGTCGTGGACTTGCGTGGCGGGGACGCCGAGGGCGAGTGCCTCGTCCACCACGGCGGTGGTGAAGCCGGAGGGCCCGCAGACGAAGACGTCGGTCTCGGCGAGGTGGGGAATCAGGTGGTCGAGTTGCAGCGTCGGGTCGGAGGCGGGCACCCAGCGTCCGGGGGCCCGGTGGCCGACCAGGGTGATCAGCCTCGCGCCACGGGCGTGGCACAGCTGGGCGACCTCGTCGATCAGGTAGAGCTCCTCGGGGCGGGAGGCCCGCAGGATCACGGTGGCCTTGCCGGGGACGATGCCGGTGTCCTCCAGGATCGCCCGGATGGGGGCGATCCCGACGCCGGCGCCGATCAGGGCGACGCCCTCCTTCGTCCGGGCCTCGTCGGAGAAGGTGCCGTACGGCCCCTCGATGCCGACCATCGTCCCGGGGCGGACGTTGCGCAGCGCGGCGGTGCCCTTGCCGAGCACCCGGACGGTGACCCGCAGCGTGTCGTGGGTGGGGGCCGCCGACACCGAGAACGGGTGCTGGTGCCACCACAGCCCCGGCGCCAGGAAGCGCCAGTGCAGGTACTGGCCGGCGCGCAGCTCCAGGTCGTCCAGGTTCCGTCCGGTCATCTCGATGTTGTAGGTGTCGGGGCCGACCTCGGTGACCCGCGAGACCCGGACGCGGTGGTCGAAGCTCGACAGCAGCGGCAGCAGGACGCGGTAGACCAGCAGGGCCGCGCCGGTGAGGACGAGGGCGCCGATCCAGTACCAGCGCTGCCAGGTGTCGGCGCCGAACAGGCCGCCCATGGAGAACATGTGCGGGATCGACACGCCGATCGCCACGTAGCTGAGCAGGTGGATCGCGTGCCACACCTCGTAGGACAGCTTCTTGCGGGCCGCGACGATGGACGAGAACACGACCGCGAGCAGCAGGCCCATGCCGACGATGGCGAGAACGAAGTCGGTGGAGCCGTTCCACAGCGAGCCGAACTCCGCGATCACCGAAAGGCCGTCGCCCAGGGCGTACCCGGTGACCAGGAACGCGCCGTGGATGCCCAGGCCGATGACCACCCAGTCGCCGAGCTTGCTGTGCAGGGCGGTGGCCCGCGGCTGGCCGAGGGTCCGGTCGATGACGTCGACGCGGGCGGCGAGCAGCAGCATCAGCAGCATCGCGTTGGTGGCGGTGAGGCCGGCGATGATGCCGACGCCCACGAAGGCCCGGCCGATCGAGGTGACGTCGGCGAGGCCGCCGTACGCCAGATAGAGGGCGACCGAGGCGGCCATCGTGGCCCAGCCGAACACCTCGAGCAGGTCGGCCCGGAGGTTCCGGGACGAGGCCTGGCGACCGTAGTACTCGGCGAGCTCGGAGCGTCGCGGGGCACCCGGGGCGGCCGGGGGGCGACTGAGCGTTGCGGTTGACATGGTTCGAGCGTGGCGGCCGTCTCTGTGAGGTTCCTGTGACGACCGTGCCCGCAGCCTGTGAACCCGGCACCCGGCCGGGCGGGGAGTGGTCGAATCCCCGCTCGGCCGGGCCGTGGGCAGCCCTTAGGCGGGCGTCACCACGTAGGTGAGGACGTGCGTGCTCCCGTTGTAGGAGAACGTCACCCGCGAGTCCGCCGGCACCGTGATCGCCATGTTGGGGCCGTTCGCCACGCCGCCGGCGCCGTAGTTCTCGTCGAACGACAGCCCGACCGCGACCTTGAACTCGTACGTGCCGGCCGGGAGCAGCGTCGTCACCCACGTGGAGGTGCCGTCGCCGTCCGGGTCCTGCAGCCAGGGGCGCATGCAGGCGGGCGCCCAGTCGGACGCGCAGCCGAGCTCGGTCTGGAAGCTGCCCGGGATCGTGACGATGGGCCCCTCGGCGTCCGAGGTGACGTAGTGCGTGCCGTGGTCGTAGTAGAACGTCACGGGTGTGGCGGGCGCGGTCAGCGAGATGTTCGGGCCGTCCTTGACGCCGCCGGCGCCGTAGTTCTCGACCCAGTCCTTGTTGATCGCGACCTTGTAGCCGTAGTCGCCCGCGGGCAGCGTGTAGCTGCCCTTCCAGAGCAGGTCCTGGGGGTCGAGCGCCAGCTGGGCCGCGTCGCAGCTCGGCATCCAGTTCTCGGAGCAGCCCATCGCGAGGTTCAGCGTGCCCGCCACGGCCACGGCGCCCGGCTGGGTCACCGGCCCGCCGCCGTTCCCGGGCGGCACCGGCGGGTCGCCGACGATGGCCGTGGTCGAGGTGGCGGCCACGTCGCCGAGGGCGTCCTTGACGGCGACCCGGTACTCCAGCAGCGTGCCCATGGCGATGCCGGTGACGTCGTGGAAGACGCGGTACGGGGCGTTGTCGTCGGTGCCGAGCACGGTCCAGTCGGTGGTTCCGACCTTCCGGTAGGCGACGGTCACCTGGTTGAGGCCGTTGGCCGTCGGGCCGCTCAGCGTGGCCGTGATGGCCGCGCGACCGCCGACGATCCCGCCGGAGCCGGCCCCGATGGTCGGTGTGGCCGCCTCCTTGGCCTTGTCCAGCGGCTCGTTCGCGACGTACACGACCGCCGACATCGCCGGCACCCTGACGGTCACGGCGCCGTCCTTGGTCGTCCGGACCGCGGTGGTCGCCCCGAGCAGCGGCTGCAGCGTCGCGTTGGACGTGCTGACGGTGAACGTCGCCGTCGCCGGGGCCGTGTCGTTGTTGATCGCCACCACGTACTCGCGCGCCTTCGTCCGTCCGGTGTCGATGCGCGAGAAGGCGAAGATGCCCGCGCCCTCGGCCGCGTACCGGGGGAGCTGCGCCCCGTCGGCGAGCGCCGGGTGCGCCGCGCGGAGCTTGGCCAGCGCGGCGAGTTGCACGTAGAGCGGGGAGCTCGTGTCGTAGCGGTCCTTCGACCCGGACGCGCCGCCCAGCACGGGCTCGTTGGCGTACTGCTCGGTCCGGGTGGCGAACAGGTCCTCGCGGGCGTCCTTGTCGCCGCCGGCGCCGATGAAGCCCTGCTCGTCGCCGTAGTAGACGATCGGCTGGCCGCGGGTCAGGTACATCAGCGAGTTGGCCAGGCGCACCCGCGCCATCAGGTCGGCGTCCGAGCTGCTGGACGCCTTGAGCAGCATCGCGATGCGGCCCATGTCGTGGTTCCCGAGGAACGTGGGCAGCTGGTAGGCGTTCGAGTTGGCGTCGATGTAGAAGTCGTCTGCCGCGTAGAAGTCGGCGAGGTTCTTGGCCGGCTTGCCCTGGGCGAACGCCATCGCGTTGTTCTGGAAGCCGAAGTCGAGCGTCGCCTGCAGCGCCCCGGACGTCGTGAACGAGCTCAGGTAGGCCGGGTTGGCGTCGTAGACCTCGCCGAACATGAAGAAGTCGGGGTTGCCGACGCTCTTGGCGTGGTCGAGGACGGACGGCGAGAACTCCTGCCAGAACGGCAGGTCGACGTGCTTGACGGTGTCGATCCGGAAGCCGTCGATGCCGAGATCGACCCACGCGTTGTAGACGTCGACGAAGCCCTCGAGCACCTTCGGGTTCTCGGTGAACAGGTCGTCGAGGCCCACAAAGTCGCCGTACTCACTGGACTCGCCGGCGAAGGTCGAGTCGCCGCGGTTGTGATAGAGCGTGACGTCGTTGAGCCACGCGGGCACCTTGACCGTCTCGTCCGCGGCGCTCCGGAAGACCGGCGTGTAGGGGAACGAGGTGGTGGCGCTGAGCGTCGGGAAGTCCGGCGAGTTCACGACATCCCTGGGGTCGAACTCGTTGCCGGACGCGTCCGTGTACGGCTCGTTGGCGGTGGAGACGTAGCTGTACTGCTGCTCCGCGTAGTCGATGACGTCCGCGGTGTGGTTGGTGATGATGTCGAAGAAGACCTTCATGCCCTTGGCGTGGGCGGCGTCGATGAGGGCCTTCATGTCCTCGTTGGTGCCGAGATGCGGGTCGATCTGGGTGAAGTCGGTGATCCAGTAGCCGTGGTAGCCGGCGCTCACGTTCTCGCCGCTGCCCTGGACGGGACGGTTCTTGAACGAGGGGGTCAGCCAGATCGCGGTGGTGCCGAGACCCTGGATGTAGTCCAGCTGCTTCGTGACGCCCTTGAGGTCGCCGCCGTGGTAGAAGCCCTTGTCGGTGGGGTCGAAGCCGGTCGCGAGCCGGCTCCCGGTCAGGCCGCCCTCGTCGTTGGCGGTCGAGCCGTTGGCGAACCGGTCGGCCATCAAGAAGTAGAACCGCTCCCTGGTGAGCGAGCTTCGCAGCGAGTCGCGGGCCAGCGCGGCATCGGCCGGCGTGGTGGTCGTGGCGACGGGCGCCGACACGGTCACCAGATGGCTGGTGCCGTCGAAGGAGAACGTGAGCGTCGAGTCGCCCCCGAGGATCAGCGGCATGTCGGGGCCGTCCTTCGCGCCGCCGGCGCCGTAGTTCTCGGCCCAGGAGTCGTTGATGGCGATCTTGAAGCGGTACGAGCCGGCCGGGACGGTGAAGCTGCGGCTCCAGGCGCCGCCGGCGGCGTCGAGGTGGGTGGCGGCGCAGGCGGGATCCCAGTCGGACGCGCAGCCGAGCTCGGACTGCAGCGTGCCGACGAGGGTCACGGTCTGCTCGGCGGCGTGCGCCGGGCCGGACGACAGCCCGGCGATGGTGAGGGCCCCGGCGAGCAGCGCGGCCACGCGGGCGCGGAGCGGGCGGGACGGGAGGGCGAAGACAGTTGTCACGGGGCTACTCCTGGGGGGCGGGAACGGAGTCGTGTCGGCTGAGCGGGGGGAGTTGGTGCTCAGAGCGCTGAACCTAGCCCCGCCCCCTTGAGCCTGTAAACCCCCGGACCGGAAGTTCTTTGATCGTTCAGATATGGCCGACCGGAGCGGGCTCTCCTGGCCGGTCGGGTGGTTCCGGATCGGCGGGCGCGGCGGCCCCAGACATCTGTCGCGCGCAGTAGCTCAAGGGGCGCGCGTCACCGTCGCCGCCAGGAATCGATCAGCAGGTGCCCGCGACCCGGCAGGCCTGGGGGAAGAGAGCCTCCAGGTCGCGGACCACCGTGACCCCGACGCCGGAACTGGGATACGCCGGCGGCTCACGGAAGGATTCGCTTCTCTCCGCAGCAAAGACCACGGCGTTGCCGGTCCGCATCAGGACGATCGACGTGCCTCCGGGCAGGACGGTCCAGCGACCGTTGAGGTCGGCCTCCGTCCAGAGGCCGACGGTCCGACCGTCCACGAAACCGTCAGCCCGGAGGGTGCTCAGATCGACGATGGACACGCGGCGGCGGCTCTCGCCGTCGGCACGCTTCCCCTCGCACCATTGCCGGGTGCCAGCGCTCATGAGATCGACGAAGCCCGCCGCGGTCGCCGCCGAGTCGAAGACTAGGGCACCCTCGCGGAGGCCCACCCCCGACTCCGTCCGGCCGATGATCTTGGACGCCGTCAAGCGATCTAGGGCCGCCGGATCCCGCAGCCCCGAACAGGCCTCGAACCAGTCGGCGGTCGTCCAGTCGGCGGCGCCCTCGTGGGGCAGTGTGATCGCCACCACCCCCCGGGCGGCGGGGATGTTCACGAAGCCCGCGGTGGCGGGCACGCCGGGCGTCCCCGACGCCGAGGGAGATGGGCTTGGTGGGGCGGCTGGGGATGCCGGAACCCCTTGCCGCAAGAGGGGACCGAGCTGGCCGGCGGCCAGCACGACGGCGGCCAGGGCGGCCGCGCCGGCGCCGGCTGCGGCCAGGCGTCGCCGCGTCCTCCTCGCTCGTCCTTGGGCGACCACCCGGGAGGCGAGTCCCTCGTCCCGGATCGGATCGATGGCGTTGAGTTCGGTGCGCAGCTCGTGCTCGTCGAGGGGCGTCATCTCAGGCTCCTGTGGCAGAGACTCGGGGCTCGGCGCCGGGACGCAGCCGCGCCAGGGCCCGCGAGCACGTGGACTTGACCGTGCCGACCGAGACGCCGAACTCGTCGGCCACCTGGGCCTCGGAGAGGTCGGCGTAGTAGCGCAGGACGACCATCGCGCGTTCGCGGGGGGTCAGCCGGGCCAGTTCCCGGACGATCCGGTCGCGGTCCTCGACACCCGCGAGGGCGGCGGCCGAAGCGAGGTGCTCGTGGCGGTCGCCCAGGTCACCGGGCACCGCCTCGTAGCGCCGGCGGCGCCACCGGTCGGTGGCCAGGTTGACCATCACGCGCCGCGTGTACGCCCCGGCGAGGCCGGGCTGGATCCGTCCCCAGGCCAGGTAGGTCTTGACCAGGGCGTCCTGCAGCAGGTCGTCAGCGACCGTCCGATCACCGACGAGCATCACCGCGAGGCGGGAGAGGCGCGCCCGGCTCCCCGCCACGAACTCGGTGAACTGCCGGTCGTGGGCGGCCTGTCGGTCGTTCATGCCTATCAAGACGATCCTGGGGGTTCGACGGTTGAGTACCTGTCACATCATCCCCGCCGCGCGGCCAACTCACCGATGCCCCCGGCGCTCGACCGGTCGCGCCGCCCGCTGGCCACGCGCGGACGGCGTCGTCAGCCGACCGGGTGCTCGGCGGCCTCGGGGTCGCTCTGGCCGGTGAGCAGCACGCCGGCGATGACGACGGCGCCGCTGAGCAGCTGGATCACCGACACGCTCTCGCGCAGAACCAGGGCGGCGATGACAAGCCCGAAGACCGGCATCAGGTTGATGGAGGCGGCAACCGTCTGGGTCGGCAGGTGCCGCATCCCCTGGGTGTAGAGCGCCATCGCGCCGACGGAACACAGCACGGTGAGGGCCGCCAGGGCCAGCCCGGTGGCCACCGGCGCCTGCCACGGCCGCCACGTCGGGGCCTCGAGGAGCATCAGCGGGACGAAGGCGAGCGCGCCTGCCGCGTCCTGGTAGGCGACGGTGGTGAGCGGGCGGTAGCGCTTCACCACGTCCCGGCTGACGAACGTGTAGAACCCCCACACCACCGCGCTGGCGAGGATGAGCAGGTCCCCCCACACCCGCAGCGGCGTGACGGTGAGGTCGATCGGGGCGCCCGCCACGATGCCGACAGCGCCGACGAACGCCAGCCCGATGCCGACGGCGGCCCGCCGGCTGACCACGGCCCGGTTGAGCAGCACGTCCATCGTGACGATGATCGCCGGGTACGCCGCCCCCAGCAGCGCGGCGTCGGTCGCCGTCGACCAGGCGACCCCGACGTTCTCCAGCGCGAAGTAGCCGGTGACCCCCAACACCCCACCCAGCGCGAACCGCCCGGCGTCCACCCGCGGCACCGCCTCGGTCGTCCCGGTGAGCAGCAGCCAGCCCCACACCAGCACGCCCGCGAGGGCGAACCTGACGAAGCCGAGGGTGAAGGGGCCCAGATCGGCGTACGCGATCTTGGTCAGCGTGAAGCTGGACGCGAACAGCAGCATCGAGACCACCAGCGCCACCATCGCCAGGGCGCGGGGCTGTCTCACGGGACTGAGACTAGCCACGTTCGTCGGGCCTCGATCACCGGCACCCGCGCGCAGAGACGGCTGATCGCCTCCCCCGTCCCCCAGTGCCGCCGCCTCGCCGGGACGAATGTGACCGTCTGACGACGAAGGTCGTCACAGCGGGACCCGCTTCCTCAGCTCTCTCGGCTGCGCCTGGGCGGCGAGGCGGCACCGCAGCCTGTGGCGGGGGGTGATCGCGCACGGGAACGAGGGGCACTTCATCGTCCTCGGCCCGGGAGTGATCCTCGGTCTCTACCCCTGAGTCCCGAGAACCCGACACGTCCCGGGGCAAGCACGCCGCGGACGCGCGCCTCCTCCGGAAACCAGCTCGGAGGCAGGCACTACGCCCGGGCGCGCAGGCGGCCCTCCATGGCCTCCTGGCACAGCCGGACGGTCTCCGGCGCCAGGTCGACGCCCAACACGCGGGCGTGGTGGGTGAGTCGGAGGACGAGGCGCTCCACCTCGGCCCGGTTCCCGGCCTGGCGCTCGGTGCGGACCCGCTCGCAGAGCAGGAGTTCGTCCTCGGGGGCGGCGGTCAGCGCCCGGGACGCCGCCCAGCGGGCCAGATCCAGGTCGCCGGCGGCCCGAGCACCGGCGGCGAGCACCACACCCGCGTCCCGGATGGCCGAGGAGATGTCGGTCCGCAGCTCCTCCGCCCAACACCACTGCCCCGGCGCCGCGTCGGCCAGCGGCGCGCCGCGCACCAGCCGCAGCACCCCGATCAGCGTCTCCAGCTCGACGGCGTTGGCGCCCGGACCCAGGACTAGCTGGACGCGTTGCCAGTCGGAGGTGACCAGGGGGCTCAGGGTGATGCGGCCCGAATAGGCCTCCGGCAGGTAGGCGTTGCCGTCCGGGTCGGCGCCGAGCCAGCCCCGCAGCCGGCTCATGTTTGAGCGGCGGGTGCCCTCGGCCACCAGCAGCTCGCTCGCCATCTGGGTGGCGGTGCGCCCCGGGTTCTCCAGCAGCCAGCCGCAGTACTCCTCGCACTGACGGCGGGCCCGGGGCGGTTCGCTCCCCCGCGCGCGGACGAGTTCGACGGGACCGAGCAGCAACAGCTCGGGGTGGTCGGCGGCGTCCGCGTGCCCGCCGGTCACCGGCTCCGCCCACTGCAGCCGCCGCGGCAGCGGACGGACGTTGGCGGCGGGGGCGAGCTGGCCCAGCGAGCGCGCCGGCCCCGCATGGGACCACCAGGGCGCCGGCTGCGTCGCCGTGCTCTGGGCCGCGACATTGAGCCCCGCGATGGCGCGCCGGGTGTGCTCCGGGATCGTCTGGGGGGTCAGCGTCAGCCCGTCCGGCAGCAGCTCCCCGACGGGATCGCCGGCCGCGTCGGGGGCTGCATCCAGCCGCCAGCGGCTGCTCGCCGGCTCCCCGCCGGTCAGCACGACGGCGATGCCCCGCTCGGCCCGCACCGGACCGAGTCGGCCGGCGAACGCCGGCAATGGCTCCGCGAAGAGGACGACTCGGGGCCGGGTGACCTCGCTGGCGTCCGGGTCGACGCGGGCGCGGGCAAAGTCGTCGGCGTCGGGGAAGGCGAGGCCGCGTTCGGCGGCATCGCGCTCCAGGGCGGCCAGGGCCACGGGGGCACTGAGCAGCGACACGTCCGGGCACGTCGCCGCCACGAACGCCTCGTCCCCACCCACCACCGCCAGGTCGAGCTCCGCGGCCCACGGCGAGCAGGCCAGCTCGACCGCCCACGCCGCCACCACCGCATCCCGCTGGTCGGGGGCGGCCGCCAACGCCAGGGCGCCGCGTGACTCCAGATCGAGCATCATCCAGGCACCGGACGCCGAGCGGCCCAGCGTGACCAGGGCCGGGAACGGCACCGGACCTAGCCCGTCCGGGAGCGAGTCCGCGGACGCGTCCGACAGCGTCCAGCGGCCGAGCTCGCCGGCGAACCCCACCGGGGGCGGGCCCGCCTCGCCCAGCCAGTCGAATGCCAGGCCGTTCTCGTCCAAGGTCAGCAGCTGCAGTCGCGGCACCCGGCCGCTCTCGTGGAACCAGCGCCCCAGATGCCGCAGCACCCGCTCGAGCCGCCGCAGCCGATCGGTCTCACCCGTCCTGACCAGCGCCGTCTCGTAGCGCCGCAGCTCCGGGGCTGGCGGCCCGATGCGCCGTCCGAGGGCCCTGCCACGCTGCTGCACCTGGCGCCGCACGGCCACGCCGGTGAGCATCATCGCCGCGGCCAGGCCGCCCAACCCGCCCACCAGCGGCGCGGTGAGCCCCGCCGACTCGTCGGCGGCCATCGCAGTCGTCGCGGCCGCGGACAGTTCGGTAACCGGCCTGCCGGCAGGGGATGCCGATGGGGGGACCTCGGCCGTCCCCGAGCCGGCGGGCGACGTCGGTGCCGGGAGCTCGGTGGCCGGCGAGCTGGAGACCGCGGGCACCTGACCCTGGTCGGCGTCCACGTCGGGCAGCATGCGGTGGCTGGCCGCGGGCGGTTCGGCCTCGGCGCGCCGATGCGGCCGGGCCGACTCCGGCTGGGGCGCCGCCCCCGGTCGCGCGGGCAGGACCAGCCGCCAGCCGATCCGGATCAGGTCGGGGTCCGCGATCCGCTCGCGGTTGGCGGCCACGATGCGCGGCCAGGCCGCCGCCGAGCCGAGATGCTCCTGGGCCAGCTCGCTGAGGGTGTCCCCCTGGGCCACCGTGATCCGGGTGGGTGCCGGCGCCTGGTGGTCTCTCGGCGGCGGATCGGGCCTGGCCAGCCGCGGCAGGGTCAGCCGGGCGCCGGGCGGCAGGTTGCGAGTCGGGTCCTGCAGCAGCTCGGGGTTCGCCTCGCCGAGCGAGCGCCAGTCGGCCCCGTTGCCCATCAGTTTCTCGGCGATGCTCCACAGGTCGTCGCCGGGCTGGACGACATACGACGGCGCGACATCGCCGGCGGTGGGGAGCGCGGACGCGGCCGCGTTCGACGGGACGCTCGGCGCGGTGGTGCCGACGGGCGTGGGCCGGGCTGGGGTTCCCGCCGGGCTGGAGGGCGAGGCGACCAGCATCGAGAACGCCGCCACCACCAGACCCGCCACGAGCGCCTGCACGCCGCCGAGCAGCGGAATCCGGATGACCGGCCGCCGCGCGACCGCGTTCACCACCTCGGCGGCGACGGACGCGGCGAAGCTCGCCCAGGCCAGCCAGCCCACCAGGGTCAGCGCGCCCAACAGCGCGCTGCCGTCGTCCACCACCGTGAGGTCCAGCACCACCAGGGGGTTCATCCCCAGCCACCCCAGGGCCACCGGGCCACCGATCAACCCGGCCGCCAGCGCCGCCAGCGCGGCGATCGCCCGCACCTTGCCCATGTCAACGCCTCTCTCGATAGCGATCCAGCACCGACTCCGCCGAGGCGGTCAGCGGCAGCGACCCCGGCCAGCCCGGCACCAGGACGTCCTCGAGCGGGACCAGGCAGTCGACGGTCACACTCACCGAGGCGGGCCTCCCGACGGGGACCGCGAACCCCGCGGCGTCCGTCCGCACCTCCAGGGGGTCGCAGCGCAATCCACTGCTCTCGGCCTGCAGGCGCGCCGCGGTGCGCGCCGTCGCCGTCGCCGTGTGCGCGTCGCGGGCGACCGAGGCGCCGCGGGCCGCACTCTGCGCCAGCTGGGCGACCGTCGCCCGCGCGAACCACACCCGGCCGCCGCCCACGAGCAGCCCCGCGATCAAGATCAGCGAGGGCACCAGCAGCGCGAACTCGGTCGCCGCCGCCCCGCGCTCGCCTCGCGCCCGCCCCGTCGCGGTCGTCATGGTCGGGTCGCCCGTTCCAGCGGCAACACGGCCACCTCGGACAGGCGCCCCTGCCCGACGTCGAAGAACGTGGTGACCCGGCCGCTGACCCGCACCTCCACCAGGGCGCCCGTCCGGTCGATGCTGACGCTTACCCCGACCACGCCCCCGTCCGCCGCAATCCCCTCGGCGACCGCTCGGGCCTCCGCGTCCGTGGAGCGCGACCAGGCCACCTCCTCGGCGGCCGCAAGGGCAGCGTCGGAGGCCACCGTCCGGCCGTGGAGCCAGATGCCGGTCTGGATCGTCCCCAGGACCAACCCCAGCAGCGCGGGTACCAGGACCGCCCACTGGAGTGAATCCGCGAGGCCGCGTTCGCTCACGGTCGGGGCAGTTTGGCGTTGACGTAGACGGTGACGGCCGAGATCACCAGGAGGGCGATCGTCACCGCCCCGGCGAGCAGGATCGCGTTCTCGGTGGACTGGGACAGCCCCCGCTCGCTGCGCCGCGGGCCGGCGACCAGCGCGCCGACGACCGTGTTCAGCAGCTTCTCCATGGGTTCTCCTAGGGGGATGGGGTTCAGCCCTCGCCGATGAGTTTCAGCAGAGGCGGGACGAGGAAGATGAGCCCGAAAATCAGGCTGGGGATCACCATGAACAGCGTCATCCGCTCCGAGACGTTGGACGCGGTGATCTTGGCGGCGGTCAGGTGCGCGTCCCGCAGTTCCTTGACGCGGGCCCGCAGCGCCCCCGACAGGGCCGCCCCCGACTCGTCCAGGCGCATGACGTCGGCGATGTCGCACAGGGCGGGCAGGTTGAGCTGGGTGCCGAGGCGCTTCAGCTCGACGAACGGAGCCCGCTGCTCCAACCGGGCGCGCTCCAACGCCTCCCGGACGGCCACGAAGACCGACGCCTCCGAAACGCCGGCCGCCGCCCGGAGCGCCTGCGTGGCCGACTGGTTCGCTAGCCGTTCCAGGGTGACCAGGTCGACGAAGGTGAGCAGTGACTCGGTGGCGTCCGAGGTGGTGCTGACGGCGCTGCGCCGCAGCAGCAGGTCGGGGACGAAGAAGCCGACGACCGCCCCGATGAGCCCGGCCACCGCCGGGATCAGCAGCCCGGCGCCGGTGCCGACCAGCAGGGCCAGCGACGCAAGGCTCGGCAGGACGAGCCCGGCCAGCGCCGCCAACGCCTTGTGCGTGTAGAAGCGGTTGACACTGATCCGCCGAAGCTGCAGCTGGCGGGCGACCACATCGTCCACGCCGTCCCCGGCCCGGAACCGCACCCAGGCCCCCAGCCGGTCGATGCCGTCGGCCGGGGAGGGGGCGACCAGGCGGCGGGTGCCGTCCAGCTGTCCCAGGGCGTCGCTCAAGCGGGGATGCGCCGGCAGGAAGGCGCCCACGATCAGCCAGACGCCCCCGAGCAGCAGCACCCCGCAGCCGATCGCCACCGTCAGGCCGTTCATCGGGCCACCCCGATGATCCGTTCGCGCCGCCGAGGCAGGGTCATGCGGCGCAACATCACCAGGGAGCCGACGTAGGCCGCGAGCAGCACGGCCAGCACCAGCTGGCCCAGCGGCCGGCCGTAGGGGGCGAAGAACTCGCGCCCGAAGAGCATCGCCGCGCCCAGCACCGTGGCGGTGATCACGGTCACCTGCTTCACCACCGCGCGAGGCTTGGACCGCTCCGTCTCGATGTCCCGCAGCGCCCGCAGCCGGTCCTGGATGGAGTCGGCCAGGGCGGCGAGGGTCCCGGTGGCACCCGTACCGCCCCGCTCGGCCGCCAGCGCGAGGGCGGCCAGGACGGCGTCGGCGTCCGGCGAGTCGAGTTCGTCGGCCATGGCGAAGATGGCCTGCTTGGGCGTCCACCGGTCGTCCAGCCGGGCGATGAGCAACCGCAGCGACGGCGCGAGCATCGCCGGCGCCTGCCGCTCCGAGACCCGGATCGCGTCGGTGATGGAGCGGCCCGTGGGCAGCGTGGCCGTGAGGCTGCGAACCCAGCGGTCGAGCGCCTGCAGCAGCTCGATCTCGCGGTTCGGCGGCGTGCCGAGCAGCAACGGCAGGCCGATGACGCCGAGGGGGACCAGGACGGCCAGCACCGGCCAGCCCGTCGCCACCGCGATCGCCACCCCGGCCGCGACGCCCAGGACGACGCGCCACCCCGACGCACGCGCGCGTTCAAGAAGGCCGGGCAGCCGCGGGGCGAACCCTCGGCGGGCGCCGACCCGAGGCTCCGGCGCCGGGGACGTCAGTCCCACGACGACGAGCACGATGCCTCCCACCGCGAGCGCCCCCAGCACGGCAACCAGGATGCTCATGGCCGATCCCACCCCTCCCGGAACTCGGCCAGCTCCTCAAGCAGCGCCGGCTCCGGGTGGAAGATCCCCGGGGAGCCTGCCGACGGGGCGGCGTACACCAGATGCGTGACCGGCCGGCCGCCCTCCATCCCGCCGGTGAGTTGCCGCACCTCGGCCACCAGCCGCGTGCGGCGACCCCCGCGCCAGCTCTCGTCCACCAACTTCACATAGATGAGGAGGTGGATGTGATGGGCGATCTGGCGGAACGCCTCCTCGACACTGAGCACCCCGCCCTGAGCGACCCGGGCCGCCAGCCGATCCATCGTCGAGGCCGCCGAATGGGAGTGGGTTGTTGACATCGTCCCGGCTCCGGCCTGCATGGCCTCGAACATGGCGCCCGCCTCGGCGCCCCGCACCTCGCCGACGATCAGCCGGGCGAGGTTCTGACGCAGCGCCTCCGGGATCAGGTCGGCAACCGAGTACTCGCCGAGACGCCGCCCGTCATGCTGCTCCCCCATGCCCACGCGGGCCTGCAGCGCCAGCATGTTGCGGCGGTGCGGCTGCAGGTGGGTGAGCAGCTCGTAGTCGGTCTCCAGCGTGCCGAAACGTTCGTTGTCCGGGATCGCGTCGATCAGGGCGCGCAGAAGGGTCGTTTTGCCGGCGCCTTGATCGCCGGCGATCACCATCGACTTGCGGCCCAGCACCGCCGCGTGCAGCAGGCGGCCGAGCTCCTCGGGCATCATGGCTCCCCTGACAAGGTCCTTCAGGGTGACGTCGGTCAGGGTGTGCTGCCGGATGGTGATCGAGGGGCGGTAGCTCAGCCCGAAGCCCATGGCGTGGAGCCGGTAGCGATCGCCGAGCGCGAGCGTCATGGTCGGGTGGGCGTCGTCGAAGGGACGCGTCGGGCTGACCGACTCGCCCAGGAAGCGGATGGCCTCGACGAGTTCCTCGTCGCTGTCGGCGACCGGCGGCCGCGGCTCGCGTCGTCCGTCCCCGTACTGGACGACGACCGAGTCGCAGCCGTGGATCTCGATGTTCTCCGCCTGGGGAATATCGAAGAGCGGCTGAAGTCGGCCGTAGCCGAAGATCGCGTTCTCGACCGCCTCGGCGTAGGCGTGCTCCAGCGCGATCGGCCACAGCGCCTGACCGTTCGCGCTCAGCGCCTCGGCGTGATCCCGGACGACGGAGCGCACCGTCGAGCGGCCCATCAGCCGACGGTCGACCTCCGGCAGCGCCGTGCCGTGGGCCTCGGTGTGGTCGGCCAGCGCGCGGGCGATGAGCTCGGACGCCTTGCGCCGCAGCACCACCACCAACCCCCAGTCGACCCCGGACGAGGCCGTCGCCGCCGGGGGCTCGGCCGCCCGCCGCGCCACGGGGGCCGGGCGCTGATCGCTTGGCAGGTGGTGCGCAGGCACCGCCGATTCGAACGGCAGATCGCGCAGCAGCGGGATCGTGGACAGCCGGTTCATCGTGGCACCCCGATCAGGCGACGGCTCTCGGCGAGGCGGCCGTGAATCGAGGACGCCGCCCGGGCGAGGCTGCGGCCGAACCCCGACTCGCCGAAGCGCCGAGGGGGCGCGGCGCCGTGGCTGAGCACGGCCGCCCGCTGCGGATCGTGGTCGACGCTCGCCCACACCGGAACCCCGAATTGCTGCACGACCTCCCCCGACGAATACGGCTGCCCCTCGCCGATCAGCACCAGCCCGGTGCGGGCCTGCCCTGCCGCCTCCAACACGAGCGGCAGGTAGAGCCGCAGGGCCACCAGCGCGACCAGGCTGGTGCGAACGACGACGAGCACCGCGTCGGCCTCGGTGGTGACGGCCGCCGGCAATCCCTCCGCGCCGACCTGTCCGGCATCCACGATCACGTCGCCCGGCTGGCCGGTGAACGCGGCCATCAGGTCCGGCCAGGCACCCGCGAACAGACCGACCGTCCCCGGGTGCGGGAAACCCGGCAGAAACCGCCGCCGCACGCTGGCCCCCTCATCGAGCGCCAGCGCGTCCGCAGCGATGACCTCCTCCAGCGGGCGCCGCTCCCGGTGCGCCTGCAGCGCGTGCCCGAGCCCGCGATGACCGGCGTCGACGCCGCGCAGGTATCCGGCCAAGACGGCCTGCGTCGGGACGCGGTCGCAGTCGGCGACCAGCACGTCGGCGGGCCAGCTGAGCCCCAGGCCGAGCGCGGTGGTTGTCACCCCCGGGGCGTGCCCGGGGCCGGTCAGCACGACGACGGCCATGTCAGGCGACCGCCCGCCGCACCACGACGATGAGGTCGAGGGCGGCCAGCCGGGCGATCCGTTCGGCCTGCGCGGCGGGGACCGACACGTCCAGCACCAGGGACCCGTCCGTCTGGGACGAGGGTGCGGTGGCCACCTCGGCGATGACGCTGGCCCCGTCCGGCTCGCTCTGGGTGTCCTTGGCGACGGCAACGAGCAGGATGGGGGTGCCCGCGGGCAGCGGGGAGATGGGCAGCCGTCCCGGTGCCAACTTCAGGCCGATCCGGGTGGCGCCCGCCTCGACCTCGGGCGGGCCGAGGCTGCCGGGGACCAGCAGCGACCCGGACGGCAGATCGGTGAGCGCCGTCTGCCCGATCAGGGACGCGGCCTCGGTCGCGGGCACCGTCCGCAGACCGACGGCGGCGCCGAGGGTGATCGCGTCCAGGTCGGAGGCCTGCACCACCTCGCCCCGGTAGATCGTCCGCGTGACCCGGACGACCGCGTGGGCGTCGGCCAGCTGGAGATAGAGGAACGCGGAGCCCAGCCCGCCCAGGCAGATCGCCAACACGCCGAGCGCCACCCAGCGCAGATTGCGCCGCGGCCGCACAGCGGTCGCCGACAACGGTAAGGCGTCAGACATGGGGGTGTCTTTCTCTGGGCCGCATCCCGGGGGGTGGGTGCTGCGGTAGTGGGCATGACGATACGAGCCGGTCCCGACAGACTTCTAGGTGTCTCAGCGAATCTGTGGATAACTCTTTGCGGTGAGACGGGCCGGCTCCGGTCCGGGGCGGCGCACGGATCTCATCATCGGTGTCTACTTTCAGGAAGCGTTCGCCACTTTCGCGTTATAACGCGAAAGTAGAGACGTAAGCCGAAAGTAGTTACCGATGATGAGATCGGTGCAGTCCCCGGGACCAGCGCTCAGAGCTGGCGAGCCGCCCACCACTTCAGCAGGGCCTCGCGGGCGGCGTCCTCGCCGAGCGGGCCGTCCTCGATCCGCTTCTCCAGCAGGAATTTGTACGCCTCGCCCACCTCGCGGCCCGGCGGGATGCCCAGGATCGCCATGATCTGGGTGCCGTCCAGGTCGGGGCGCAGCGAGTCGAGCTGCTCCTGCTTGGCCAGCTCGTCGATGCGGTGCTCGAGCTGCTCGTAGGCGGTGGCGAGCCGGTTGGCCTTGCGGGCGTTGCGGGTGGTGCAGTCGCTGCGGGTCAGGATGTGCAGCCGCTCCAGCTGGTCGCCGGCGTCGCGGACGTAGCGGCGGACGGCGGCGTCCGTCCAGTCGGCGTCGGCGTAGCCGTGGAAGCGCAGGTGCAGCTCGGTCAGCTTCGCGACCGCCTTCACCACGTCGCCGGGGAAGCGCAGCTCCTGCAGCCGCTTGGTGATCAGCTTCGCTCCCACCACGTCGTGGTGGTGGAACGACACCTTGCCGCCCGGCTCGAAGCGCCGCGTCCGCGGCTTGCCGACGTCGTGCAGCAGCGCCGCCAGCCGGTTGATCAGGTCCGGGCCGCCCAGCCGTGACTCCCAGCCGATCGCCTGCTCCAGCACGATCAGCGAGTGCTCGTAGACGTCCTTGTGACGGTTGTGTTCGTCGCGCTCCATCCGCAGCGCGGGCAGCTCCGGCAGGACGTGGTCGGCCAGCCCGGTCTGGACGAGCAGGTCCAGGCCCGAGCGCGGATCGGGGCTGAGCAGCAGCTTGGTGAGCTCGTCGCGGACCCGCTCGGCGGAGACGATCTCGATCCGCGACGCCATGTCGCGCATCGCGGCCACGACGTCCGCAGTGGGGACGAAGCCGAGCTGGGAGGCGAACCGGGCCGCCCGCAGCATCCGCAGCGGGTCGTCGCTGAACGACAGCTCCGGGGTGGACGGGGTCTGGATCCGCCGCTCCTCCAGGTCGGCGACGCCCCCGAACGGGTCGAGCAGCTCGCCGCCGGGCAGCGACAGGGCCATCGCGTTCACCGTGAAGTCGCGCCGGATCAGGTCGCCGGCCAGGTGATCGCCGAACGCCACCGCGGGCTTGCGCGAGTCGGACGAATAGGCGTCGGAACGGAACGTGGTGACCTCGATGACGAGCGTGCCGTCGCCGTCGCCGACCGCGCAGCCGATGGTGCCGAACTCGCGGCCGATGTCCCAGGTTGTCCGGGAGACCTGCTTCAGCAGCCGCTCGATGTCGTCCGGGCGCGCCGAGGTGGTGAAGTCGAGGTCGTTGCCCAGCCGCCCGAGCAGCGCGTCGCGGACGGGGCCGCCGACCAGGTACAGCTCGTGCCCCGCGTCGGCGAACAGCGCGCCGAGCCGCGCGACGACCTTGTGGTCGCGGACGGTGGCCAGGGCGGCATGCTGCTCAGAGGTGAGGATCGGCACAGCGGTCCATGCTACCGACCGCGGCGCCGGGCGCCCGCCGCGACCCCACACGCCCCGAGCCGCGAGTTTCGTCCCGCCGGACCGGCCACGGCGGCGGCCTGGGAACCCGGGCCTAGGATGGTCCGGTGACGCGTCCGACCCTGCCCCGGCTGCCGGCACGGGTGAGGCGTCCCCGGCCGCACCGCGGCGTGTCGCCGGCCCGGGGCCGCGCGCGGGCCTGGCTGGCCTTGCTGGCCGCGCTCGCCCTGACGCTCACGCTCCCGGCGGCTCCGGCCCATGCGGCCGAGGTCAGCGTCGCCGTGACGCTCACCGACCTGCGCCTGGACGGCAACCGGCCCAAGGATCGCGTGACGCTCACCGGCACGCTGGTCAACGACGGCGCCCAGGCGGCGTTCGGCGTCCACGTCGTGCTGTGGCGCTCCCGCGACCCGATCCGCGACCCGAACGTGCTGCGGCAGGTGGCCTCCGGCGAGAACGTCCCGTGGGGCGACCGGCTGATCGCCAAGCCGACGCACTACGCCAAGATCACCGAATCCACCGTGTCGCTCGACCCGGGCAAGTCGGCCGACTTCGCGGTCAGCGCCACCCTGCAGGAGCTGGGCTTCACCGCCCAGGGGGCCGCCTACGTCTTCGGCGTCCAGGTCCTCGGCACCCCGGACGCGTCCAGCAATTACTCCACGATCGGCCGGGCGCGGACGTTCCTCACCGTCGGGCCCACCACACCCGTCCCCCTGACGACGGCGGTGCTGCTGAGCAGCGCCCCCTCCCAATTCAAGGAGAACGTCTTCGTCGACGACCACCTGGCCGGCGAGCTCACCGGGCGGCTGGACGAGCTGCTGCGGATCGCCGAGCGCCCCGGGGTCTCCCACCTGATCGACCCGTCGCTGTACGAGGACGTCGTCGACATGGCGGACGGCTACGAGGTGCAGAGCGGCGACGCGCTCATCCCGGGCACCGGTCAGGCCGCCGCCGCCGCGTGGCTAGAGCGGTTCGTCGCGCTACCCACCGCGTTCGAGGCCCGGACGCTCTACGCCAACCCGGACGTGCTCGGCGCCTCTCAGGCCGGCGACCGCGACGTGCTCAACCGGGCCCTGGCCGCGACCGCCGCGGTCGAACCGCTGGGGGCGATGCCCCTGGTGGTGCTGCCCTACCGCGGACGGGCCGACGCCGCGCTCATCGACTACCTCAAGGCCGCGGGCGCCGACGCCATCCTTGCCACCACGGCCGGCACCGGACCCGCGCTCGCCGCGGGCCCCGGGGCCACCCCGATCGTCCGGGTCGCGACGGCGACGGCGTCCGGACCGGGGGACGAGACCGGCCCGGTGCAGCAGCGGCAGCGGCTGCTCGCCGATGCGGTGCTGGCCAAGGGGCAGGTCCGGCTGATCACCGAGCCGGAGCAGGATGGGCAGTTCGGCCCGACCCCCCGCTGGCTGCGGCCGCGCCCGTTGACCGAGCTGCTCACGTCGAGCCCGGGTCCGGCGGCCACGCTGACCCTGCCCGCCAAGGTCAGCACGTTCTCGCCGCCGGTCTTCGCGCGGCTCCACCGCCTGGCCACCGATTTCACCGCCTACGGGCAGCTGGTTCCCGACTCCGTCCTGACGGCCCGGGCCCCCGGCAGCCTGACCCGGGCGGCGAGCTGGCTGTGGTTCGGCCCGGCCGATCAGGCGGCCTACCACCAGCGGTTGGAGGCGGCGGTCGGCGCCGCGTCCGTCGCCGAGAAGGTGCACCTCGACGCCACCCCGCGCTTCCTGATGTCGGCCCGCTCGAACCTGTTCCCCCTCACGGTCACCAATGACCTGGACGAGCCCGTCCGCGTCAAGGTGATCGTCACGTCCTCGAACCCGCTCCGGCTGACGATCCCGCCGAGCGGCGTCGTCACCATCGACCCGGGCCAGAGCCAGACCGTCAACGTCCGCCCGGAGGCCTCGGCCAACGGCGTGGTCGCGGTGAACGCCCGGGTGGCGACCGCCGATGGCCAGCCCGTGGGGCCCGCGACGGCCATCACCGTCGACGTCACCGACCTGGGCCTGATCGGCTGGATCATCGTCATCGTCTCGGGCCTGGTGCTCGTCGGGGCGACCGCGTGGCGCATCCGCCAGGTCCGGCGCTCCCAGGCGAAGGAACAGCCATGACCGACCCGCGCCTGCCACGCCCGTCCGACGCCACGGACGGCGACGACACCCAGCCCGGCCTCGTCCGGCCGCCGGCCACCCCGGCCACCGGGCCCGCGGTCGCCGCCGCCGAGCCCACTCCGCCGACGGGGCCAGCCGTGGCCCCCACCGAACCGAGCCCGCCGAACGAGCCCACCGCCGAGGTCACCGACCGCCACCAGGCCGGACGGCGACTGCTGGGCGCCACCGCGATCATGGCGTCCGGGACGATGGTCAGCCGGGTCCTCGGCTTCGTCCGCGCCATCATGCTGGCGTTCGTCCTGGGCAACGGCACCCGCCAAGTGGAGATGTTCGGCACCGCCACGCTGATCCCCAACACCCTCTATATGTTGTTCGCCGGCGGCGCGCTGAACACCGTGCTGGTGCCGCAGATCGTCCGCGCCATCAAGAACGACTCCGACGGCGGCCAGGCCTTCGTCAACCGCATCATGACCGCCTTCCTGGCCGCGATGGCGGTGGTCGCCGCGCTGGCCACCCTGGCCACCCCGGCGGCGCTGACGCTGTGGACCAACGCGCGCTGGCGCAGCGACGCCCTCGAGGCCCACTACGCCTCGCTGACCGCCATGGCGTACCTGACCATGCCGCAGCTGTTCTTCTACGGCGCGTTCTTCCTCATCGGGCAGGTGCTCAACGCCAAGGACCGCTTCGGGCCGATGATGTGGGCGCCCATCGCCAACAACGTGGTCCAGATCGGCGTCCTGGGGATCTACGCCTACGTGTGGGGCACCCACGTCGACACGAGCCAGCCGTTCGCGTCCGGCCAGGTGTGGCTGCTGGGGGCCGGGTCGACGCTCGGCATCGTCATCCAGACGCTGATCCTGATCCCGTTCATGCGCCAGACCGGCTTCCACTACCGTCCGCGCTGGGACCTCAAGGGCACCGGGCTGGGACGGACGTTCCACGTAGCCAAGTGGATGTTGGGCTACACGGCGCTCACGATGATCGCCCAGACCGTGGTGTGGAACCTCGCCACGTCCGCGGTCGTCGGCGGCTCGGGCGCCGGCGGCAACGTGTACCAGAACGCCTACCTGATCTGGATCCTGCCGCACTCGCTGCTCACGGTCTCGCTGGCCACGGCCATGCTGCCGTCCGCCTCGCGGAAGGCGGCGGTCGGGGACCTTCCGGGCGTCGAGGAGGAGACCTCCCACGCCGTGCGGCTCGCCACCACGTTCCTGATGCCGGGCTGCCTCGGGCTGCTCGTCCTCGCCGAGCCGATCGCCCGGCTCGCGTTCGGTCACGGCCAGGGCGCGGACGACGCGCATTATGTGGCCGCCACCCTGGTGGCGTTCGCGATCGGCCTGGTGCCGTACACGATCCAGTACCTGTACCTGCGGGGCTTCTACGCCATGGAGGAGACCCGGGTTCCGTTCCTGCTCCAGGTGCTGATCTCGGGGCTCAACGCCGGGCTGGCGCTGCTGCTCGTCCTGTCGTGGAACGACCCGACGACCGTAGCCCCGCGGCTCGCGCTCAGCTACTCGCTGGCCTACGTGGCCGGCTGGTGGGCCTCGCACCGGGCGCTGAAGCGCCAGCTGCCCACGCTGTCGGGAGGCCACCAACTGCGGCACCTGGCCCGGGTGTTGCTCGCCTCGCTGCCGGGGTCGGCGCTGGCGTGGGGGATCGCGCAAGCGCTCGCCAGGGTCGACTCGTTCGCCGCCCAGGCGCTGGGCCTGGTGGCCGCCGCCTTGGTGGCCCTGCTGGCCTACTTCTTCACGGCCAAGCGGCTCGGCGTCGCGGAGGCGTCCCAGTTCCTCGCCGTGATCCGCCGACGACCGGCGGCCGCGACCCAGGACGACGCGGGAAAAGCACCGGCCGGCGCCCCCGCCGGCGGAGCCGACAGAGCTGACCTCCTCCCCCCGGCGACCGGTCCCGACCCCGGCCGCGGGGCGGTGCTCGCCTACCCCGATCCCGCGGACGGCCACATCCCGGCCGCCGTCCAGGTGCCCGGA
Source organism: uncultured Micropruina sp. (assembly GCA_964492685.1). Taxonomy (GTDB): domain Bacteria; phylum Actinomycetota; class Actinomycetes; order Propionibacteriales; family Propionibacteriaceae; genus Micropruina. Next base: position 24,041 of record CAZBMH010000025.1, read on the forward strand.
CCCGGCTTCGCGCGCGTCGGCACCGGCGCGGTGCTCGTCGGCCGCTACCGGCTGGACGAGCTGCTGCTGGAGCGGGCCCGGGTGCTCACCTGGCGCGCGTTCGATGAGCGGCTGTCCCGATCGGTGCTGCTGCACGTCCTGCCGATGGACGACCCCCGCTCCGACACCCTGATCGAGCTGTCCCGGCGGGCCTCGGCCGCCACCGACTCCCGCTTCCTGCGCATCCTGGACGCCGGGCACCCCGCGCCCGGCGCCGGCCACGGCGCCTACGTAGTCTGCGAGTACGCCGCGGGCAGCTCCCTGGAGCAGCTCCTGCACGACGGGCCGCTGACCGGGCTCGAAGCGGCCTGGATCGCCCGGGAGCTCGGCGAGGCGCTGGCCACCGTCCACCCCCAGGGACTGGTCCACCGGCGGCTCAACCCCGACACGGTGGTGATCACCGCCGCCGGGAACGTCAAGATCGTCGGCCTGCTCATCGAGGACGCGCTGACCCCCGCCGAGACCGCCCCCGACGACTCCCCGGACGGCCCCGAGTGCGACGTGCTGGCCCTCGGGCGGCTGCTCTACGCGTGCCTGGTGGCCCGCTGGCCGGGGGCCGCCGCCTACGGGCTGGCGGCCGCGCCGGGCGAGGACGGACGGGTGCTGACGCCGGGGCAGGTGCGGGCCGGCATCTCCCGTCCGCTGGACATCCTGACCGACCGGATCGTGAACCCCGTGCCCCGCAATCGCCAGGCGCGGATCACCACGGCCCCCGAGGTCGCCATGGCCCTCGGCGCGGTCCTCGGCCAGACGTCGGCCGCCGGCGACCTGGAACGGCGGCTGCGGACGCCCATCCTCCCGTTCCGGACGACGCCCTCGCCCGTGGCGGCGCTCGACCCCACCCCGCCCGCGACCGGCAGCCCGGACGACGCCCCTGCCGGGGACGAGGCCTGGCTGCTGCGGGAGGTCGAGGGCCTCGATCATGCCGAGCCGTTCACCCCCGTCCCGCCGCCGCCCCGGCGCCCGGACGGCGCGCCCCCGCTCCTCCCGCCCCCTCCGGCACCGGCGCCCCCGCCCCGCGGGCGACCCGGTCGGGTGCTGGCCATCGGCGGTGTCGGCCTGGTGCTCATCGCCGCCCTGGCGTGGGCGGCGATCAACGGCCGGGGCGGCGGCACCCCGACCCCCACCGGCGTCCTGGTCAAGGTCGCGGCGGTCGACGACTTCGACCCGGTCACCGACGGTGGCTCGGGCAACGAGAACGCCAAGCTGGTCGCCCGCGCCATCGACGCGGACGCGGTGAGCAGCTGGGTCACCGAGCGGTATCGGGGCAAGCCAACCCTCGGCGGCCTCAAGCCGGGCGTCGGCCTGGTGCTCGATCTCGGGGCCCCGACGCGGGTCTCCTCGGTTGCGGTGTCGCTCATCGGTGCCGGCACGGACGTGGAGCTGCGGGTGCCCGAGGATCTGTCGCTCGGCGTGATCCCGGCCCGCAGCCAGAAGGACTGGGCCGTGGTCGCCTCGGCCGCCCAGGCCAAGGACACCACCGTCCTGACCCCCGGGGCGCCGGTCACCACCCGGTTCCTGCTGGTCTACCTGACCTCGCTTCCGCCCGAGCTGGGGAACTACTATCAGGGCGGAATCTCCAACATCGAGGTGCGACCGTGACCCAGCGCGACGACGCGACTCTGCTCGCCGCCCACGTCGGCGGCGATCCGGCGGCGTTCGGGGTGCTGGTCGCGCGCCATCAGGACCGGCTGTGGTCGCTGGCGCTGCGGGTCTGCGGCAACCCCGACGATGCCGCGGACGCCCTGCAGGACGCGATGCTGTCGGCGTTCCGGCGCGCGTCCGGCTTCCGGGGGGACGCCCAGGTGACGACATGGCTGCACCGGATCGTGGTCAACGCCTGCCTGGATCTGCTGCGCCGGCGACGCGCACACCCCACCGCGTCCCTGCCTGACGATCCGGAGCGGCTCGCCCAGCCCAGCCAGGGGCAGGTGACGCTGGGCAGCTCGCTGCCCTCGCCGGAGGACGTCGCCGTCCAGCGCTCGACGCGCGATCACGTCACGGCCGCACTGGCGACGCTGGGTGCCGACCAGCGCGCGGCCCTCGTCCTGGTGGACATGCACGGCTACTCGGTGGACGAGGCGGCGCGGCTCCTGGGGGTACCGCCGGGCACCGTCAAGAGCCGCTGCGCGCGCGGACGGGCCAAGCTGGCGCCGCTGCTGGGGCATCTCTTGCAGGAGGCGGTGTGACGGGAACCGAATCCTGGGGTGCTGCGTCCAAGCGGTTATCACCGAAGAGATCGGGAGCTCCGATGCCTCCACCCGATGAACCCACCGACGCCGTCACGGCCGTCCTGGCCGACCACCCACAGATCCCCATGCCCGCCGACGTCGCCCGCCGCCTGCAAGCCGCGATCGCCGGCGCGGCAGCCCTCCGCAACCCGCCCAAGGGCAACCCCACCGAGACCACGACACCGCTGAAGCGGGACACCCCCCTGTGGGCCGAGGAACGGTCGACCTCCGACCGCTGACGGGTTGTTCCCCACTCGGCCCGCCCGCGCCACCGTCCCGGGCGCCCCCATTTCGTACGCGACACGCCGGCGTCGATCTGCGTGTCGGATACGAATTGGGGGCGCCCCCTGGGAAACAGGACGGGGCAGGTCAGCCGCGGAGCGCGCCGACCACCTCGCGGAACACCGCGGTGTGGGTGTCCACGTCCGCCACCGAGGTGTCCGGGCACATCAGGGCCATGTTGTGGAACGGGGTCATCAGGATCCCGCGGTTGCACATCGCCAGGTGCAGGTAGGCGTCCAGCTCGTCGTCGGCGGCGGCCGCGGACTCCTCCCCGGTCCGCGGCGCCGGACGGACGAAGCGGTACTCCGCCCGGGCCCCCAGGCGGCTGATCGACCACGGGACGTCGTACTCGTCCAGCACCGCCTGCACGCCCTCGGTGAACCGGGTCGCCAGCGCGATCATGTGGTCGAACGCCTCCGGCGTGAGCACCTCGCCCAGGGTGGCCCGCATCGCCGCCGTCGACAGGGCGTTGCCGGCGAGCGTGCCGCCCACCCCGCCCACGTCCACGATGTCGGCCTCGCCGGCGTCGGTGAAGCGGGTGACCGCCCGGGCCACCTCCTCGGTGATGCCGTAGGCGCCGCACGGGATGCCGCCGCCGATCGACTTGCCGATCACGAAGAGGTCCGGCTGCAGCCCCCAGGCGCGGGTGGCACCGCCCCAACCGGCGGAGAAGGTGTGGGTCTCGTCGATCATCAGCAGCGCCCCGTAGCGGGTCGCGAGCTCGCGCAGCCCCTCCAGGAAGCCAGGCTCGGGCAGCACGATCCCGATGTTGGTCAGCGCCGGCTCGGTGAGGATCGCCGCCACGTCGCCGTGCCGCAGCTGCGCCTCGACGCTGGCCAGGTCGTTCCAGGTGGCGGCGCGGGTGGTCTGATCCAGGGGCACCGGCGGGGCCACGTTGCCGGGCCGCGAGACCGTGGTGCCGTCCGGGCCCGGGAGCGCGAAGGCCTCGTCCACGGAGCCGTGGTAGCAGTAGCCGAACACCAGGATCTTGGAGCGGCCGGTGGCCAGCCGGGCCAACCGGATCGCCCAGCGGTTGGCGTCCGTGGCCGACAGCGTGAACGACCACAGCGGCATCCCGAAGCGCCGCGTCAGCTCCGCGCCGACCCACTGGGCGTCGGCGCTCGGCAGCATGGTGGTGACGCCGCCCAGGTCCTCCATCCGCTCCCGGACGGCCTTGACGCTCGCCTGCGGCGAGTGGCCGGCCATGGCGCCGGTATCGCCCAGCGCGAAGTCGATGTAGGTGTGGCCGTCGACGTCGGTCACCCGGTTGCCGTGGGCGCGATCGAGGTAGAGCGGGAAGCCGCCCGTCCACATGTTCATCCACGTCATGGGCACCCGGCCGAACAGGTTGCGCGCCTCCGCGTACAGCGCGGCGCTGGCGGGGTGCTCGGCGGTGTACCGCTCCTGCTCCGCGGCGAGCAGCACGTCCAGGCGTGAACGATCGATTTCTACCATGCAGCGAGGCTAGACCATCGCACTCAGAAGGTGAAGGGGCTCGGAAGCTACGGATTCCGCATCCGGTGGCGGGCCTTGCCCCCGCGGCCCACAAGCCCGAGCGAGGTGTCGAGGCGGACGCCGTCACCACCCCACCCGGCCCGTGCCTCGCGCTCCACCGGTACAAAAGTGACCGCAGTCGGTCACCTAGGTACCGCTTGAACCCGGCCCGCGCCGCCGGGCGGCGGAAGGGCGGGCTCCTGGTGGGTTGGCGCCTCGCCAGGCCCCCGGGGCCGCTTCATCGTGACGAAGTGGTCGCAAGACGGTCACCTTCGTCACGATGAAGGGCGAGGACGAGGGCCGGCGGGCGCCCACGCCCTCGGAACCCCCAGACGCGACGGTGCCGCCGGGGAGAACCCCGGCGGCACCGTCCAACAGGAGGGATCACTCCTTGACGTCGTCGTCCACCCAGTCGAAGGTCCGGGTCACGGCCTTCTTCCATTGACGGTAGAGACGCGCGCGCTCGTCGGCGGCCATGGACGGCTCCCAACGCTTGGCCTCGGCCCAGTTGTCGATGACGTCCTGCTCGCCGTTCCAGTAGCCCACCGCGATGCCGGCCGCGTAAGCCGCGCCCAGCGCCGTGGTCTCGGCCACCACCGGACGCACCACCGGCACGCCCACCTGGTCGGCCTGGA
>CAZBMH010000026.1:0-27626 GCA_964492685.1 uncultured Micropruina sp.
GGGCTCGTCCTCGGCCGCCTCGGCCGCCAACGCCACCGTTGAGCACATGCGCGACTGGGTGCTCGGCAGCCCCGCCGGCGACTGGGTCTCGATGGCCGTCCCGTCCGACGGCTCCTACGGGGTGCCCGAGGGTCTGATCTCCTCGTTCCCGTGCACCGTGACCGACGGCCAGTACAGCATCGTCCAGGGCCTCGAGCTCAACGAGTTCTCCCGCGCCCGGATCGACGCCTCGGTGGCCGAGCTCGTCGAGGAGCGGGACGCGGTCAAGGAGCTCGGCCTCATCTGAGCCCGAACTTTCACCGGAGGGCGTCACCGATGGTGGCGCCCTCCGGCGCGTGAGGCCACCGGCAGGCGGCCCCGACGGCCCAACGCGCCGCTACGGGAGGTACACCTCGTTGGCCGCCGTGATCCGCCCGTCGGCGATCACCAGGGCCATGGGCAGCTGGGTCACAAGGCCGTACCACCCCGCCGTGTCCGACCCCGCGCAGTAGAGGCGCGCGAAGGCGTCCGCCGTCATCGGGCGGCGCTTCAGGCTGGTCGCTTCCAGGAGGGACACCGCCACGTCGGCCGCGACCGGTACGCGCACGAGCGAGGTGTCGGCGTTGCGGACGTAGAACGGGTTCGGGAGCCCGCCCGCCGGGAGCTTCCCGTCCTCGCGGGCCGCCTTGGTCGCCGCGTCGTTGCCGAAGAACTCGGCCGCGTCGACGTAGAACGCCTCCCCGTCGGCGTGATGGACAAAGCCGAAGCGCGTCTCCGCCGTCAGCGCGCCCTCGCCGACCTTCAGGTCCGCCGGAGCAAGCGCCGGGCAGGCCGGCGACGCGACGGTCGTAACGGCGGACGCGGGGGCCGAAGGACCGCCCGCCACGGTGGGAGTCGAGGCGGTGCAGGCGGTCAACGCCGCCGCCGCGGTCAGCAGCGCGAGCCTGAGGCGGAGGGGGGTGGCAGGCATTCGTGGCTCCGAGGGGTGATGGACCGAGGATCTCAACCTAGCGGGCCCGCGCGAAGGTCGCGCCCGCGGGGAGAATCGCGGCACTCCTCCGGCGGCGCCGATCCCTCGGCTCCCGGCCCTAGCGGCTCGGGGGCACCAGCCAGGCCAGGGTGGCGATGCCGATGCCGAGGCCGAGCAGCACGACCACGTCCCAAAACCGGGAGCGGACGGCCAGCAGCCCGACGCGCCGCTGCGGCAGCATCCGGAACACCCCTCCCAGGGTGGTGGACACCCCGATGAGCGTCGCCCCGGTGCGCCAATGGCCCGTGGCGGCCACGACGAGCCCGGCCGTCACGCCGAGCAACACCGTGGCCAGGGGCCACTGGCCCAGCACCTGCTGGACGAACGACTTCGGGGGCCGGTCGTCGACGGGGGGCGCGGTCATGACTCCGATGCTCCCACGCGCGGTCACCGGATCAGTGGAAGAAGTGGCGGGTGCCGGTCAGGTACATCGTCACCCCGGCCGCCTGGGCCGCGGCGATGGTGTCGGCGTCGCGGATCGAGCCGCCCGGCTGGACGATGGCGCGCACGCCCGCGTCCAACAGCAGCTGGGCGCCGTCGGCGAAGGGGAAGAAGGCGTCGGAGGCGGCCACGGACCCCGCGGCGCGCTCGCCGGCCCGCTCGATGGCCAGCTTGCAGGAGTCGACCCGGTTGACCTGGCCCATGCCGACGCCCACGGAGGCGCCGTCGGCGGCCAGCAGGATCGCGTTCGACTTGACCGCCCGGCAGGCCCGCCAGGCGAACGCCAGGTCGGCCAGGGTCGCCGCGTCGGCGGGCTCGCCCGCGGCCAGCGTCCAGTTCGCCGGATCGTCACCCTCGGCCTGGAAGACGTCCACCTGCTGCATCAGCAGGCCGCCGTCGATCGGCCGGGTCTCGATGCCGCCGCGCAGCGGGGCGGGCACCCTGAGGATGCGCAGGTTCTTCTTGGCCTGCAGCACCTCCAGCGCCGCGGGCTCGTAGTCGGGGGCCACGATCACCTCGGTGAAGATCGGCTTGACCTGCTCGGCCATGGCGAGGGTCACCGTCCGGTTGGCGGCGATGACGCCGCCGTACGCGCTGACGGGGTCGCACGCGTGCGCCCGACGGTGCGCCTCGGCAATGTCGGCGCCGACGGCGATCCCGCACGGGTTGCTGTGCTTGATGATCGCCACGGCCGGGGCGTCGAAGTCGTAGGCCGCGCGGCGGGCGGCGTCGGTGTCGACGTAGTTGTTGTAGCTCATCTCCTTGCCGCCGAGCTGCTCGGCCGCGGCCAGCCCCGGGGCGCCGAAGCCGTTGGCGTACAGGGCCGCCTGCTGGTGGGAGTTCTCGCCGTAGCGCAGCACGGCCTGGCGCGAGTAGACCCCGGCGAGCCAGCCCGGGAAGCCGGTGCCGTCCGTGCCGTCGGTCAGGAAGTAGCCCATCCACGAGGCCACGGCCACGTCGTAGCTGGCGGTGTGGACGAAGGCCGCCGCGGCCAGCGCCTTGCGCTCGTCCAGCGTGTAGCCGCCGGCGGCCAGCGCCTCCAGCAGCTTCGGGTACTGCGCCGGCGAGGTGACGATGGCGACGCTCGGATGGTTCTTGGCGGCCGCCCGCACCATCGAGGGCCCGCCGATGTCGATCTGCTCGATGCACTCGTCCACCTCGGCGCCGGAGGCCACCGTCTGCGTGAACGGGTAGAGGTTGCTCACGACAAGGTCGAACGGCGCGATGCCCAGCTCGGTGAGCTGGTCGCGGTGGGAGGCCAGCCGTCGATCGGCGAGGATGCCGGCGTGAACCCGGGGGTGCAGGGTCTTGACGCGGCCGTCCAGGCACTCCGGGAAGCCGGTGAGGTCGGCCACCTCGATCACCGGGATGCCCGCCTCGCTGAGCAGCCGGAAGGAGCCACCCGTGGAGACGAGCTCGACGCCGGCGGCGGCCAGCGCGCGACCCAGCTCCTCCAATCCGGTCTTGTCGTAGACGGACACAAGTGCCCGGCGGATCGGCTGGCGATCGGTCATCCTCGGCATACCCCTTCGTCAGTTCTTCGGTGCGTTGGTCAGTTCTTCGGTGTGGCCGTCGGTTGGCCGGTGAGCGCCCGGTCGCCCCACATGCGGACGGTGCTCACCAGCAGCTCCCGCTCGGCGACCTTGATCCGTTCGTGCAGTGACTCCACGGTGTCGTCGTCGGCGACCCGGACGGCCACCTGGTCGACGATCCGCCCGGTGTCCACGCCGGCGTCCACCTCGAAGATGGTGCAGCCGGTGACCTTCACGCCGTGCGCGAGCGCGTCGGTCACGCCGTGCGCGCCCGGGAAGCTCGGCAGCAGCGCGGGATGGGTGTTGAGGAAGCGGCCGCCGAACCGGGTGAGGAACGACTCCCCCACCAGCTTCATGAACCCGGCGCTGATCACCAGCCCCGGATCGTGGGCGGCGACCGCCTCGGTGAGCGCCCGGTCCCACGCCTCTCGCTGGTCGTAGTCGCGCAGCGGGACGACGAAGGTGGGCAGGTGGTGACGCTCCGCGCGGGCCAACCCCTCGATGCCCCGACGATCGGCACCGACGGCGACCACCTCGGCGTTCAGCGTGCCGGCGTCCTGGGCGTCCAGGAGCGCCTGGAGCAGGGTTCCCGCACCGGAGACGAGGACGACCACCCGCAACGACATGATGGGCAGCCTACCGAGGTCGCCCGCCGATCCCCGACCCGGCCCGCCCGCCGGTCCTCACCGGCCGAGCAGCGCCGTCCGCTCCTCATCGAGGACGACCGTGCGGGTCTCCTCGTCGGCCTCCGGCGGGGCGGGGCGGCCGCGAACGGCGACGAACCACTCCACGGCCGCGGCCACCACGGCGGCTAGGACGAGGGGCACGGTCGCGAGCCAGGTCAGGTCGAGCAGCCGCGGGCCCAGGAAAGACAACCGCCCCGGGCCGAGCGCCCCGCCGGACAGCACCGCCACCACCAGCAGCACGACGGCGGCACCCAGGCCGGCGGCGGCCGCCCGGGCGAGCCGCGGCAGCAGGGCCCGCTCCCGCTCGCCGCGCACCTGCAGCAGGCCCGCGAGCACACCCCCCAGCACGCCGGCCACCAGCCAGGCGTGGGCGAGCGCCGAACCGGGCCCGTTGGGCGGGATGGCCCCGAGCACCGGGATGGCCGGAAGCAGGCCGGCCTGGGTGAGACCTGGCGACACGATGGAGCCCACCCCGACAGCGAACCCGGCCCCCAGGACGAAGGACGCCGCCCAGGCCAGCAGGTTCGGCAGGTAGGCCAGCATCACGACCAGCCAGAGCCCGGCGCCGACCGGGTCGAAACCGACGGCCGCGTCGATCCGGTCGATGCGCTCCAACCCGAGCACCACGCCCACGATCAAGGCCACGGCCGCGACCGCGGCCAGGCCGAGCAGCCCGGCGAGGATCGCGCGGGGCAGGCGTCGCAGCCAGCCGGGAAGCGTGACGGGGGCAAGGGAGCCGAGCCGGGCCAACGCCCACAGCATGCCGATCGCCGCCACCAGGACCCCACCCAAGACGGCCTGGGGCAACCGTGCGGACGACCCCGAGGCGAGGGCTGCCAGCGCAACCACGAGCGTGTACCCCGCGACGAAGGTCGCCGCGGTCCGCAGCATCCGGGCGCGACCCTCGCCGTCGACGCCGACCGGCCCGGCGTGGTGGCGCAGCACCCAGGAGGCAAGCGAGCGGGCGACCAGGATCTGGGCCGCGGTGAGGCCAAGCGGGATCAGCGTGATCGTCCGATCGCCGATCGCCGCGCCGGTACCGTGCGCCGCCAGCCAGAACTGGGTCGAGAACCGGAGCACCGAGCCCACGGGCAGCGCCATCACCGTGAACCAGGCGACCAGCGCGCAGCCGGAGACCAGCAGCCACCCGATGGCGGCCGCGGCCGCACCGGTCGCCGCCCCCGCGACGGCACCCGGAAACATGCCCGCCACCACCGAGACCTCGGCGGGGTCGGTGGTGGGCGAATCGAGCGCGGATACGGTCAAGCGGACCCTGCTGCGACGACGTTCTCCTGGTGCGGGCATCCTCACCATGCTCACCCACGCGTCCCGCCGGACTCGTCCGGACACGCCAGCGGCGGCTAAACTCACAGACCTTCCCCTGAGAGGACCAGGACACATGACCGAGGCTGAACCCGTCATGCCCCGTCGGGCCATGCGAGCAGCCTCCCCACTTTCGGCGGCCTCGCCGGGGGATTCCTCCCTGGAAACACCGCTCGAGGCGCCGTCGCATCGGCCCTCGCGCGCCATCTGGGCCACCCTCGACGGCGACGAGCTCGACGAGCCGCCGACCACCCCCGTTCCGCCGCCCGCCCCCGTGCTGCCCGGCCCCGATTCTGCAGGGGACGCCGCGGCAAGCCGCGCCGCGCGGCCGGACGACGTCTACATCCCGCGGCGCTCGGCGGCCAGCGTGAGCTCGCCTCCGGAGGCCCCGGAGCCGACCGTCGTTGAGGCGGCGGCGTTCGTCCCGACGCTCCCGCCGCCGCCGCGGATTCCCGATCGACGCGCCGCCGGGCTCAGCGGGTTCTGGGCGGACAAACGGCAGCGGCTGACCGCGCTGCTGGTCATCGGCCTCGCAATCCTCGCGCTCGTCGCCGGCCTGATCGTGACCAATCTGCCCGCCGGCGTCGTCACGACACCCAGCACCTCCGCCACTCCCAGCACCGACTCGTCCGCCCCGGACCCCGCTCAGTTGGTCGCACCCGAGGATCTGGCCGGCCTGGGTGACACCGGCGCCTGGACGATCGTCGACACCGTGACCGCCCCCACGACCAGCTCGCCGCAGCCGCTGTGCGCCCCCGCCACCCCGGACAGCCAACAGGCCGCCACGAATCGGCAAGAGCGGCGCCTCAGCTCCGCCAGCGGCGCCACGCTGCTCCAGTTGCACGAGATCTACCCGACGGCCGAGGCGGCGACGGCGGCATTCAACGCGCGGCTGCCCGAGGTGAACGGCTGCGCCGGGAGCACGGTGCTCGTGGGCACCACCAGCACCGTGGCCGGCCTGGCCGACGCCGCGGCCGCCGTGACCGTGACGCTCCAGGAGGTGAAGGCGGAGGGCCACACCGTGCTCATCGCCCGCACTGGGCGGTACCTCGACATCGTCGACCTGGGCAACCCCGACAAGGCCCTCTCGTCCACGGCGCTGGCCAAGGCGGTGGCCCCCTCGCTGCAGCGTCAGTGCGGCGTCGCGGCGGGAACCTGTCCCACCACGGTGAAGGCCGAGAACATCCTGGGGGCCGCGGCCGGGGAGATCGGCTGGTTGATCGAGAATGACCTGCCCCGCGTAACCCCGGGGGCCGGACGCTGGGGCGCGACCGCCAGCGGACCGCCGAACCTCGTCGGCAGCCAGTGCGAAGCCGTGGACCTGAACCAGGTGCCCAAGGCCACCCAGTCTCTCCACCGAACGTATCTGCTGGCCGACGACAGCGCCGCCCCGTCCGGCTTCGGCGTGGACGAGGCCGTCTACACCTTCGCCACGGGCGCGGAGGCCACGGCCCTGGTCCGCAAGATCAACGCGAACTTCGAAAGCTGCCGCACCCGCACGCGCACGGCGACGGTCACCACGCTGGAGCCGGCCAGCACCACGGGCGCGGATGGGGCGAAGGTCACCGTCCAGGGCTTCACGGTCCTCCAGCGCGTCAGCGCGACGAAGAATGTGGCCTTCCGCGTGGCGCTGGCCGCGGTCGGCACCAGGGTCGTCTACCTGCTGGCCAACCCGTCGGGTGACTTCGATTTCACCGATGCGCAGTGGACCGCCGTCGGTACCCGCGCCGCCCAGCGCGCCACCCAGTTCTGACGAAGCGGGGCCGACCGGGGTCGGTGACCGCCGTGGCCGGTGGGGCCAACTCGTCCGTGCCGCACCTCGTGCGCAGCGACCCCGCGGCGAGGACGGTGGCTAGCTGGCCGCCATGATCGCGCGGACGAGCGCCGCCGCCTCGCTCGGCGTGCGACCGACCTGGACCCCGGCGGCCTCCAGGGCCTCCTTCTTGGCTTGGGCCGTCCCCTTCGAACCCGTGACGATGGCGCCCGCGTGGCCCATGGTCTTGCCCTCGGGGGCCATGAAACCCGCCACGTAGCCGACGACCGGCTTGGTGACGTGCTCGGCGATGTAGGCGGCGGCACGCTCCTCGGCGTCGCCCCCGATTTCGCCGATCATCACCATGCAGTCGGTGTCCGGGTCGGCCTCGAAGGCCGCCAGCGCGTCGATGTGCGTGGTGCCGATGACGGGGTCGCCGCCGATCCCCACACACGTGGAGAAGCCGATGTCACCCAGCTCGAACATCATCTGGTAGGTCAACGTGCCCGACTTGGACACCAGCCCGATGCGGCCGGACCGGGCGATCGCCGCCGGGATGATGCCGACGTTGGACTGCCCGGGGCTGATCAGCCCGGGGCAGTTCGGGCCGATCAGGCGGGTCACCCCGCTGTTCTGGGCGTAGGCGTAGAACTCGGCGGTGTCCTTCACCGGGACGCCCTCGGTGATCACCACGCACAGCTCGATGCCGGCGTCGACGGCCTCGAACACCGCGGCCCGGGTGTAGGCGGCCGGGACAAAGATCACCGACACGGTGGCGCCCGTGGCCTCGCGGGCCTCGGCCACGGTGTTGAAGACGGCGATGTCGGCGCCCTCGAAGCCGATGGACTGCCCGCCCTTGCCGGGGGTGACGCCCCCGACGATGCGGGTGCCGGACGTGATCATGCGCTGGGTGTGCTTGCGACCCTCGGATCCGGTCATCCCCTGCACGATGACCAGCGAATTGTGATCCAGCCAGATGGACATGTGTGTTGTCACTCCCCTAATTCAGCGGGCCGAGCTGGCCAGTTCGGCGGCCCGGCGGGCCGCGGCGTCCATGGTGGTCTCCATCCGCACCAGCGGGTGGGCCGCGTCCAGCAGCATCTGGCGGCCGAGCTCGACCGCGTTGCCGTCCAGGCGGACGACGATCGGCTTCTGCGCACGATCGCCGAGCATGCCCAGGGCGTCGATGATGCCCTGCGCGACCTCGCTGCAGGCGGTGATGCCGCCGAAGACGTTGACGAAGACGACCTCGACCTGGGCGTCGGACAGGATGATGTCGAGGCCGTCGGACATGACCTGGGCCGAGGCGCCGCCCCCGATGTCGAGGAAGTTGGCGGGCGTGGGCGAACCCGGGAACTCCCGTCCGGCAGCCGCGACGACGTCGAGGGTGCTCATGACCAGGCCGGCCCCGTTGCCGATGATGCCGACCGAGCCGTCCAGCTTCACGTAATTCAGATGCTTGGCGCGGGCCCGAACCTCGAGCGGGTCGTCCGACGATTCGTCGGTGAAGCCCGCCCAGTCCGGGTGGCGGAAGCGCGCGTTGTCGTCGAGGCTCACCTTGCCGTCCAGCGCCACGATCCGGCCCTCGCCGGTCTTCACCAGCGGGTTCACCTCGACGAGCGTGGCGTCGTTGTCGCGGTAGACGTCGCCCAGCAGCACCAGGACCCGTACCAGCTCGGCCTGATCGTCGGCGTCGAAGCCGCAGGCCGCCACGATCTCGGCAGCCTTGGCGGCATCCAGACCGGCCAGGGGGTCGACGGCGATCCGCGCCAGGCGTTCCGGGTGCTCCTCGGCCAGGGTTTCGATGTCCATGCCGCCCTCGCGAGTGCACATCGCCAGGTAGGTGCGGTTGGCCCGGTCGAGCAGCAGAGAGAAGTAGTACTCCTCCGCGATGTTCGCGCCCTCGGTGATCATGACCCGGCGGACGATGTGACCGTTGATGTCCATCCCGAGGATGGTGGCCGCGTGCTCCGCGGCCTCCTGCGGGCTGCGAGCCAGCTTCACGCCCCCGGCCTTGCCGCGCCCGCCGGTCTTCACCTGGGCCTTCACCACGACCACGGGAGTCGCGAGGCTGGCCGCCGCAGCGGCAGCCTCCTCGGGGGTCTCGGCGACGATCGCCCGAAGCACGGGAACCCCGTGCGCTTCGAAGAGATCACGCGCCTGGAACTCGAAAAGGTCCACGACAACTCCGTCCGTGAAGAAGGCAAGCACAATCCAACGTGGGGGCTGAGGCGAGACTAGCCGCCCCGGGCGGGCCGCCGCATCCCGCGAGGGCGCCGACGAGACGGCCCGGCCCCCACCGCTGGGGCTGGCGGCGGCGGGCCCGCGGGGCGTCTCGGTGTCCGACCCGCAAGCCGCAACCGCCCAATTCTGAGAAACCCCTCAGGAAATGCTAAGGTCTTACAAGACGGCGGCGGGAGGCTGCTGCGAGACACAGAGGGGGCCAGGTGCTCAACGGACTTCATCCGCGCGACATCCTCGCTTCGGCAAGCTCGCACGTGGTCCGCAACGTCCTGATCGGCCTCAGCGTTTCCGCGATCGCCATGTCGGGCGCCGCCATCGCCGCCTCCCAATCCGTCGCCGCGGCACGCATTGACGCCAGTCGCGCCGCCGACGACATCACCACCGTCGCGATGGATCGCTCTCAGGAACTCAGCCGCGACGGCGAGCGCACCGACACCAGCGCCCTCGCGGCCGCCCGCGCCGAGAACCTCGGTGCCGAGGCCGCCGACGTGGTGGCCGCCCAGCAGCAGGTGGCCCTCAGCGAGCGTCAGGGCGACCTGAGCGTGGCCGCCTCCGCGATCTCCGAGGAGTCGAAGTACCTCAAGGAGCGCGCCGTGTTCCTGCGCCCGACCGCCGGCGCGGTCGGCTCGCACTACGGCCCCCGCTATCACCCGATCCTGCATTACACCCGCCTCCACGACGGCCTCGACATTGGTGGCGCGTGCGGGCAGCCGATCGTCGCCGCGTCGGACGGCGTCGTGGTCAAGGCGGCCATGGGCGGCTACAACGGCGGCTCGGGCAACAACGTCCGCGTGGACGACGGCGACATCAACGGCGTGAACGTCCAGACCGCCTACCTGCACATGCAGACCATCGCGGTGAGCGTGGGCCAGCAGGTTCAGAAGGGCGACCTGCTCGGCACCGTCGGAAGCACCGGCCTCTCCACCGCCTGCCACCTGCACTTCTCGGTCTACGAGAACGGCACGGGCATCGATCCTGAGAAGTACCTCACGATCTCCTGAACGCCGCCGGTCGCTCAGCGACCACCCTCCGCCGAACCCGCGTCGGTCGGCCCCCGATCATTGATTCAGAGCTTTTCCATCGGCGCGTGCTTCAGGCTGAGGCGCTTGACCCCCTGGCTTCCGAAGTCCACGTCCGCCTTCGCCGCGTCCCCCAGCCCCGAGGTGCTGAGCACCGTCCCCAGCCCGAACGTGGTGTGCAGCACCCGATCTCCGGGGGCCACGGACGCGACGGTCTTGATCGGCGGCAGCGAACCGTAGGAGACGGTGTTGCGCCACGCCTGCTCGGTGCGGGCCTTCGCCTGGGACGACCACCCCGTGCGCGCCACCCCGAGCCGGCGCCAGTCGAACAGGTGCGCCGGGATCTCGTCGGTGAAGCGGCTCGCCGGGTTGTACTGCGGCGCACCCCACGCCGTCCGCACGGTCGCCCGGGTCAGGTAGAGCCGCTCGCGGGCGCGGGTGATGCCCACGTAGGCGAGGCGGCGCTCCTCCTCCAGCTCCTTGCGGTCCGACAGGGCGCGCATGTGGGGGAAGATCCCGTCCTCAAACCCGGTCAGGAAGACCGTGGGAAACTCCAGCCCCTTGGCCGTGTGCAGCGTCATGAGGGTGACCACCCCGGTCGCCTCGGTGTCGGCGTCGGGCAGCTGGTCGGAGTCGGCCACCAGGGCGATCCGTTCCAGGAAGGCCGGCAGCGAGTCGTCCGGTTCGGGCGCCCCGGCGGCCAGGGTGCCACCCTCCGCGGCCTCGTCGGGCAGGTCGATGGCGTGGGCCGCGGCCACGAACTCGCTGGCCACGGCCACGAGCTCGATCAGGTTCTCCAGGCGCGTCTGATCCTGCGGGTCCGTGGACTCCGACAGCTCCTTCAGGTAGCCCGAGCCGTCCAGGATGCTGGAGAGGATCGCGTCCGCGGGCACCCCGGCGGCCATCATCGCCCGGTGCCGGTCCATGAGCTCCACGAAGCCGTTGACCTGGTTGAGCGAGCGGGTCGCCAGCCCGGCCTCGCCGGCGCGGGCGAGCGCCGCGGTGAAGCTAATCCGCTCCCCCGCGGCCACGGCCTCCACGGCAGCCTCGGCGCGATCGCCGATGCCGCGACGCGGCACGTTCAGGATCCGCCGCACCGACACGTCGTCGGCGGGGTTGGCGATCGCGCGCAGGTACGAGATCGCGTCCCGCACCTCCTTACGCTCGTAGAACCGGACCCCGCCCACCACCCGGTAGGGCATCCCCACCCGGATGAACACCTCCTCGAAGGCGCGTGACTGGGCGTTGGTGCGGTAGAAGACGGCGACGTCGCCGGGCTTGTGGACGCCGGCATCGGTCAGCCGATCGATCTCGGTGGCGATGTACTGCGCCTCGTCGTGCTCGGTGTCGGCGACGTAGCCCACGATCAGGTCGCCGTCGCCCGCCTCCGACCACAGCCGCTTCGCGGGCCGGTCCGGGTTGCGGGTGATGACCGCGTTGGCCGCGGTGAGGATGTTCTGGGTGGAGCGATAGTTCTGCTCCAGCACGATCGTCCGGGCGCCCGGGAAGTCGTTCTCGAAGTCGAGGATGTTGCGGATGGTGGCGCCCCGGAAGGCGTAGATCGACTGGTCGGAGTCGCCCACCACCATGAGCTCGGGCGGCGGCAGCTCCGGGGCCCCCTCGATGCTTGGGCGAACGCCGCACAGCTCGCGGACCAGGACGTACTGGGCGTGGTTGGTGTCCTGATACTCGTCCACGAGTACGTGACGGAATCGGCGGCGGTACTGCTCGCGGACGTCCGGGAAGGCCTGCAACAGGTGGACGGCGGTCATGATCAGGTCGTCGAAGTCCAGCGCGCTCGCGGCGACCAGCCGCCGCTGGTACTCCCGATAGGCCTCCGCGTAGCCCTCCTCGATCTGCGTGGCCACCCGGGTGCCCGCGCTCTCGTGGTCGACCAGCTCGTTCTTCAGGTTCGACACCCAGTTCATTACCGTGCGGACCGGGAAGCGCTTGGGGTCGAACTCCAGGTCGCGCAGCACCAGCTGCATCAGGCGCTTGGAGTCGGTGTCGTCGTAGATCGAGAACGTGCGCGACAGCCCGAAGCGGTCGATATCGGCGCGCAGGATGCGGACGCAGGCCGAGTGGAACGTCGAGACCCACATCAGCTTGGCCCGGTTACCGACCATGTCGACAACGCGATGCCGCATCTCGGCGGCGGCCTTGTTCGTGAACGTGATCGCCAGGATCGACCCGGGATGGACATCGCGCTGGCCGACCAGGTAGGCGATCCGGCGGGTGAGGACGCGGGTCTTGCCCGACCCCGCGCCGGCCACCACCAGCAGCGGCGACCCCTCATGGATCACCGCCTCGCGCTGCGGCGGGTTCAGGCCCGCGAGCAGCTCCTCGGTGGACAGCCGACGGGACCCGCCGGTGGGGCGCGCCGCCGGGGCGGGGCGGACCGCGACCGCGGGGGTCTCGTCGAAGGAGAAGAGATCGGGAAAGAGGGCATCGCTCATGACGCCCGCCACTCTAGTGACCCGGACGCGACGGTCGTTTCCACCGCCCCGCGATCACCGGCCTCACCAGAGGGTGGCAACGCCGACGTTGAGCACCGACAGACCGAGGATGCCCAGCAGCGTGTTGCGATCGATGGCCTCCTTCTTGCGGTTCAGGACCACCAGGACGACCACGACGAGGGCGATGATCAGCTTCACGCCGATCTTGGCGTGGTTGACGGGGTGCTCGGGGGTGGCGGTGAGCTCGCGGATGACCACCAGGATCAGGCCGGTGGCCAGCTGGGTCCACGCACCGTCGCGGATGGCGGGGATGATCGCCGGCTTGGCCGAGCGGACCTGGACCAACGCGCCGCCGATCAGCGCGGCGAGCCCCAGGAAATGGACGAAAAGGACGACGTGGCGAAGGAGATCCATCCGGCGAGCCTAGCGAACCCCGCGGGTCGCCCGCGGGGCCCGGCGGGGATGCCCCTGAGCGGCCCCCGAACACGGACCGCGGCCCTCGGCCGCCGACCCGGCGGTGCGTACCGTGGAGGCATGGGTTTCATTGCATGGATCATCATGGGTCTGGTCGCCGGCGCCATCGCCAAGTCGATCATGAAGCAGGGCGGCGGCTGGGGTTCCACCCTTGGGGTGGGGCTGCTGGGCGGCGTCGTCGGCGGCTGGCTGGGAGACCTGGTGTTCAACCGGGGATCGATGGCCTTCTTCTCGCTGTGGTCATGGCTGCTCGCGATCGGCGGCAGCTGCCTGGTCATCTGGCTCTGGAACGCGCTGCAGCGCCGCTCCCGCTGAGCCACCAACAACCACGAGGGGGTCGGGCAACCGGCCCCCTCGTCGCGTCTCCGCTCAGACCAGCCGGCGGTCGGTGGCCCAGCGTGTCAGTTGATGCCGGTTCGACAACTGCAGCTTGCGCAGCACCGAGGAGACATGGGTCTCGACGGTCTTGATCGAGATGAACAGTTCCCGCGCCACCTCCTTGTAGGCGTACCCGCGGGCGATCAGCCGCATCACTTCCCGCTCCCGGACGCTCAGCCGGTCCAGGTCCTCGTCCACGCTGGCGATGTCGATCGCCCCCGAGAACGCGTCCAGGACGAAGCCGGCCAGCCGCGGCGAGAACACCGCGTCCCCCTCGGCGACCCGGCCGATGGCGTCCACCAGCTCGTCCGCCGAGATCGACTTGGTCACATACCCCCTGGCCCCGGCGCGGATCACACCGATGACGTCCTCGGCGGCATCGGAGACGCTCAGCGCGAGGAACTTCACCTCCGGCTCCACGGCGTGCACCTGCTTGAGCACCTCCAGGCCGCCGCCGCCGGGGAGGTGGACGTCGAGCAGCACCACGTCAGGGCTCGCGGCGAGGATGGCCGCCACGGCGGTCGGGACGTCCTCCCCCTCGCCAACGATGTGCACCCGGGCACCGATGTCGTGCTTGACGCCGCTGCGGAACATCGCGTGATCGTCGACCACGACGACGCGCCAGGCGGCGGGGGTGGGCTCTGCTGTGGTCATCGGCGCATCTCCAGTTTCACTTCGGTTCCCTCTCCGGGGGCGCTACGAATCGTCGCACCACCCCCGGAACGCTGCAATCGGTCGACGATGGACCGCCGGATGCCGAGCCGGTCCTCGGGGACCGCGTCCAGGTCGAATCCCTGCCCGCGGTCGCGCACGAAGACCTCCACCAGGGCGTCGTCCACCTCGGCGTAGACATCCACCTGGGCGGCCCCCGAGTGCTTGGCCGCGTTCACGACCGCCTCCCGGGTGGCCCGGACGAGGGCCGTCAGGTCCGCATCCAGGTCGCAGTCCCCGACCGTGACCAGCTCCACCGGTACACCGTGGTCGTTCTCCACGTCCGCGGCCACCTCGTCCAGCGCGGCCCGCAGCGTCGTCTCGTCGGCGGTCTCGCCGTAGAGCCAGGAGCGCAGTTCCCGCTCCTGGCGGCGGGCCAGGGACGCCACCGCCTTGGGGTCGCTCGCTTGGCGCTGGATCAGCGCCAGCGTCTGGAGCACGGAGTCGTGCAGGTGGGCGGCCATGTCGGCCCGGGCGTCCGCCAGGAGCTTCTCCTCGCGCGCCAGCTCCAGCGAGCGGCGCACCCGCAGCAGCCACGGCGCCGCGGCCAGCGCCAGCGCCACCACCGACAGCCCGAGCATCAGCAGCAACCGTCCGAACTCGCCCAGGCCCGGCGCCGCGGCCAGCGTGAGCGCGATCGAGGCGGCCAGGCACAGCAGGCCGAGCAGGATCCACACGACCACCGTCCAGTGGGCCAGGAAGGGGGCGAACCAGCGGCCGAGGCCGCGCCGAGCCCGGATCGTGCGCCCGGAGATGTGGTCGGCCTGCCACCACACCAGCGCCAGGCCGACACTCCCCAGGGCGGCCGGCCAGAAGACCGTCGGGCTGAGCCCCCAACCGCTGGCCTGCACCAGCCAGAGCAGGCCGCCCCCGATCAGGGCGGCGGCCGAGACCGGTCCGAGCTCGGCCCGGGCGGTGCGGCCGGCCTCGGGGAGCCGCAGCCCCTGCCGGCGGGCGGCGGCGAGCCCGGGGGCCTCGCGCGACTCGGTCGCCAGCGGCATCGCCAGCCACAGCAGCAGGTAGACGACGACGCCGAAGAGCCTGGTGGTGGCCAGCAGCACCACCCCGAGTCGCAGCGCCAGCACCGGCCAGTGCACGTGGGCGGCCAGCCCCGAGCAGACCCCACCCAGCCAGGCCTGGCCGAGCAGGCGTTCCGCGCGCCGCTCGGGCAGGCCCGCGGACGCGGTCCGTTGCAGTTCCGTCATGATGCGACAAGCCTCACACGCGCGCTCGGGCCGCACCAGCCGGGGTCCACCGGAGTCGGTTGCGGGGCCAGTCAGGGGTGGTCCCCGATGGTGCGCGCCCGGCCGTCGGCCAGGATGGACTCATGGAACTCCTGCCGCTGCGCCGCACGTCGCAGGGCGCCGTGCTCGGGGGCGTCTGCGCCGGCCTGGCCAGGCGCTGGCGGCTCGATCCCGTGGTGTTGCGGGTGGCGTTCGTCGTGCTCGGCCTGTTCTCGGGACTCGGGCTGGCGCTCTACGTGGGGGCGCTCCTGCTGGTCCCCAAGGACGGCGCCTCCGAGTACCCGGTCCGCGGGATGGTGCCGGCGACCCGCTCGTGGTCCGAGCCCGCCGTCATCGGCGCCGTCGTGGGGCTGGGCGTCCTCATCATGGTCACGCTCGGCGGGCTGTCGCCGATCGGCCTGGGGCCCGCCATCGGCCTGAGCCTGCTGTGGTACTTCGGCTGGTACCGGCACCGCGCGAATCACGGCTCCGCGCCGGCTCGGCCGGGCGTCGAGCAGCAGCCCAGCGAGTTTCAGCGGGCGGCGGACGCGTGGCGGGCGCGCGTCGCCGAGCACCGGGAGCAGAGCGCGGCCCTGACGTTCCCCGCCGACACCGTGACCCCCCTGACCCTCTTCGGTGCGCCGACCCCCGTCGCGCCGGCCGTTCCCGCCGTCGTGACGCCGTCCCCGCTTCCAGTCCCGACCCGGGCGCGCCACCGTTCGGCGGGCTGGCTGTGGCCCGCCACGGCCGCCGTGGTCGGCGCGCAACTCGTCGGCCTCGTCCTGCTCGGCGTGGTGAGCGGCACCGAGGTGTCCAGCACCGTGTATGTGGCCTGCAGCCTGGCCTGGGTCGCCGTGGCCCTCGTGGTCTCGGCGTTCGTCGGCCGGCCGCGCTGGCTGATGGCCACCGGGGTGGCCCTGGCCCTGGCGACGCTGCTCAGCCTGGCCTCCGTGGAACGGCCGCAGCAGGTCACCGTCGGAAGCGACACCTGGCCCTACGCTGCGATCTCCGACCTCCCCGCCGTCCGCACGATGGACGCCGGCGAGGTGACGGTCGATCTGCGGGAGCTGCCCGTGGACGCCGACGCCGACGTCACGTTCCGGGTGCGCCTGGGTGAGCTGACGCTGCAGCTGCCGGCGACGGGCAACGTCGTGGTCGACTGGTCGGTGACGGCCGGATCGGCCTCCCTGCCCGGCGAGACCAACACCATCGACGGGGTCACCATCGCCGACGAGTTCCGCCGCGGCACCGACCCGACGCAGCCCACCCTGCGCGTTCACCTCGAGGTCGACCTGGGCGAAATCCGGGTGATCTCATGAGGCGCTTCGACCTCGCCGCGTTCAACGTGGGCCTGGTGCTGTTCCTGCTCGCCGGCCTGGTGCTGTGGACCGTGCTCGGCACCGTCAACTGGCAGGCGGTCCGCATCGCCGCCCCCATCGTCCTCGTTCTCATCGGCGTCAGCGGCCTGCTGATGTCCCGCAAAGCCTGATCGAAAGGAAACCCCCATGAGTGACAAGAAGCTCACCCGAAGCCGCACCGACAAATTCCTCGGCGGCGTCTGCGGCGGCCTGGCCGTCTACCTCGGTGTCGACTCCGGCATTGTCCGGATCGTCACCGTCCTGCTCGCCATCTTTACCCAGGTGGGCTGGATCGCCTACCTGGCGATGTGGGCGCTGCTGCCGGCCGAGGGCAACGGCCCGACCGGAATCGACGAGGCCAAGGCCATGTTCAACAACGGCGGCACGACGCACAACAGCGACGACCTGCGCTGATCTCACCGCCGGGGGCCGTCCGACATTCCCTCGGGCGGCCCCTGACGCGTCCCCGGGGGCTCGGTCTAGGGTGAGTTTCGTGCAACCCCAGCAGCTCCCGCTCCTCACCTCCCTCTCCGCGCCGCAGGTCCACCCCGGCGGCTGGGCCGTGGTCGCCAGCAGCCGCCCCGACTTCGGCGGCGACTGCTATCTGCGCCAGCTGTGGCGAGTGCCGCTGGACGGAACGGGCGCCCGGCGGCTGACCCGCGGCACCGCCGACAGCGCCCCGCGCCTGTCCCCGGACGGCCGGCTGATCGCCTTCCTGCGGCCCGGCGCGAACGACAAGCCGCAGCTGCACCTCATCCCGGCCGACGGCGGCGAGCCCTGGTGCCTGACCAACGCCCCGCTCGGCGTCTCCGACTTCGCGTTCTCCCCCGACTCCTCGCGCCTCGTCTACGTGGCGGCCGTTCCCGAGGAGGGGCGCTACGGCACTCTCGAGGGGGTGGGCGCGAACCAGGAGGACCCGCGCCGCATTGAGTGGCTGCAGCTGCGGATGAACGGCGAGGGCTACCTGTGGGACAAGCCGTCCCACCTCTTCCTGCTCGACGTCCCCGACCCCGACACCGACCCGCCGCTCAAGCCTGTCGGACGGGCGGCAAAGGCCCTGCCCGAGGGGACCAAGCCCGAGGCTCGGCTCTTCCCCACGTCCACCCAGCTCACCTCGGGCGCGGGGTCGTATCAGCGCGTCGTCTTCCTGTCGGACGGGGCCACGGTGGCCGCCGTGATGGGACGGCTCGCCGATCCCGAGAACCTCGCCGCCGACCTCGTCCTGGTGGGCGTGGGCGGGGGCGAGCCGCGGCCGGCGATCCGGTCCGCCGACGAGGTGATCGACGCGTTCGGCGTCGTGGCGCTCGGGTCGGGCGACCTGGCGTTCCTGGGCCTCGGCCTGGGGGCCAGCGGCCTGGACTTCGTGGGCAGGCTGCCGGGCGTGTTCCGCGTGCGAACCGACGAGGGCGTCGCCCACCGGCTGACCGACCCCGACCAGGAGTTCGACGTCGACCCCGCGGCGATCGAGGGCGGTGGCCTGTGGGCCGTCGAGTCCCTGAGCGGCCGCAGCTGGCTGGTGCGGATCGACGGCGACACCGTCGAGACCGTGCTGGACGACGACCGGGTGATCACGGGCGTCGCCGCGGTCCCGGGCCGGCCGCGGGCGGCGGTCATCAGCTTCTCCTCGCCCACCTCCGCCGGCGACCTCGCCCTGGTCGAGGACGGGCGGGTCGTGCCGCTGACCGACTTCTCCGCCCGGCTGCGAGCCGAGACCACCGTCCGGGCGCCCCGCGAGCTGACCGCCACCGCCCCCGACGGCTACCCGGTTCACGGCTGGGTGCTGGTTCCCGATGGGGACGGGCCGCATCCGGTGCTGCTGGCCATCCACGGCGGCCCGCAGTCGCGGTACGTGTCGTCCTTCTTCGACGAATTCCAGGTGTACGCCGAGGCGGGCTACGCCGTGGTGGCCTGCAACCCGCGCGGGTCGGCGGGCTACGGCTCGGCGCACGCGCGCGCCATCCAGGGCGAGTTCGGGGTCAAGGACGCCGCCGACGTGCTCGCGTTCCTGGAGTTCGCGGTCGCGAGCGTGCCGGGCCTCGACCGCGCGCGGGTGGGCGTCATGGGCGGCTCGTACGGCGGCTACCTCACCGCGTGGCTGACCACGATCGACCACCGCTGGGCGGGGGCGATCGTCGAGCGCGCCTACCTGGACCCGGCGGGCTTCGTCGGCTCGTCCGACATCGGCTGGTTCTTCCAGCACCAGTACAACGGCACGCCGGGCGCCCAGTGGGACGCGCAGTCGCCGATGGTGGCCGCGCACCGGGTGACGACGCCGACGCTGGTGCTCCACTCCGAGCTGGACCTGCGTTGCCCCTTGTCGGAGGCGCTTCGCTACTACACAACGCTCAAGCTGCAGGGGACTCCGGTGGAGCTGCTGGTGTTCCCGGGCGAGACCCACGAGCTGTCCCGCTCGGGCACGCCCTGGCACCGCCGCCAGCGCTTCGAGGCGATCCTGGACTGGTGGTCGCGCCACCTGCCGGTCGTCCGCTGACGCGAGGCAGCCCTCAGCCCAGCAGCGTCGGGAGCGACACCGCGTCGGCCATGCGGGCGTAGCCGGCGTCGTTGAGGTGCAGGTGGTCGCCCGCGTCGTACTCGGGGGCCAGCCGCGTCGGATCGGCCGGGTCGCGCACGGCGGCGTCGAAGTCCACCACGGAGTCCGCCGGGGCGGCGTCGCGGAGCCAGGCATTGATCTGCTGCCGCTGGGCCTCGCACGCCGCCGCGCTCGACGCGCGGGAGCAGCGGCTCGACAGCCCGCCCCACGGGGGAAGCGTGCCGACGTGCACGTCCAGCCCGGCCGCGTGGAGCCGCGCGATCAGCTCGGTGTAGCGGGCGATGAACGTGTCGGTGTCGGTCCCGTCGGTCACGTCGACGGTGCCCAGCAGGACGACCACGTCCGTGGCCCCGGGCTGAGAGATGACATCCCGTTGCAGTCGGACGTTGGCGGGCTCACCCAGCACCGGGTACAGGGCGTAGGGGGCGCCCCCCACCTCACCGTCGAGGCGATTGCCGGCGATGCCCGCATTCGCCACCGACAGGGTCGACTTGGGCAGCGCGGCCAGCCGCCGGGCGAGGGCGTCCGGGTAGCGTCGGTTGGCGTCGGTGGTGGAGCCGTCCCCGTCAGTGAGCGAGTCTCCCAGGGCGACCACCGTTCCGGTCACCGACCGCCCGGCCAGAACGTCCACGCCGGTGGCCAGCATCCAGCAGGACACGGGCTGGAATCCCTCGCCGCCGGTGTTCGTCGACTGGTTGCCCGACGCCACGTAGTTGGTCGTGCGCGACCAGCTGTGTTGCGTCATGCCCGCCACCTGCTCCGGCGCGTAGACAGACAGCGCCAGCCGACCCCCGGCCACCACCGACAGTTTGATGGGATCCGACAACACCGTGCTCCCCGCGGGGATCGTGAAGGCCCCCGCCCGACCGACCGTGACCCGGACGAGTCGCCGTGCGTCGAGCGTGGCACCGCCGGCCGTCGGGGCGAGGGTCACCGCACCGACCCTGAGCGGAGCCGCGCCGTAGACGTTGGAGATCCTGACCCGCACCTGGGAACCGGCGATGGCCGTCGTGACGATGTTCCGCGCCGTCTGGCCGGCCAATACGGGACACCCGGGGTCACCCGTCGTGGAGCCCAGGACCGGGGCGCCCTCCCAGGCCGCGTTCCAGTTGGCCACGGCGCCCTGCGAGCTTCCCGAGCCCAGCGCCGTCGCGCTGATCGCGACGATCAGGCCGGCGGCCAGCCGAGATGTGAGCATGTGAGTCCCCCTCACGGACGGCCCCCGCACGTCCGCGCTCAGCTTAGGGAATGGAGCCCGGCCGCGCGACGAATTTCCGCCTCGAAATCCCATTGATGGGCAATTCGCCCCTCAATCGCGAGCGGCTACTCCCATTCGATGGTGCCCGGCGGCTTGCTGGTGATATCCAACACCACCCGATTGACCTCGCGGCATTCGTTGGTGATCCGGGTGCTGATCCGTTCCAGGACGTCGTAAGGCAGCCGGCCCCAGTCGGCGGTCATCGCGTCCTCCGAGGTCACCGGACGCAGCACGACCGGGTGACCGTACGTCCGGCCGTCCCCCTGGACACCCACCGAGCGGACCTCCGCCAACAGCACCACCGGGAACTGCCAGATCTCGCGGTCGAGCCCGGCCGCGGTCAGCTCTGCGCGGGCGATGGCGTCCACCTCGCGCAGCAGCTCGAGGCGCTCCTTGGTGATGGCGCCGACGATCCGGATCGCCAGGCCGGGCCCGGGGAACGGGTGGCGCCACACCATGTCATCGGGCAGCCCCAGTTCGGTGCCGACCGCGCGGACCTCGTCCTTGAACAGGGTGCGCAGCGGTTCGATCAACTGGAATTGCAGGTCGTCGGGCAGGCCGCCGACGTTGTGATGACTCTTGATATTCGCGGCGCCCTCGCCGCCGCCGGATTCGACGACGTCCGGGTACAGCGTTCCCTGGACCAGGAATTCGATGTCCTTCTCGGCGTCCAAGGCGCGGGCGGCGTCCTCGAAGGTACGGATGAATTCGCGGCCGATGATTTTCCGCTTGGTCTCCGGGTCGGACACCCCGGCCAGGGCGGTCAGGAAGCGTTCCTCCTCGTTGGCGACCACGAGCTCGACGCCGGTGAGCGCCACGAAGTCCTTCTCGACCCGCTCGGCCTCCCCCTTGCGCAGCAGTCCGTGATCGACGAACACGCACGTCAGCTGGTCGCCGATGGCGCGCTGCACCAGCGCCGCGGCCACCGCCGAGTCGACGCCGCCCGACAGGGCGCACAGGACCTGCTTGTCGCCCACCTGGGCCCGGATGGCGGCCACCGAGTCCTCGACGATGTTGGCCGCCGTCCAGTCGGCGCGGCACCCGGCGATCTCGGTCAGGAACGTCTCCAGCACCACCTGGCCGAACTCCGAGTGCAGCACCTCCGGGTGCCACTGCACCCCGGCGAACCCGCGGGAGAGGTCCTCGAAGGCGGCGACCGGGGAGCCGTCGCTGGTGGCGAGCGCGGCGAAGCGCGCGGGTGCGGCGTAGACGGCGTCGCCGTGGCTCATCCAGGCGCGGAAGTTCTGCGGCAGGTCGGCCAGCAGCACGCCGCCCTCGGCCTCCAGGTGAACCGGCGTGCGGCCGAACTCGCTCAGGCCCGTCCGGCGCACCTCGCCGCCCAGGGCCGCGGCCATCGCCTGGAAGCCGTAACACATCCCGAAGACAGGGACGCCCGCCTCGAACAGGGTCGGGTCCACCTGCGGGGCACCCTCGGCGTACACCGACTGCGGCCCGCCGGAGAGGATGATCGCCTTCGGGTTGCGCGCCAACAGCTCTGCCACCGGAGTGTTGTGAGGCACGATCTCGGAGTAGACCCGGGCTTCCCGGACCCGCCGCGCGATCAGCTGGGCGTACTGGGCACCGAAGTCGACAACCAGGACAAGGTCGTGCTGAACACTCATGGGATGAGAGTCTAGGGTGCAGGTGACGTGCGATGATGCACGGCATCGGGAACGATCACCCACCTGGGATTCCAGTGCTCCAGCGAGGTACGAACATGCAGATCTTCGACGACGTCACCGCCCTCATCGGTCGCACCCCGCTGGTGCGTCTCAATCGCCTCTACGAGCGCAGCAAGGCCACCGTCGTGGCCAAGCTCGAGTTCTACAACCCCGCCAATTCGGTGAAGGACCGGCTGGGCGTCGCCATGGTGGACGCCGCCGAGTCGGCCGGACGGCTGCGCCCCGGTGGGACGATCGTCGAGGCCACCTCCGGCAACACCGGGATCGCGCTGGCGATGGTCGGCGCCGCCCGCGGCTACCGGGTGGTGCTCACCATGCCGGAGACGATGAGCAAGGAGCGCCGGGCGCTGCTGCGCGCGTTCGGCGCGGAGCTCGTGCTGACCCCCGGCTCCGAGGGCATGCGCGGCGCGGTGGCCCGGGCCGAGGCGATCGGCGCCGAGGAGGGCGCCCTGCTCGTCCGCCAGTTCGAGAATCAGGCCAACGTGGACATCCACCGTCGGACCACCGCAGAGGAGATCTGGGCCGACACCGACGGGACCGTCGACTTCGTGGTCGCCGGGGTCGGCACGGGGGGCACCATCTCCGGGGTGGGCCAGGTGCTCAAGGAGCGCAAGCCCAGCGTGAAGATGATCGCCGTCGAGCCCGCCGAGTCGCCGTTGCTCTCCGGTGGCGAGCCCGGCCCGCACAAGATCCAGGGCATCGGCGCCAACTTCGTGCCGAAGATCCTCGACCGCTCGGTCATCGACGAGGTGCTGCCACAGTGGTCCGACACCGCCGTCGAGTGGGCCCGTCGCGCCGCCGAGGAGGAGGGGCTGCTGGTGGGCATCTCGTCCGGGGCCGCGCTGGCCGCCGCCGCCGAGATCGCCGCCCGCAAGGACAACGCGGGCAAGCTGATCGTGGTGATCATCCCGTCCTTCGGCGAGCGCTACCTGTCGTCGATCCTCTACCAGGACCTGATGGACTGATGGCAGTCCCCGCCCTGTTGGGCTCCGCCTGGTCCCGGCTGAACGAGGACCTTGAGACCGCCATGCGAGAGGATCCGGCCGCGCACAGCAAGCTGATGGTCGCGGTCGCCTATCCGGGCGTCCACGCCGTGTGGGCACACCGGGTGTGCCACAAGCTGTGGGTCACGAGCCCGGCGCTGCGGCCCCTGGCCCGGCTGCTCTCGCAGGCCTCGCGGACGCTCACCCAGGTGGAGATCCATCCGGGCGCGACGATCGGCCGCCGCTTCTTCATCGACCACGGCAACGGCGTGGTCATCGGGGAGACCGCCGAGATCGGCGACGACGTCCTGATGTACCACCAGGTCACGCTGGGCGGTCGTTCCCGCGGACGCTTCAAGCGCCACCCGACCATCGGCAACAACGTTCTGCTGGGGGCCGGCGCCAAGATCATCGGCCCCATCACGATCGGCGAGGGCACGAAGGTCGGTGCCAACGCGCTCGTGGTCAAGGACGTGCCCCCGAACTCGATCGTCACGGGCATCCCGGCCAACATGACCGTCGGCGACGTCATCGCCTGAGCCACACCTCCGCTGTTCGGGGCACTGCAGGCCCGGGCCGTTCGGCCGATC
The DNA here is from genome assembly GCA_964492685.1 of uncultured Micropruina sp. Taxonomy (GTDB): domain Bacteria; phylum Actinomycetota; class Actinomycetes; order Propionibacteriales; family Propionibacteriaceae; genus Micropruina. The sequence continues at coordinate 23,672 of CAZBMH010000026.1, forward strand.
CGGTCAGTCGCGGGGCGGACGGGGGCGCGGCTGAGGGCGGTCGTCGAAGACCGGGGCGATCAGCGGACGGGCGGCCAGCACCGCGGCGACATCCCCCAGGGCGCGCAGCTCGGTGAGGATCACCCGGGTGGGCGGCAGCAGCAGCAGCTCGCCGCGGTCCGCGCCGTCCAGGATCGCGGCGACACCGAGCCACTCGGCGCGCACGGCCTCGGTGGTGGTGTTGGCCCATTCCCGCCCGTCGGCGACCACGACGAAGAAGACCACGTCGAAGCGTTTGGGCGCTGCCTCCGGGGTGATCCAGTTGTCCCAGGGGACGAGGTCGTCGGGGCGGAGCCGGACGCCGGTCTCCTCCTCGACCTCGCGCAGGGCCGCCGCCGCGAGGGTCGACGCGTCGCCCTGCGGGTCATCGGCGCCCACGAGGGACACGGCGGCGAGGGCCGCCGTGAGCTCGGCCAGCCGCGGCGACGGCAGCGAAACGGCGGTGCGGGCGTCGCTCGGGTCCAGGCGTCCGCCGGGAAAGACGACGGCGCCGGCCGCGAAGTCCATGGTGGCCGCCCGATGCTGGACGAACGCCTCCAGACCGGCCGGACCGTCCCGCAGCGGGATCACGCTGACCGCGGGGAGCGGCATCACCGGCGGCTGCGTCCGTGGCCGCCGAACGTTCACCGCCGGCTGGCGAGCAGGGAACGCATCCCGTCGGCCGCCCAGGCGACCAGCCCGATGCCGGCGGCCTGCGCCAGCAGCACCGGGATCGGGTACTGCGCGCCGATCGCGGTCAGCCAGCCCGGTGGGGCCCACCAGCCCAGGCCGAGACCGGCCCGGTTGGCGTCCGCGGCGAACTGGGCGGCGCTGGCCGAGACCCACAGCAGCGTCCCCGCCGCCATGAGCGAGTGCCGCTTCTCCCACGACCCCGACCAGGTGAGGAAGAACGCGACCGGGATCAGGCCCACGGCGGCCAGCCACAGCTGCGGCCAGAGCCCGCAGACGACCAGGGCGATCGGCAACAACTGGCCCGGACGCTTGACGCCGTCGCCGGGAACAGCCGCAGGCTCGGGAGCCGGCTCGCTCGTCCGACGCCTGGCCTGGCTCACCGGCGGTTCGCGATCTGCTCGTGGTGCCGCACGACCTCGGAGACGATGAAGTTCAGGAACTTCTCCGCGAACTCCGGGTCGAGGTTGGCCTCATCGGCCAGCCGGCGGAGCCGCGCGATCTGCTGCGCCTCGCGATCGGGATCCGCCGCCGGCAGGCCGTGGTCGGCCTTCAGCAGCCCCACCGTCTGCGTGACCTTGAACCGCTCGGCGAGCAGGCAGATCAGCGCCGAGTCGAGGTTGTCGATGCTGGCGCGCAGCCGGGCCAATTCGGGGTCGAGTTCCACGTCGCGCAGCCTAGTTCACCGCGACGTCGGGAGCGGGGCGGGCCATCCGTCGGAGCACCCCGAAGGCGCCCAGCGCGGCAAACACGAAGTACATGGCCGCATCCCTGCCCAGCTCCTGCCAGAGCTCGAGGTTCAGCAGGTTCTCGGCGACGAGCCCGATCGCCTGACCGGTGGTGCCCAAATCCCCCATCTCGGTCCAGTAGTAGTCCCAGATCGCCGAGCCGACCATGGACAGGAAACCGAGGAAGACACCCACGACGATGAGCAAGAGCAGCGGGACCCGACCCCACGCCGGGCGTCCGGCGACCCTCGTGTAGGCCCAAGCCGCGCCGCGCGCCATCAGCCAGGCCGTGAGGCTGACGATCATGCCGAAGTGGTAGATCACCGCGGTGAGCGCACCGCAGGCCAGCACCACGCCGGCGGCGGCCAGAAGCCCGAGGCCCACCCGTTCGGGTCCGGGTGCCGCGGGAGGCAAGGGTGCCCAGTAGCCGGTGGGCGCGGGCGCCGGCTGGGGGACGCTCGGGGGCACCGACCCCCCGACCCCGGCATCCGCCGCGGCGCCAGCCGGGGCCGGCGAGGGCGCCCAAGCCTGGTCGGCGGGGGTGGGCGCCCAGGTCTCGTGCACGCGTGCCCCGGCCCAGGGCTGATCGGCCGGCGCGGCGTCCACCTGGAGTTCGGCGGTTCGTCGGTTCCAACCGGCGGCGGGGGTCGTCCCCGGGACGGGTTCGTACGACGGGCCGCGCGGGGTCTCGGGAGAAAGGGGTGGATTCTCGCTCATGGGCGCACAGCCTACGCGACGCCTCTCGGCCGCCCGGCCGCCGTCTGGTGGGCGACCTCAGGCGCGGTGGACGACGATCTCGACGCGCTGGAAGTCCTTGACCTCGGTGTAGCCGCAGGTCGCCAGGGCCTTCTTCAGGGCGCCGACCAGGTTCATCGTGCCGTCGGCCAGGTGCGAGGGCCCGAGCAGGATCTCCTCCAGCGTGCCCACGGAGCCGAACTTGACCCGCTCGCCGCGAGGCAGCGTGGCGTGCCGCGCCTCGGCCCCCCAGTGGTAGCCGCGCCCGGGGGCCTCGCTGGCCCTGGCCAGCGGCGAGCCGACCATGGCGGCGTCCGCCCCGCAGGCGATCGCCTTGGCGATGTCCCCGGAGCGTCCCAGCCCGCCGTCCGCGATCACGTGGACGTAGCGGCCGCCCGACTCGTCGAGGTAGTCGCGCCGGGCCTCGGCCACGTCCGCGATCGCGGAGGCCATCGGCACCTCGACGCCCAGGACGTTGCGGGTGCGCTTGGTGGCGCCGCCGCCGAAGCCGACCAGGACGCCGGCGGCGCCCGTCCGCATCAGGTGCAGGGCCGCCTGGTAGGTGGCGCAGCCGCCGACGATGACGGGCACGTCGAGGGCGTAGATGAACTCCTTGAGGTTCAGCGGCTCGTCCACGCTGGAGACGTGCTCGGCCGAGACCGTGGTGCCGCGGATCACGAAGAAGTCCACGCCGGCTCCCTCGACGACCTTGGCGAATTCGCGGCAGTGCTGCGGCGACAGCGCGCCGGCCACCGGCACGCCGGCGTCGCGGATCTCGTGCAGGCGCTGCGTGATCAGCTCGCCCTTGATCGGCTCGGAGTAGATGGCCTGCATCCGCCGGGTGGCCTGGATCGGATCGTCCACGGCGGCGAGCTCGACCAGCAGCGGCTCGGGGTCGGCGTAGCGGGTCCACAGTCCCTCGAGGTTCAGCACCCCCAGGCCGCCGAGCTTGCCCACGGTGATCGCGGTCGCCGGCGACATCACCGAGTCCTGCGGGGCGGCGACGATCGGGAAGTCGAAGCTGAGGGCGTCGATCTTCCAGGTCAGCTTGACGTCGGTGACGTCGCGCGTGCGCCGGGTGGGGACGATGGCGATGTCGTCGAAGCCGTACACCGGCGTGGCGCGCTTGGCCCGTCCGATCTCGATCATGGGGTGCTCCTTCAGGCCTGGGACGAGTAGTTGGGCGCTTCGATGGTCATCTGGATGTCGTGCGGGTGGCTCTCCCGCAGGCCGGCCGCCGTGATCCGGACGAACCGGCCGCGCTCGTGCAGCTGCGGGATGGTCGCCGCACCCGTGTAGAACATCGACTGCCGCAGGCCGCCGATCAGCTGGTAGGCGACCGCCGACAGCGGCCCGCGGTAGGCCACCTGGCCCTCGATCCCCTCCGGGATCAGCTTGTCGTCGGCCGTGACGTCGCCCTGGAAGTAGCGGTCCTTGGAGTAGGACGCCTTGCGGCCGCGGGCCGCCATCGCGCCGAGCGACCCCATGCCCCGGTAGGACTTGAACTGCTTGCCGTTGATGAACACCAGCTCGCCGGGGCTCTCGTCGCAGCCGGCCAGCAGCGAGCCCAGCATCACCGTGTCGGCGCCGGCGACCAGTGCCTTGGCGATGTCGCCGGAGTACTGCAGACCGCCGTCCCCGATCACCGGGACGCCGGCCGGACGGCAGGCGCGCGCCACGTCGTGGATCGCGGTCACCTGCGGGACGCCGACCCCGGCGACCACACGGGTGGTGCAGATCGAACCCGGTCCGACACCGACCTTGACGCCGTCGGCGCCGGCGTC
>CAZBMH010000027.1:0-5379 GCA_964492685.1 uncultured Micropruina sp.
CGCGAGCTGATGACCGACGCGGGCTTCGACCTGCTGCCGGGCAGCCACCCGATCACGCCGGTGATGTTCCCCGGCGAGGACGGGGCGCGGCGCGCCACCCGGATCGCCGACCACATGCTCGGCCAGGGCGTGTACGTGATCGCGTTCAGCTTCCCGGTGGTGCCGCGGGGCAAGGCGCGGATCAGGGTGCAGCTGTCGGCCGCGCATTCGGCCGAGGACGTCCGCTCGTGCGTCGACGCCTTCGTGGCCGCGCGGGACGCGGTGGGCTGAACCGTCCCCGCCCGCTCGCGGGCGAGGTCAGCGGACGGCGGGCTCCGCGGTCAGCCGGCGCACCAGCAGGGTGCCGCCCGCGGTCGCGATCGGGAACACCAGCAGCTGGACGACGGGGATCGACACCAGGAGGAAGGTGGGGATTCCGAAACCGAGCGCCAGCCAGGGGCGGCGGCGCAGGATCGCCTGACGCTCGGCCAGCGAGTGGATGCCGCGGCGATCCAGCGCGGCGCCCATCATGTCGAGGGCGATCATCCAGCCGCCGATGACGGCCGAGGCCAGCGCGGCCACCAGGTTCCCGACGACGGGGACGAGGCCGACGATCATCAGCACCGGCACCACGAGGACGCCGAACAGGGCCACCGTCGCGATCCGGCGCGCGGCCGGCAGCAGCCCGCCCAGCACGGCTCGGCGCGGCTCCGCCTGCTCCAGCAGGACCGCGGGCACCTCCATCGCCTCGGAGATCCGGTCGTACAGCGGGGCGCCGAGCGCCAGCGTCGTGGTCGCGAACAGCAGCACCAGGACGAGGCCGAACGCGAGTGAGATCGCCAGCGCCGCCAGGGCGCGGAAGGCCTCCGCCGCGGGCCAGCCCTCGGCGAAGGGGGTCAGCCGCACCGCCAGCGACGGCGCGGCCCAGGCGACGGTCATGAAACCGGTGACGAAGACCAGCGAGGTGACCAACGGCGGGATCAGGCCCAAGCCGAAGAGGCGTCCGCGCCGCAGCACGCGGGTGCCGCCCTCCACCAGCAGGGAGGCGCCGCGCAGCAGGTCTTCGATCGGTGTCATGGACCTCCTCCCGGGTAGGCAAATCAGGCGCCGCGGCGGGGTGTCCCTGCGACGATGCGGGGGAGGAATTCTCATGATGACGTGAACACGGGCCGGGGGCAACCCATGGCGGGGTTCTCTGTCGCGATCTTAACCCCAGTGTCGCAGCGGGTAGCGCCGCCCAGCAGCCCCCGCCCCCGGCCGCCGCCCTTCCCGATGGCGGCCGAGTCAGCCGTCCTGCGGCGCCTCCATCGTGACGAACTGGGCGCGAGACGGGCGTCTTTGTCACTGTGAGGGGGCCGATCGCCGGGTTGTTCACGCTTGCCAACCAGGGTCCGATGGGTTGGGATGGATGGCATGCCGCTCCTCGATGTGTACCATCCTGAACCCGCCCGCTACGACGGTCGGATGCCCTACCGCCGCGTCGGACGGAGCGGACTCAAGCTTCCGGCCATCTCGCTGGGGCTGTGGCACAACTTCGGCGACGACGTGCCCTTTGCGTCCCAGCGGGCCACGCTGCGGCGGGCCTTCGATCTCGGGATCACGCACTTCGACCTGGCCAACAATTACGGTCCGCCGTACGGCGCCGCGGAGACCAACTTCGGGCGGCACCTGCGCGAGGATTTCCGTCCCTACCGGGACGAGCTGGTGATCTCGTCCAAGGCCGGGTGGGACTTCTGGCCCGGCCCCTACGGCGACTTCGGCTCGCGAAAGTACCTCCTTGGCTCGCTGGACGCCTCGCTGGAGCGCATGGGTCTCGAGTACGTCGACATCTTCTACCACCACCGTTTCGACCCCGAGACGCCCCTGGAGGAGACCATGTCGGCGCTGGACGAGGCCGTCCGCTCCGGGCGGGCGCGCTACGCCGGCATCTCGTCCTACTCGGGCGCCCGCACCCGGGAGGCGGTGGCGATCCTGCGCGACCTGGGGACGCCGCTGCTGATCCACCAGCCGTCCTACTCCATGCTCAACCGCTGGGTCGAGGAGGACCTGCTCGACGTCCTCGGCGACGAGGGCGTGGGGTGCATCGCCTTCTCGCCGCTGGCCCAGGGGATGCTGACCAGCAAGTACCTCGACGGGGTTCCGGCGGACTCGCGGGCCGCGCAGGGCAAGTCGCTGGACCGGGCGCTCCTCACCGAGCAGAACCTGACCCACGTCCGCGCCCTCAACGAGCTGGCCGCCGGACGTGGCCAGACGCTGGCCCAGCTCGCGATCGCGTGGGTGCTGCGGGGCGGTCGGGTGACCTCGGCGCTGGTCGGCGCCTCGTCGGTCAAGCAGCTGGAGGATTCCGCGGCCGCCGTGGCGAACCTCGACTTCACCGCCGACGAACTCGCCACCATCGATCGGCACGCGGTCGAGGGCGGCATCAACCTGTGGCGGGGTCCCAGTACCGCCTAGCGCGGGGGGCGATCTCGTCCGGGCCCCTACCTCCGAGGTCGCCACCGCTTTCATCGGTACAGACGTGACCTGAGACGGTCACTTCTGTGCCGCTGGACGGGGCTCGGTGCTCGGCCGACCGCTGCCGCCGCTCAGCGGGGCGCGGCAGCGGGGTCCAGCGCCGCGGCCAGCTCGCTCAGCGTCTCGGAGGTGCCGGCGTCCAGGCGCAGGGTGGCCAGGTCGTCGCCCCGGGTCACGCCGCGGTTGATGATGACGATGGGGCGCCCGGCCCGGGCGTGCTGCCGGACGAAACGCAGCCCGGACATCACCGTCAGCGAGGAGCCGGCGACCACCAGCACGTCCGCGCCGTCCACCAGGGCGAACGCCTCGTCCACCCGCGGGCGCGGAACGGACTCGCCGAAGAACACCACGTCCGGTTTCAGCACCCCGCTGCACCGCTCGCAGGGGACCACCACGAAGTCGTGCCAGGCGTCCACGACCGCGTCGCCGTCGGGGCGCAGCCCCGAGTCCAGCTCGGCACGGCCGACCGCCAGCGCGCCGGTGACGTCCGGGTTCGCCGCGTCCAGCCGCCCCTGCAGGACGGCCCGGTCGGTGACCTCACCGCAGCCCAGGCACACCACCTGGGAGATCCGGCCGTGCAGATCGATGACGGCGGGCGACCCGGCGGCCTGGTGCAGCCCGTCCACGTTCTGGGTGATGACCCCGACCAACCCGGACGAGGCGAGCGCGGCCAGCGCGCGGTGGCCGGCGTTGGGTCGCGCCGCCCCGAAGCTGCGGTAGCCGAGCAGCGAGCGCGCCCAGTAGCGCCGGCGGGCCTCGGGGTCGCGGACGAAGTCGGCGTACTGCATCGGGGACGCGGGCGCGGCCCCCGGCCCGCGGTAATCGGGGATGCCGGAGTCGGTGCTGATGCCGGCCCCGGTGAGGGCCACCCAGCGTCGGCCCCGCAGCAGCTCGGCGAGGGCGTCAGCCGTCACATGAGCGCCATTCGGAACAGGGTGAGGCCGACCATCGCGGCGCCGAGGACCGCCATCCCGGCCCACTGCCAGGTGACGCGCCGCTCGCGCGGGGCGTGCACGATGAGCGCCCCCAACAGCGCCCCGGTCACGAACCCGCCGAGGTGCCCCTCCAACGACACCCCCGGGATGGCGAAGCTCGCCACCAGGTTGATGCCGACGATGGTCGCGATGTTCTGCATGTTCGCGCGCACCTTGGCCGTGAGCACCAGCAGGGCGCCCATCAGGCCGAACAGCGCGCCCGAGGCCCCCACGGTCGAGGATGCGGGGTTGCTGAACCACATCACGGCGACGGAGGCGCCCAGCGCCGACAGCAGGTACACCGCGAGGAACCGGGCTCGGCCGAAGACCCGCTCGAGGACCGGCCCCGTGATCATGAGCATCAGCATGTTCGACCCGAGATGCAGCACCCCCACGTGGGTGAAGGCGCTGGTCAGCAGCTGCCAGACCGCGCCGTCGGCGACCCCGGGCACCCACTGCCAGACCCCGCCGACCGCGCGGCAGGCGGTCGCGGAGACGTCGGGGGCGTACGTCGTGGGGTCGTTCACGGGGACGCAGCGACCCACCGGCAGCAGCGCCAGCCGATCGTGCCACGGGGAGGCGGCGCCGCCGGTCATGGTGATCAGCAGCCACACCGCGAGGTTGATCGCCAGTAACACGCCGCTGGTCAGCATCGGGTTGACCACCCGTCGTCCGCCGAAGGGGAGCTGATCGGCCCGGGTCTCGCGGACGCCCGCCGCCACGCACTCGGGGCAGTGGACGCCCACGGACGCGGTGGTCATGCAGTCGGGGCAGATGGGGCGCCGGCAGCGCTGGCAGCGGATCAGCGTCTCGCGTCCGGCGTGCCGGTAGCAGCTCATCGGGGGCGGGTAGCCCTGGGGGGCGGCCGGGGTCGCGCCGAGCGGGTGGCCGAGCGGCGGCGTGGGCTGAGCGCCGGGGTAGGCGACCCCGGGGCCCTGGGGCGGCGGCCAGGTGGGCGGGGGCGTCCACATCGGGGGCGCCGGGGTCGGGCCGGACGCCTGCCCCGCGCCCGCGGGTCCCGCTTGGTTCGGGGTGGCCGGCAGGAAGGACGGCCCGGGGGGCGTGCTCGCCTCGTTCGGGCCGGTGGTGCCCCCGTCGGTGGGGTTCACCGTCGTCCCCCGCTCGCGCGCGCATCCGGGAGCGGGCGGCGGACGCGAGGGGAACGGCCCCCGTCAGGCGGGTTTTCCATGCGCCAACCATAGGCCCGGTCGGGGAGAGCTTCATCTCGGGGGCTGGCCCCGTGATCCTCCGCGGTCTGCCGCGCGGACACGGGCGCGGCCGGGGGCACCCGGGACGCCACTAGACTCCCCGCGTGCCCACGCCCGAGTTCGTCCTCGCCCTTCGCGCCAAAGTGGGCCACGCCCCGCTGTGGCTGTCGGGCTCGACCGCCGTCGTCGTCCGAGACTCGACGCAGGGGGAGGAGGTGCTGCTGGTGCGGCGCAGCGACTCGGGTGAGTGGTCCCCGGTCTGCGGCATCGTCGACCCGGGTGAGGAGCCCCACGTGGCCGCCGTCCGCGAGGTCGCCGAGGAGGCCGGGGTGGAGGTCGTCGCCGAGCGGCTCAGCTGGGTCTCGGTCACCGACCTGGTCACCTACAGCAACGGCGATCAGACCCAGTACATCGATCACACCTTCCGCTGCCGCTGGCTGGCGGGCGACCCGTTCCCGGCCGACGGCGAGGCCACCGAGGCCCGCTTCTTTCCCGTGGACGCGCTGCCGACGATGGGCGGCGAGTTCGCCGAGCGCGTCCAGGTGGCGCTGGAGAATGCCCCCGAGGCCCGCTTCGGTCGGCACCGCTGACCTCGTCCGCGCCCAAGCGCTCGAGCCGGTCCAGACCCCGCGAATCTACTCGCTGAACGGTGGTCGCTGCCCCTGATCGAGCGTGCGGCCGCGCCACTGGCGAGTAATCTCGCC
>CAZBMH010000027.1:5479-6587 GCA_964492685.1 uncultured Micropruina sp.
GGACGCCGGACGCCGGACGCCGGACGCCGGACGCCGGACGCCGGACGCCGGACGCCGGACGCGGCTCCCATGTCCCCCGTGGCAGCCGCGACGCACCCGTCGCGTCGCTGTCGCCGGCGGCGACGTCCCTGGGTGGATGATGGCCCCACGAGGTGCGCACACGGGGAGGGGCGGCGGTGGGTCTACGGTCGGTACAGGCGCCGTCGGCGGTGATCATGGTGCGTCCGCATCACTTCGCCAACAACCCGGAGACGGCGCTCGACAACCTCTTCCAGCGGGTGGATGCCGACGCGACGGCCGAGCAGATCGCCGCGCGCGCCAGGACGGAGTTCGACGGGGCCGCGGCGGCGCTCGCGGGGGTGGGGGTGAGCGTCCACGTCTTCGAGGACGTCGGCACCGCGACCCCCAACTCGATCTTCCCCAACAACTGGTTCTCCACCCACCACGGCGGCCGGGTGGCGCTCTACCCGATGTTCGCGCCGAATCGGCGGCTGGAGCGGCGCGCCGACATTGTCGACCTCCTGAAGCGGCGTTACCGCGTCCAGGAGGTCATCGACTACTCGGGGATGGAGTACGACGGCCTCTTCCTGGAGGGCACGGGGGCCATGGTCTTCGACCACGTGGAGCGGGTCGCCTACGTGGGCAACTCGCACCGCGCCGACCCGATCCTGCTGGAGCGGTTCTGCACGGCGTTCGGCTACGAGCCGATGGCCTTCGAGTCCGCGGACGACGCCGGCCGCCCGATTTACCACACCAAAGTGATCCTCACGATCGGCACCGAGTTCGCCCTGATCTGCCTGGACGCGATCGTGAACCGTCGCCGCCGCGACGAGGTGCGTGACCGGCTGGTCGCCAGCGGACGGACCGTGCTGGAGCTCAGCCACGCGCAGGTGCGCGACTTCTGCGGCAACGCCCTCGAGCTCAGCGGGTCCGACGGCCGCGTCCTGGCGTTGTCCCGGCGGGCGGCCGATGCCCTCACCGATCGGCAGCGCGACGTGATCGAGCGCTCCGCCCGGCTGCTGCCGATCCCCATTCCCACCATCGAGTTGGAGGGCGGCTCCGTCCGCTGCATGATCGCGGACGTCCACCTCACCCCCCGCTGACGGCC
>CAZBMH010000027.1:6687-25255 GCA_964492685.1 uncultured Micropruina sp.
GCGGCTCCGTCCGCTGCATGATCGCGGACGTCCACCTCACCCCCCGCTGACGGCCCGCCCACCGCGCCGCGGCTTCGCGAAACGACTCGCGGAACGAGGGTCTGCAGCCTTCGCTGCGCGTGCCGCGATGCGGATGCCCGCCGCCCCCCGCATCGTCGTCCGGGCCGCGGGGCACCCGCGGCCGGCGTGGTGACCGGGACGGGCGTCCCTGACACGATGGGGGGCATGCGTCCGATGCTGGCCACCCGCGGGGTCCGGGTCCCCTCCGGGGACGACTGGGTCCACGAGGTCAAGTGGGACGGCATGCGGCTGCTGGCCGAGGTCGCGCGCGACGGCGAGGGCGCCAGGGTGGTGCTGACCAGCCGGCTCGGCAACGAGGCCACCGTCGCGTTCCCCGAGCTGCAGGGGCTCGCCGCGTTGGTGAGGGCGCCCGGCGCCCCCGGACGGCTGCTGCTGGACGGCGAGGTGGTGGCGATGGTGAACGGCACGCCCAGCTTCGCCGCGCTGGCCGAGCGGCTGCACGTCAGCCGGGCGTCGCGGGCGGCGCAGCTGGCGGCCCGCCGGCCCGCCACCTTCCTGATCTTCGACCTGCTGCGCGTCGACGAGGCCGACCTCACCGGACGGCCGCTGCGGGAGCGACGGGGGCTGCTGGAGTCCCTGGTGCCGGACGGGCCGCACTGGCAGGTGCCGCCCGGCTACCCCGACGGCGAGGCGCTGCTGCAGGCCACCCGCGAGTCCGGCCTGGAGGGCGTGGTCAGCAAGCGCCTCGACTCCCGCTACGAGCCGGGGGTGCGCAGCGCCGCGTGGCTGAAGTTCCCGCACCGGGATACCGCGTCGTGGGTCGTCGGGGGCTGGCGCCACCAGACGGACTCGGCCGTGAGCCTCGGGGCCCTGCTGGTCGGCGAGCCGACGGCCGCCGGGCTGCGCTACCGGGGCCGGGTCGGCAGCGGGCTGGGGGCCGAGTTGGCCGAGGCGTTGCGCGTCGTCCTGGGCCCGCTGGCCCGCCCCGACAGCCCGTTCTGCGACGAGGTCCCCGCCGTGGACGCCGCCGGCGCGGTCTGGGTGGACCCGCTGCTGGTGGTGGACGTGACGTCGCTGGGCCTCACCCCCAGCGGCCGGCTGCGGCAGCCCTCGCTGAGCGGCCCCCGTCCCGACCTCACCCCCAGCGACCTGGAGTGACGCCGGGCGGCCGCACCTACAGTCGGTTCGCCGACCGCTGCGGCATCGCCCAGCGGAAGCCCAGCGCCGTCGCCTCCATGGACGGGACGACGCGGCTGACGCCCTTGGCGGCGTCCAGCGCCATCTCCTCCTCGTCAACGGCCGGGCCCTCCAGGGAGTCCCACTCGCACCACCACACCGTGCTCGGGAGCCGCAGCGGGTGGAACTGCACCCGCAGGTCGACGTTCTCCAGGGCCGTGGTGGTAATCGAGCGGAACTCCGGGGCCGGCACCATCCGATGCCAGAAGCGGAACGTGTACTCCAGGGTGCGCCGCTCTCCGGGGTTCAGCGGCCGGTCGAGTTCGATGTCAACCGCGAAGAGGCCGTGGGTGAGGGCGTACGGACGCCCGGCCCGGCCGCCGCGCACCACCTGGACCGACGCCGTGTCGGTGTCGAACTGCGTCGAGTAATGGGTCATCGGCTCGACGGCCTCGATGGTGTGCACGGTCCGATGGCTGTCAGGCAGCCCATCGGGGCCGATGCTGTGCCGCTCACTCACCGACACCGTCGCGTACGTCGGCGGCGCGAGCACACCCGGTTCCGGCGCCACGCCGCCGAGCACGGTGTCGCCGGGTCGTCCGGGCGTGCGCAGCCGGATCAGCTCGGCGGCGTCCGCGGGCGTCATCTCGAAGGCCTCGATGAACCAGCGCAGCGTCGCCCGGCTGAGCGATTGGCCGTTCAGGGCCCGGTGCACTCGGTCCTTCAATTTCCGTGGCAACTCCTCCTCGGCCACGGAATGAAGCCCGTTTTCCCACAGGTAATCCGCCAAGACATGGCAGATCGCGCTCTGGTGCAATTCGTGGGCTTGCTGTCGGTCGACGCGCGAAATCCAGCGAACGGCGTAGTCCGGACGTGTTGTAAGTAGATCGCGCAACCGTAGTGACGTGCGCGAGACAAGGACCCGTTCCATGCCCGACCCTTCCCCCCAAGTTCTGGCACTTGGGGAAGGGTTTATCACATATCGCCATTGCGCGGCGACCCGGTCAGGTTGGACGCGGAGGCCGGGCGATCGGACCAGGGCTGGATTCGGCGGCGAGAAGTGGGGCCCCCGAGCCTGATTCGGCGGCGAGAAGTGCGGCAAAGCCCGAAAGTTACGCTACCGTAGCTTCATGGCAGTGCTCCCCAAGAAGGCCACCCCGACGATCATCCAGGGCGGGATGGGTGTTGCGGTCTCGTCCTGGCAGCTGGCCCGCGAGGTGGCCCAGGCCGGGCAGCTGGGCGTCGTGTCCGGCACCGCGCTCGATGGCGTCCTGGCGCGCAAGCTTCAGGACGGCGACGTCGGCGGTCACGTCCGGCGCGCGTTGGCGCACTTCCCCTCGCCGGCGATGGCTCAGCGCGTCCTCGACAGCTACTTCCTGGAGGGCGGACGAGCCGAGGGCCAGCCCTATCGTCCCCACCCGACGCTGACCATCAGCCCTAGCCGCGCGGCCATCGAGCTGTCCCTCACCGGGAACTTCGTGGAGGTCTGGCTCGCCAAGGAGGGCCACGACGGCCCCGTCGGCATCAACCTGCTGGAGAAGATCCAGACCGCCAACCCGTCCGCCGCGCTGGGCGCGATGCTCGCCGGCGTCGACTACGTCCTGATGGGGGCCGGCATTCCGAAGGAGATCCCGCGGCTGCTCACCGAGTTCGCCGCCGGACGGACCGGGCACCTGACCATCGACGTGGCCGACCAGACCCGCACCCACGTGGCCAGCCTCGACCCCCGCACCTACCTCGGCGACGACCTGCCCGAGCTGACGCGACCCAAGTTCCTGGCGATCATCTCGCTGCACGTCCTCGGCGCCTACCTGAACCGCGACCCCGAGATCCGTCCCGACGGCTTCGTGGTGGAGGGCCCGGTGGCCGGCGGCCACAGCGCGCCGCCGCGGGGCAAGATGACGCTGGACGATCAGGGCCAGCCGATCTACTCCGACAAGGACATGGCCGATCTGGCCAAGATGGTCGACATTGGCCTGCCGTTCTGGCTGGCGGGCGCCTACTCCACCCCCGAGAAGGTGGTCGAGGCGCTGGAGGCCGGCGCCGAGGGCGTGCAGTGCGGCACCATCTTCGCGTTCGCGTCCTCGTCCGGGCTGACCGACGAGCTGCGGGGGCGGCTGATGGGCGAGCTCCGCGCCGGGACGCTGACCGTCAAGAACGATGCGCTGGCCTCGCCCACCGGCTTCCCGTTCAAGGTGGCCGCGCTCAGCGACACCATGTCCGAGGCGACGGTCTACCAGGCCCGCGAGCGCATCTGCGATCTGGGCTACCTGCGCAGCCCGGTGGAGAAGGCCGACGGCAAGGTGATCTACCGCTGCGCCTCCGAGCCGATCCACATGTACCTGAAAAAGGGCGGCGAGGAGTCCAACACGGTGGGCCGCAAGTGCCTGTGCAACATGCTGATGTCCAACATCGGCATGGGGCAGACCCGCAAGAACGGCTACGTCGAGGAGCCGGGTCTGACGCTCGGCCAGGATCTCACCGGCCCGCAGGGCATGCTCGCCGGGCACCCGGACGGCTGGTCGGGCACCGAGGCCGTCGAGTGGCTGCTCAGCCAGGTCGACTGACCGAGCCTGGCGCCGTTGTGCGGCGCGCGGATAATGGGGGCATGACCACCCCGAAGGTTGCCCTCGCCCTGGGATCGGGCGGCGCTCGCGGCTACGCGCACATCGGCGTCCTGCAGGCTCTGGTGGCCCGCGGTTTCGAGGTGTCGGCCATCGCCGGATCGTCCATGGGGGCGCTGGTCGGCGGCCTGCACGCGGCCGGGAAGCTGGACGCCTACACCGACTGGGTTACCGGCCTCACTCAGCGGGACGTGTGGCTGCTGCTCGACCCGGTGCTGCCGGGCGGCCCGGGCGCGATCCGCGCCGAGCGGGTGTTGGCCCGCGTCGATGAGTTGTTGGGCGGGCAGCTCATCGAGGACCTGCCGATCCCCTACATCGCCGTCGCCACCGACCTGATGGCCCGCCGCGAGGTGTGGTTCACCCACGGGCCGCTCATGACCGCGATCCGGGCGTCGATCGCGATCCCCATGGTGATCACGCCCATCGTGGTCAACGGGCGGCTGCTGCTGGACGGCGGCGTCCTCAACCCCGTCCCGCTGACGCCGATCACGCCCTTCCCCCGGGACCTGACGATCGCGGTGTCGCTGGCGGGGGAGCCGGAGGGCTCTACGCCCATCGGCGAGACGGCGGCGCCCCGGCCGCGGGGCGAGCTGCTCGACCGGGTCCGCCGCGGGCTGCTGGAGAACGACTTCGTCCGGCCAATCGTGGACCGGTTCGCCGGGGACAAGGAGCCCGGGCCCGAGCCGCGCTACGAGCAGGCCACGGGCCTGAACATGCTGGAGGTCTCGCAGCTGGCGCTGGAGGCGATGGCGTCGATGGTCGAGCGATATCGGACGGCGGCCTACCCGCCGGACCTCACCATCACCATCCCGCGCACCGTGTGCGGCACGCTGGACTTCCATCGGGCCGGCGAGGTCATCGGCGTGGGCCGCGAGTGCGCCGAGCGGGCGCTGGACGCCTGGTTGGCCACCCACTCGGCGTGGCGGGCCGCCTTCGACTTCCCGCCGGCCATCGGTGCCGGGACGGATAACGCCGACCACCCGGCGCTGGCCCTGTCGGCCGCGTCCGCCCCCGGGGCTCCGGCCGTCGCGGCGGACGGGGAGCCCGCGGGCTAGGCGGCTCTCGGCCGACGGACACGGGCTCAGCATCAGCTGGGCCCGGTCGTGAGGCATGGCTCAGCGGGAGTGCCAGGGACCGTTGTTCGGCAGCCAGGCCGACGCGGGCGGCGTGTCGGTCGCGCAGGCGCAGCGCTGCTCGGTCGGGACCCCGGCCAACGCCTGCTCCACGTGCTGGCCGCAGCCGCGCCAGGTGGTCTTGCCGCAGCGCGAGCAGGGCGCGGGGCTACACATCGGCGGCCTCCTTCGCGTCCTGGTCCTTGGCGTGCTCCGCGCGGTGCTTGCGTACCTGCTCGTGCACGTCGGCCATGTCGAGCCCCTTCACGGCCTCGATGACCTCGTCGAGTGCCTTGGCGGGCAGGGCGCCGGCCTCGGAGAACACCAGCACGCCCTCGCGGAAGGCCATCAGCGTCGGGATGGACATGATGCCGGCGGCGCCGGCCAGCCCGCTCTCGGCCTCGGTGTCGACCTTGCCGAAGACGATCTCGGGGTGCTTCTCCGAGGCCGCGGCGAACGTCGGAGCGAACATGCGGCAGGGGCCGCACCAGGCCGCCCAGAAGTCCACCAGGACGATGTCGGACCCTGTGATGGTGGTCTCGAAATCCTCGGCGGTCAGATCAACGGTGGCCATGCTTCTCTCCTCTGTGGGTCTACGTTCACTCTAACCCATACCCCTGGGGGTATATTCCACCCCGCGTCCGGTTCGATCGTAAGGTAAACCCCATGAATTCGTCCCGCCCGCGTCCAGCCGCGAGGCGGCCGCCGCCCGCCGATATCGACGCCGTCATCTTCGACTGCGACGGCCTGCTCGTCGACACCGAGGAGCGCTGGGCGGTCGCCGAGTCCGCCCTGTTCGCGCGCCACGGGCTCGGCTACGGCCCGGCCGAGAAGGAGCTGTTCATCGGGGTCGCGGCGCCGCTGGCCGCGGCGCGGATGGCGGCGCTGTTCGGGCGCCCGGGCGACCAGGAGCGGATCCTGGTCGAACTGGAGGACGGCGCCGCGGTGGCGATCGGGGAGCGCGCCGACCCGCAGCCGGGAGCGCTCGACCTCGTCCGCCGCCTGGAGGCGCTGCGGCCGGTGGCCGTGGCCAGCAATTCGTCGCGGCGCCTGCTGGAGCTGGCGCTGGTCAGCGGCGGGTTGGCTCACCTGCGCGACCGGTCGGTGTCGGCCGAGGAGGTGGCGCGGCCCAAGCCCGCCGCGGACCTGTACCTGCGGGCCTGCGAGCTGCTGGGCGTCGAGCCGTCCCGGTGCGTGGCGTTCGAGGACTCGGCGACCGGTGCGGCCTCCGCCCGGGCCGCCGGCCTGTACGTGATCGCCGTGCCCTCGCTCCCGGGCGAGCTGGAGCACGACTGGTGCCTGCACTCGCTGGGTGACCCGGAGCTGCTCGCCTGGGTGGAGTCACTTCCGGCCCGCTGATCCTCCCGCCGCCCATGGCTGCGGGGGCGGCGCGGCGCTACGTTGGATGCATGCGCGTCCTCGTTGCTGACAAGTTCGAGCAATCCGGCCTGGATGGCCTCCGTGCCGCCGGTTGCGACGTCCTCTACTCCCCCAGCCTGAAGGATCAGGAGCTCGTGGACGAGGTTGCCTCGTCCCGCCCCGAGGTCCTCGTCGTCCGCAGCACCAAGGTGCCCGAGGCGGCCCTGGCGGCCGCACCGCTGAAGCTCGTCGTCCGCGCGGGCGCCGGGTACAACACCATCGACGTGGCGGCCGCGTCCGCCCGCGGCATCTATGTGTCGAACTGCCCCGGCAAGAACTCGGTCGCCGTCGCCGAGCTGGCTTTCGGCCTGATCGCCGCCCTCGACCGGCGGATCGCCGACAATGTCGCCGACCTGCGGGCCGGCACGTGGAACAAGGCCGAGTACTCCAAGGCTGCGGGCCTCTTCGGCCGCACGCTGGGCCTGATCGGCCTCGGGGGCATCGGGTCGGAGATGATCCCGCGGGCCCGCGGCTTCGGGATGCCCGTGGTCGCATGGAGCCGCAGCCTCACCCCCGAGCGGGCCGAGGCGCTGGGGATCACGTTCGCCGCGTCTCCGCTGGAGGTGGCCGCCGCGGCGGACGTCGTCAGCGTCCACCTGGCGCTCAACGCCGCCACCCGAAGGCTTATCGACGCGGCCTTCCTGGCCGCCATGCGCCCGGGGGCGACGCTGATCAACACCAGCCGGGGCGACATCGTGGACGAGACGGCGCTGGCGGCGGCCGTCCGGGAGAAGGGGCTGCGGGTCGGGCTGGACGTCTTCGCCGGCGAACCGACCACCGGCACCGGCGAGTTCCGGCCCGAGATCGCGGGGCTTCCGGGCGTCTACGGCACCCACCACATCGGGGCCTCGACCGACCAGGCGCAGGAGGCCATCGCCGCGGAGGCCGTCCGCATCGTTCGGGTGTTCCTGGAGACCGGCAAGGTGCCGAACGTGGTCAACCTGGCCCGCTCCACGCCCGCGACCACCATGCTCGTGTTGCGCCACCTGGACCGTCCGGGCGTGCTGGCCTCGACGCTGGACGCGATCAGCGAGGCCGGCCTGAACGTGCAGGAGATGGAGAACGTGGTCTTCGACGGCGCCGAGGCCGCCGTGGCCAGGATCAACCTGGAGGGGATCCCGGACGAGGGGGTGCTGGACACGATCCGGGCGAACGAGGCTGTGATCGACGTCCAGGTGATCACCCTCTGATCGCCTCCCCGGGGCCCCAGTGGGACATAAGTGACGCAGGACGGGCACTTACGTCCCACTCAGACGCGAAGAAGGGGGCCCCGAGGTGCCCCCTTCTCAGCACGAACGTCAGCCGGCGAGGCTGGCGTCCAGGGTGATCTCGACTCCGGCGAGCGCCTTGGAAACGGGGCAGCCCTCCTTGGCGCCGGCGGCGAAGGTCTGGAACTCCTCGGCGGTGAGCCCGGGGACGTTGGCCACCACGGTGAGGTGGCTGCCCGTGATGCCGACGCCCGGCTGGAAGCTGACGACCGCGCTGGTGTCCAGGGACGCCGCCGGGGTGCCGTTGCCGGCCAGGGCGTGGGACAGCGCCATCGAGTAGCAGGCGGAGTGGGCCGCGGCGATGAGCTCCTCCGGGTTCGTCATGCCGGCGCCGGCGTCGGCGCGCTTGGCCCAGGTGACGTCGAAGGTGCCCAGCCCCGAGGTGGCCAGGGCGACGGTGCCGGCACCCTCCATGAGGCTGCCTTCCCAATGGGCCTGGGCGGTGCTGCTGGTGGCCATGCTGACTCCCTTTCGTTGCGGGCGCCCGGCGCGCCCCTCGTTGCCTCCAACGTACAGACTGCGGCGGTTCTTCCCGGGGCGGGCCCCATCGTGACGAAGGTGACCGTCTGCCGACGCTTTGTCACGATGAGGCCCGTCGCCGCCGGTCGAGCCGTGCCAGAGTGTGCGCATGCTGTCCCGCGACGACGCCCGGCTGGTGCTCATCGACCCGCAACGGGTGTTCGCCGACGAGGCGAGCCCCTGGGGGTCGCCGATGTTTCCCGACGCCCTGCCCGCGATGCTGCGGCTAGCGCATGCCTTCGACCGCCGCACCATCGTGACCCGCTGGGTGGCCCCGGCCGCGCCGCTGGGCTCCTGGGGCCCCTACCTGGAGGCCTGGCCGTTCGCCAACGTGGCCCCCGACGACCCGCTGTTCGACCTGGTGGACGACGTCGCCGCGCTGGACCCCCTCGTCCTGACCGCCACCACGTTCGGGAAGTGGTCGCTGGTCGAGCGGGTGACCGGATCGGCCCCCGCGCTCGTGCTGGCCGGGGTGGCCACCGACTGCTGCGTGATCTCGACCGCGCTGGCCGCCGCCGACGCCGGCGCGAGCGTGACCGTGGTCACCGATGCGTGCGGCGGCTCCACGCCGGAGAATCACGCCGCCGCGCTGCAGATCATGGGGCTGTTCGCGCCCCAGATCACGGTGGCGAGCTGCGCCGCGGTGCTGGCGGGGCTCGCATGAGCGGGACGGGGCCGCGGGTGATCCACACCGGCCAGGCGCTGATCGACGCGGTCATCGAGGTGCCGACGCTGCCGGCGCGGGGCCAGAACGTGATGGCGACCTCGATCACCCGCTACGCCGGCGGGTCGGTCAACGTGCTGCTCGCCGCGGCGCGCTCGGGGGCGGCGGGCGTCCAGGCCGGGTCGGTGGGCACGGGCCCGAACGGCGACCTGATCCGCGCGGCGCTGGCCGCCGAGGGGGTGGCGGTGAGTTCGCCGCCGGTCGCCGATCTCGACAGCGGCGTCTGCGTGGTGATGGTGGAGCCGTCCGCCGAGCGCACCTTCGTCACCACGCTCGGCGCCGAGCGGCACCTCACCGTGGCCTCGCTGGCGACCTGCGAGCCGGTCGCCGGCGACCTGGTGTGCGTCAGCGGGTACACCCTCGCGATGCCCCAGACCCGCGACCCGCTGCTGGCCTTCCTGGGTCGGCTCGCGCCGGGGGTCGTCGTGGTGCTCGATCCGGGTGCCCCGTTCGCCGCGCTGCCCCCGGCGATCCGGGACGCGATGCTCGCCACGACCCACGTCTGGACGTCGAACCTGGACGAGGCCCGCGGCTTCGTCCGCGCCGGTCATCCCGGCCGCGTGGACGAGCGCGGCATCGCCAGCATGGACCGGGCCGCCCTCGCCGTGGGGGCGCTGCTGCCGGGGGCGGTGGTGATCGTCCGTGACGGCCCGAAGGGCTGCGCCCTGGTGCGGGACGGGCAACTGGTGGTGGCGGCGGGCTTCCCCCAGACGCCGGTCGACACCAACGGCGCGGGCGACTGCCACACCGGGGTGTTGCTCGCCGACGTGGCCGCCGGACGCGACTGGGCGGAGGCCGTCCGGCGGGCCAACGCGGCCGCCGCCATCAAGGTCACCCGCCGCGGCCCCGCGACCGCGCCCCGCTCCGGCGAGGTCGACGCGTTCCTGGCGTCCCTGGCGGGCTGAGCGCTCGCCGGCCAGACCGGCCGGGGCGTGTTCCCCGGCGACCGCCGTCGCTCAGCTGCCCTTGCAGACCCGGACCGGATCGACGGAGGGGGAGCTCCACGTTGTCTTGCCGGCGGCGGACACGAAGACCGACATCGGGAACACCTCGTCGCAGTCCACCCGGGCGAAGTACCGCTTCACCTTCGTGATCGCCCGATCCCAGTCGTTGTGTTGGATGGTCCACCCGTCCTTCCCGACCGCCTTCGACCGGCAGCGGATGGCGGCCAGCGTCAGCGTGCCACCCGAGACCGGGAGCTGCCAGGCGAGGCTCCCGGCCCCGTCGTTGGCGACGGTGCAGGTGACCTTCTCGGTGAAGTGCTTGTTGCCCGACGCGATCCGGGACTCCTTGAAGGTGACGGCCTGGTCGTCGTCGATGGTGATGCCCTTGGGCAGAGTGCCGCGGCTGCGGTACGCGAGGAGCGGTTCGATGACGGCCGGGTCCGCGATGGTCAGGTGGGCCCCGGCCTGGCTCTGGTAGCGGCCCAGTGCGTTGGCCGGCAGCTGGAAGACCTGCAGCGGCCGACCCTCGTGCCAGCGGTACCCCGCCAGGCGATAGCCGCTGCCGCTGCCCACCGACTCGGAGACCACCAGGGTCTGGTCGTCGGCGCTCCAGGCCAGGACCGACTCGGGCGCGAAATCCTCGCGGAGCGCGTCCGGCTCCTTGGCGAACCTGGTCAGCCGGAGGTCCTCGTAGCGCTCGACTGCGGGCAGGTAGCCCTCCGACACCGAGTCCCAGGCGCGCTTACCGACGGGATCGTCCAGGAGCTGGGCCGCGGCCTCCGCCCGGGCGCCGAGCGCCGCCTGCACCGCGGTGTAGGGCGCGTGGACGTCGGCCGGGGCCGCGGTGGCGGCCGGCGACGTCTCGGCGACGGGTGGCAGCGGTACCGCTCCGGTGCAGGCGGTCACCAGCGACAGCAGGGAAACGGTCACGATCACGGGGGTGCGCATGCCCACCATCCTGCCCCGCCGATCAGGCCGACTGACGCACTCCGCCCGCGAAAGGTGCACTTCGCCCGCGAAATTTCGCGAGCATCGCGCCACTTTCGGGGGCGGAGTGGGCGTGGGGGCGTGGGAGGCCGGGGCGCGGGCCGCCCGGGCAGGCAGCTCGTCCAGGGAGCGGCTCGTCCGGGAGCCGAGGCGTCCCGGACGAGCGGAACGCCCGGCCGCCGAAGCGAGCCGGGCGTCCCGTCGTCGAACTCAGAGGTGGTTCGGGGCCTCCTCGAGCACCGAACGCAGCCGCGTGTAGATGTCGTCGAACTCGGCGGGGCCACAGGTCAGCGGCGGCGCCAGCTGGACGACGGGGTCGCCGCGGTCGTCGGCCCGGCAGTACAGGCCGGCGTCGTACAGCGCCTTCGACAGGTAGCCGCGCAGCAGCCGCTCGGCCTCGTCGTCGTTGAACGTCTCGCGGGTGGCCTTGTCGCGCACCAGCTCGATCCCGTAGAAGTAGCCCTCGCCGCGGACGTCGCCGACGATCGGCAGGTCGAGCAGCTTCTCCAGGGTGGCCCGGAAGATCGGGGCGTTGGTCTTCACGTGATCGTTGAGCCCCTCCTTCTCGAAGATGTCGAGGTTCGCCATCGCGACCGCGGCCGACACCGGGTGCCCGCCGAAGGTGTAGCCATGCGGGAAGGACGTCATGCCCTTCTTGAACGGCTCGAACAGCCGGTCCGAGACCATGGTGGCGCCGATGGGGGAGTAGCCCGAGGTCATGCCCTTGGCGCACGTGATCATGTCCGGGACGTAGTCGAAGTCGTCGCAGGCGAACATGGAGCCGATCCGGCCGAACGCGCAGATCACCTCGTCCGAGACCAGCAGGACGTCGTACTCGTCGCAGATCTCGCGCACCCGCTTGAAGTACCCCGGGGGCGGCGGGAAGCAGCCGCCCGAGTTCTGCACGGGCTCGAGGAAGACCGCGGCCACCGAGTCGGCGCCCTCGAACTCGATCGCCTCGGCGATGCGGTCGGCCGCCCACAGCCCGAAGGCCTCCGGGTCGTTGCGCAGATGCTCCGGCGCCCGGTACTGGTTGGTGTTGGGCACCTTGAAGGCGCCCGGCACCAGCGGCTCGAACGGGATCTTGGCCCCCGGCAGCGACGTGATCGCCAGCGCGCCCTGCGGCGTGCCGTGGTAGGCGATGGCCCGCGAGATCACCTTGTGCTTGCCGGGCTTGCCCTTCAGCTTGAAGTACTGCTTGGCCAGCTTCCAGGCGGTCTCGACGGCCTCGCCGCCGCCCGTGGTGAAGAAGACGCGGTTCAGGTCGCCGGGGGCGTAGCCGGCCAGCCGGTCGGCCAGCTCGATGGCCCGCGGGTGGGCGTACGACCACAGCGGCATGAACGCCAGCTCGCGCGCCTGCCGGGCGGCGGCGTCGGCGAGCTCCTCGCGGCCGTGGCCCACCTGGACGACGAACAGCCCCGACAGCCCGTCGATGTACTCGCGGCCGTGGATGTCGTAGATGTGGTGGCCCTGACCGCGGGCGATGATCGGCACCTGCTGGTTCAGCCCGTCGGGCTCGAACACCGAGTGCCTGGTGAAGTGCATCCACAGGTTGTCGCGCGCGGCATCGTTGTAGCTCTTGCCGGACGGCAGGGTCAGTTCGGTCATCGGGTTCCCCAGTTGTAGTGCTGTTTGTTGAGTCTTAGGTAGACGAAGGTCTCGGTGGCCGCCACGCCGGGCAGCCGGCGGATCCGGGAGATCAGGTCGAGCAACCCGGCGTCGTCCTCGCACACGACCTCGACGAGCAGGTCGAAGCTGCCCGCGGTGGTTACCACGTAGTCGGCCTCGGCGAAGTCGGTGAGCAGCTGGGCCACCACCGACAGGTCGCCCGACACCCGGACGCCGATCATCGCCTGGCGGCTGAAGCCGACCTGCATCGGGTCGGTGACCGCCACGATCTGGATCACCCCGGTGTCGCGCAGCCGCTGCACGCGCTGGCGCACCGCCGCCTCCGAGAGCCCGACCGACTTGGCGATGGTGGCGTAGCTCTGCCGACCGTCGTCCTGGAGGTGCTGGATGATCTGCTTGGCGACATCGTCCAGCGCGCCGGCCCGGCGGGCGCCGGCGAGGTCTTCGGCGTGGAGATCCATGCCTGCATGGTGCTCCGGATTCGCGGAGTTGGCAACCCCAGTCGCTTCGGAATCCATCGCTCAGATGACGATCTTGTTTCGTTTCCGAAGTTTCTCGGCCCTAGGGGTGTTGGATCGGGTGCGTTGCTGGCTACTCTCTCCTCATCGCGTCCAGGGGGTGGACGCCGAACTGGGGGGTTCGCCAAGGTGGGGCCGGTGGGAGGCCGGCCCGACCGAAGGTGGTTTCCCCAGGAACCAGGTGTCAGCGCCCCAGGTAGACCGGGAAGGACCGTGCATGCAGAATCGCCCACCGTTGAGCGAGCCCGCCCGCCAGATCGTGGCGGCTATGGGCGGAGGAATGACCCGCCGCAACCTCATGAAGCTCGGTGGTGGCGCCGCCGCGGCAGCCGCGCTGGCTGCCTGCGCCCCGCCCGTGCCGCCCGGCGTCCTGAACGGCGGAGCATCCGCCCCGGCGCTGGTGTTGCCCACGGACGTGTCGGCCACCGAGAAGTTCGTCAACTGGGCCAACTGGACGGCCTACATGGACCAGGATGACGACGGCAACTACGTCACGCTCGACGCCTTCACCAAGAAGACCGGGATCAAGGTCGCCTACACCGAGGACGTCGACGACAACGACTCCTACTTCAACAAGATCGCCCCTCAGTTGCGCGCCAAGCAGGACATCAAGCGGGACATCTTCACGTTCACCGACTGGATGGCCAACCGCGTCGTCCGCGAGCAACTGGCGCAGCCGCTGGACCCGTTCGCCATGCCGAACGTGATCTCGAACCTGCTGCCGACGCTCCGCAACGTCTCCTTCGACCCCGGACGCAAGTACTCCGTCCCCTGGCAGGGCGGCTACGCCGGCATCGGCTATCACAAGAAGAAGGTCGGACGGGAGCTCAAGTCGCTGGACGACCTGTGGGCCGACGACCTCAAGGGCAAGGTGACCGTCCTGTCCGAGTTCCGCGACACGGCGGCGCTGATCATGCAGCAGCGGGGCATCGACATCGGCGGCGACTGGACGAAGGCTGACATCGAGGCCGCCTTCGCCGAGGTCAGCAAGCGGGTGTCGGACGGCAACATCCGCCGGATCCGCGGCAACGCCTACCTGGAGGACCTCAAGGCGGGCAACGCCGTCGCGGGCATCGTGTGGTCGGGCGACCTGTTCGTCCTGCGCGCCGAGACCGAGGACGACAACTGGGAGTTCGTGATCCCCGAGTCCGGCGGCACCCTGTGGACCGACAACATGATGGTGCCGATGACCTCGACGCACCGCGCGAACGCGATGAAGCTGTTCGACTACTACTACGACCCCAAGGTGGCTGCCGAGGTGGCCGCCTGGGTGAACTACATCACCCCGGTGGTGGGGGCCCAGGAGGAGATGCAGAAGATGGACAAGGACCTGGCGGCCTCGCCGCTGATCTTCCCGACCGAGCAATACATCAAGGAGAAGAAGATCCAGTCGTTCCGGGCGCTGACGGCGACCGAAGAGGCCGAGTACGGGGCCATGTGGGCCAAGGTTGTGGGGAACTGATGGGGCTCTTCGGGGGGTCCAGCGACACTTTCCGCCAGGCCAAGGGCGATCTGATCCTGGAGAACGTCACCAAGAGCTTCGCCGACTTCACGGCGGTCGACGACCTGTCGCTGCGGGTGCCGCGCGGGTCCTTCTTCGCCCTGCTCGGCCCGTCCGGGTGCGGCAAGACCACGACGCTGCGGATGGTGGCCGGGCTGGAGCAGCCGACCAGCGGCCGGGTGCTGATCGGCTCCACCGACCTCACCGGCTCCCGGCCCTACGAACGGCCCGTGAACACGGTCTTCCAGAGCTACGCGCTGTTCCCGCACCTGACCGTCCGCGAGAACGTGGCCTTCGGGCCGAAGCGCCGCGGGCTGCCGAACGCCCTGGACCTGGCGGACGAGGCCCTCAAACTGGTCGAGATGGACCACTTGGCGCAGCGCAAGCCGGCGATGATGTCGGGCGGCCAGCAGCAGCGGGTCGCGGTGGCCCGGGCGCTGGTGAACCGTCCCGAGGTGCTGCTGTTGGACGAGCCGCTGGGCGCGCTCGACCTGAAGCTCCGGCGCCAGATGCAGGTCGAGCTCAAGCGCATCCAGACCGAGGTCGGGCTGACCTTCATCCACGTCACCCACGACCAGGAGGAGGCCATGACCATGGCCGACACCGTGGCGGTGATGAACAAGGGCCGCATCGAGCAGATGGGGGCCCCGGCGGAGCTCTACGACCTGCCACGCACGGCCTTCGTGGCGAACTTCCTCGGCCAGGCCAACATGGTGCCGGCCCGGTTGACCGGCACCGACGGCAGCTGGCAGCTGTTCGAGGCCGCCGGCCTGACGCTGCGCGCGGCGGCGCGGCGCTCCTCGGCCGAGGCCGGTCGGCCCGCCGCCTACGGCGTGCGTCCCGAGAAGTTGGTGCTCCACGAGACCGAGCCCACCAGCATCCCCTCGGGCCACCAGCTGGCGGGCCCGGGCACGCTCACCGACGTGTCGTTCACCGGGGTGTCCACCCAGTACCTCATCGACCTGCCCGGCCTCGGGGTCTGGGGGGCGTTCGAGCAGAACCTCGACGTCGAACCCGTCCGCTCCCGCCCCGGCGACACGGTGTGGGTCACCTGGGACGCGGGCCACGCGTTCGTGGTCCCCGGTGGTGACAGCCTCACCGACGGGACCGAAACCCCATGACCTCCGCGATGGCGCATGTCGCGCCCACGACGCCGGGCGGCCCCGCTCCGGCGGGGGTGCCGCAGCCGACCCGCTCCCGTTCGCTCACGCCGTACCTGCTGCTGCTTCCTGGCGTGCTGTGGCTGGGCGTCTTCTTCGTGTGGCCCATGGTCCAGTTGTTCCTGGTGTCGCTGCAGTCGGGGTACCCGGGCTTCCCCGGCTACTACTACGCAGACGTCAACGTCGGCAACTACGGCCGGGCGCTGACCGAGTTCGGCTGGCACTTCGGCCGCTCGCTGCTGTTTGCCGGCGCCGCCACGCTCTTCGCGTTCGCGTTGGCCTATCCGCTGGCCTACGCAATGGCGTTCAAGGCCGGCAAGTGGCGCAGCGTCATGATGATTCTGGTGATCGCGCCCTTCTTCACCTCGTTCATCCTGCGCACGATCGCCTGGCGGCAGATCCTCGGCGACGAGGGCTTCATCGCCACGACCCTGAACGCGCTGCACCTGCTGCCCGGCGGACGGATCACCGAGACCTGGGTAGCGGTGGTGGCGGGCCTCACCTACAACTTCCTGCCCTTCATGGTGCTGCCGATCTACGCCTCGCTGGAGCGGGCCGACCCGAAGGTGATCGAGGCGGGCGGCGACCTGTACGCCAACGGCTTCACCACCTTCCGGACGGTGACGCTGCCGATGTCGATGCCCGGCGTGCTGGCCGGCACGCTGCTCACGTTCATCCCGGCGGCGGGCGACTACGTCAACGCCGAGCTGCTGGGCTCCGACATCACCACCAAGATGGTCGGCAACGTCATCGAGTCGCAGTTCTTCAAGGTGCTGGGCGGCTTCCCGATTGCCGCTGCGCTGTCGTTCACGCTGATGGCGCTCATCCTCTTCCTGGTGTTCCTCTACACCCGCAAGTTCGGGACGGAGGAGCTGCTGTGACGAAGCTGCGCTATTGGATCGCCGACCGATGGGTGATGGCCACGGCCATCGTCGTCCTGGGCTACCTGTTCTTGCCGGTCGCCTACACGTTCGTCTTCTCGTTCAACAACTATCGCAAGTCGAACATCGCCTGGAACCCGGAGGGGTCGCCGACGCTGGAGCACTGGCTGGACCCCTGCGGCCCGCCCGGCATCTGCGCCTCGCTGGCCAACTCGCTGGCGATCGGGTTCATCGCCACCGCGGTGGCCACGGTGCTCGGGACGATGATCGCGTTCGCCCTCGTCCGGCACCGTTTCGCGGGCCGCAGCGCCACGAACCTGCTGGTCTTCATCCCGATGGCCACCCCGGAGATCGTGTTGGGCGCCTCGCTCTTGACGATCTTCGTCCAGGGCTTCGCCAACGTCGGGTTGACCCTGGGCTTCTGGACGATCGTTATCGCGCACATCGCCTTCTGTGTCTCGTTCGTGGTGGTGACGGTCAAGGCGCGGCTGCAGTCGCTGGATCCGCGGATGGAGGAGGCGGCCGCCGACCTCTACGCCGACCCGCGGCTTGCCTTCGTGAAGGTGACATTCCCGCTGGTGCTGCCCGGCATCGTCAGCGCGGCGATGCTCTCCTTCTCGCTGTCCTTCGACGACTTCATCATCACCAACTTCGTCTCCGGCGACACCAACACGTTCCCGAAGTTCGTTTACGTCTCCTACCTGCGCGGCATCCCGGCGCAGGCGAACGTCATCGGATTCTCGCTGTTCCTGTTGGCCGTGCTGTTGACGATCGGGGGTCAGGTGCTGGGCAATTGGAGAGCCAAGCGGGGCTGAGCCCCATCAGGAGTTGAACCCCACCACGAGTTGCACCCCACGACGAGAGGAATCGAATGCGCATCCTGATGATCGGTGCCGGCGGGGTCGGTGATGCCGCCGCCCGGATCGCCTGCGAGCGGGACTTCTTCGACCTGTTCGTCGTCGCCGACTACGACCTGTCCCGTGCCGAGCGGACGGTGGCCGCCGTCCGGGAGCGGCGGCCCTTCGAGCCCCGGTTCGCCGCCGAGCAGGTGGACGCCTCCTCTGCCGACGCCGTGGCCGAGCTGGCCCGCAAGCACACCGTCGACTTCGTCTTCAACGCCGTCGACCCCCGCTTCGTCATGCCGATCTTCGCCGGGGCCAAGGCGGCCGGGGCGGGCTATCTGGACATGGCGATGAGCCTGTCGCACCCGCATCCCGACCAGCCGTACGCGCTGACCGGGGTGAAGCTCGGCGACGAACAGTTCGCCGAGGCCGCCGACTGGGAGGCTGCGGGGAAGCTGGCGCTGCTGGGCATCGGCGTCGAGCCCGGGCTCTCCGACGTCTTCGCCCGCTACGCCGCCGATCACCTGTTCAGCCACATCACCGAGCTGGGCACGCGCGACGGGGCCAACCTGGTCGTCCACGACGAGGACGGCAACGAGATCTTTGCGCCCGGCTTCTCGATCTGGACCGTCATCGAGGAGTGCCTGAACCCGCCGGTGATCTGGGAGCGGGAGCGGGGCTGGTACACGGTGCCGCCGTTCGCCGAGCCGGAGGTCTTCGACTTCCCCGAGGGCATCGGGCCGGTGGAGTGCGTGCACGTGGAGCACGAGGAGGTGTTGCTGATGCCGCGCTTCCTGGACGCTGACAAGGTGACGTTCAAGTACGGCCTGGGCGATCAGATGATCGGCATCCTGAAGACGCTGCACGAGCTGGGTCTGGATCGAACCGACAAGGTGAGCGTGAAGGGGGTCGAGGTGTCGCCGCGCGATGTGGTGGCGGCTTGCCTGCCGGATCCGGCGTCGATCGGGCCGCGGATGGAGGGTAAGACGTGCGCGGGGGTGTGGGTGACGGGCACCGGCAAGGACGGGCAGCCGCGCCGGACGTACCTGTATCACGTGGTCGACAACGCGGATTCGATGCGCGACTACGGTGCCCAGTGCGTGGTGTGGCAGACGGCGATCAACCCGATCGTGGCCCTGGAGTTGCTGGCGACGGGGGTGTGGTCGGGGGCCGGAGTGAAGGGCCCGGAGGCGTTCGACGCCGTCCCGTTCCTGGAGCTGCTGGCGGCCCCGAAGCCGGCGGG
>CAZBMH010000028.1:0-25248 GCA_964492685.1 uncultured Micropruina sp.
AGAACGTCATCCGGAGCTTCTCCAGGTCGGTGTCGAGGATCGTGACGCTGGCGCCCATGCCCAGGGCGATGTTGGCCGCGTTCTGGCCCGCCACGCCGCCGCCCAGGACGACCACCTTGGCGTTCACCACGCCGCCCACGGCGCCCATCAGGACGCCCCGCCCGCCCTCGGCCTTCATCAGCGCGTGCGCGCCGACCTGGGGGGCCAGGCAGCCGGCCACCTCGGACATCGGGTACAGCAGCGGCAGCATCCCGGTGGGGAGCTGCACCGTCTCGTAGGCGATCGCCGTGGTGCCGGCGTTCAGCAGCGCCTCGGTCTGCAGCCGGTCGGCGGCCAGGTGCAGGTAGGTGAACAGGGTTAGGTCGTCGCGCAGGAAGCCGTACTCGGAGGCGATGGGCTCCTTGACCTTCATCACCATCTCGCCGGCCGCCCAGGTCTCGGCCGCGGTGTCCACCATGACCGCGCCCTGCGCGGCGTACTCCTCGTCCGTGATCGACGAGCCGAGACCGGCCCCGACCTGGACGAAAACTTCATGGCCGCGACGGACGAGCTCGTTCACACCGACGGGGGTGATGGCCACCCGGTACTCGTGATTCTTGACTTCCGCGGGGACGGCGATCTTCATGGACGGCTTCCTTTGCTGTCGCGTTCGTGACAGCAATGCTAGGGCTCCGGGCGGGGTCCGAGCACCTACGGATTCCGCAGCCCTCCATGGCCTCTTGATCCGCCGGGTGCACGGTGTCGGGAGGCCCGATTCGATCGTCGGGAACCGGTCGGCGATGCGGATTCCGGCGGGTCGGGACGGCCGAACAACGGGGGCATCGGACGGGTGCTGCCCGCTGTTTGAACAGCTGGTCAGGGCGGCGATGCGCGTGGGACGCTCCAATCAACCCACCCACCCGCGCCGCGTCCACCCCGCCGCCGCGCCACCCCCAAGGTAGGCAAGAGAGATGTCGTCGAACGAGGCCGAGGAGGCCCGCGGGGAACTTGTCCGACTGCTCAACGAGGCGCGCCAGCGGCAGCATCTGTCGGTCCGTGGTGCGGCGGCCGCCGCCGGCGTCCCCACCGCGACGGTGCAGGGCTGGCTGAGCGGACGCCACCTGCCCACCCCCGCGCTGCGGGACAGCTTCGAGCGGCTCGTGGACCGGCTCGGGCTCACCGATCAGATCCCGAACGAGTGGTGGGTCGACAGCCGCTACAGCCGCGCCCCGCACCTGCCCGAGGACGCCCCCTACCTGGGCCTGCGTCCCTACTCCGAGGCCGACCGGGCGCTCTTCTTCGGCCGCGAGCGGGCCATCGCCGAGCTGGCGGGTGCCGTGGTGCGGGCCGCGGAAGGCGAGGCGCCGCGGGCGATCGTCCTGGTCGGCCCGTCCGGGAGCGGCAAGTCCTCCCTGCTGGCGGCGGGGTTGTCGCTGGCGATGGCCGACGGGCAGCCGCTGGCCGGGTTCCAGCTGCACGAGGGCCACGCCGTCCTCGCCGGCGGCCCCGACGACGACGCCCGGACGAGCCGCGACGTCGTCGTCCTCGACCAGCTGGAGGACGTCTTCCAGCTGCCGGGCGAGGAGCGGGCGGCCTTCTTCGCCCGCGCCGGCGAGCTGGCCCGGCGCGCCACCGTGGTGTTCGGCCTCCGGGCGGACGCGTTCGCGGAGGCGAGCCTGGAGCCCGCGCTCTCTCAGGCGCTCTCCCGGCCGGTGCTGCTGTCGCCGCTCACCGGGGCGGAGCTGCGCGAGGCGGTCACCGCCCCGGCGCTGAGCCGTGGCGTGCGGGTGGACGACGACCTGGTGACGGTCCTGCTCGGCGAGCTCGCGCCCGGCCCGGCGGCCGGGGCCATCCCGCCCGGCGCGCTGCCGCTGGTGTCCACCGCCCTGCTGGTCACCTGGGCCGCGGGCAGCGGCGACCGGATGACCCTGGAGGACTACCAGAGCACCGGCGGGGTCGCCTCCGCCGTCGAACGCCAGGCCGAGGGGGTCTTCGAGTCCCTCGACGCCCAGCAGCAGCTCGCCGAGCAGCTGTTCCTGCGGCTGGTGAGCGTCGAGGCCGATTCGGTATCGCGCAGCACCCTGCCGCTCACGCTGCTGGAGCCGGCCGCCCGGATGGTGGTGGACGCGTTCACCGACGCCCGCATCCTGACCCTCACCGACGGTGACGTGCGGATCAGCCACGAGGCGCTGCTGCGGCACTGGCCGCGGCTGGTCGGGTGGATCGAGGGCAGCCGGGGCGACCTTTTCGTCCTCGAGCAGTTGAAGCGGGCGGCGCAGCTCTGGGTGGACAACGGCCGCGACCCGGAGTCGCTGATCCCGCTGAAGCGGCTGCCGATGTTCCAGGAGCTGATGGCCGAGCGGGAGGGCGGGCCGCTGCTCACCGCGGACGAGCGCGCGTTCGTCGGCGCGTCCGGCGAGCACTTCGCCAGCGTCCTGGAGAAGGAGAAGCAGACCAGCACGACGCTGCGACGCCGAGGGCGGTTGGCGACCGGGCTGGCCCTGGTGGCCGGGACGCTGGCGCTGGCCACCACGGTGATGTTCACCCAGGCGCAGTCGGCGACCCGGGTGGCCGAGACCGCCGAGTCGGCCGCCCAGTCCCGCCAGGCCGCGCTGGCGGCGCAGCGCGCCGCGGCCCAGGACCCCAACCTGCAGCGCCGGCTCGCGCTGGTGGCCGATTCCCTGAGCTCGACCCGCGAGGCCCGCTCCGCGCTCGGCGACGCCACCGCCGTCTACGCCCCGACCCGGTGGGCGGGCGAGGGCCGCTCCCGGATCGCCGTGTCGCCGGACGGCGAGCTGGTCGTCCGCGCCGGGGTGGGCAAGATCACCCTGTGGCGAGGCGCCGAGCTCACCGCCTCGCCCGGGACCACCGTGACGATCGACCCCGAGGGCGGCGCCATGACCGGGGTGTCGCTGGCGGCCGCCGGCGGCAGGACGCTGCTGGCGCTCAGCGGCGCGAACGTGGCCGGGATCTGGGACGTGACCGCCGAGCCCGCGCTGCTCCAGGCGCGTGAGGGTGGCGGCTGGACGTCGGCCGAGCTGAGCCCCGACGGCCGGATCGCCGCGTTCGGCCACGAGGAGGGCCGGATCGAGCTGGTGCGGCTCGACGACCCGGGCCACCCGGCGGCGGGGCCCGTCATCCAGACGCCGCAGGACGCGGGCACCGAGCCGGTGTCCGTGCTCTCGCTGCAGTTCGACGGCACGGGCACCCTGTACGCCGGCGGCAGGGGCTACACGATCTGGCGCTGGGCCCTGGGCAGCGCCGAGCCGCGGGCGCTGACGCCGCTGAAGTACGCCAGCGAACGGGCGGTGCTGGACATGGCGATCAGCCCCTCGGGGGATCAGCTGGCGGCCGGCACGTACGGCCGCAAGGCGTTCCGGTGGCGGCTCGGCTCCGGCGACCCCAGCCCGCTGAAGACGCTGACCCCGTTCGTGAGCAACGTGCTCGGCGTCGCGTTCACCCGCGACGGGACGAAACTCCTGGCGGCCGGCGACGACCACGGCACCTACTCCTTCGTGGCGGCCACCGGCGCCCTGATCAGCAAGCTGCCCGGGCCCAACCCCGTCCAGTCGATCGGCGTCGTCGCGGACGGGCGGATCGTCACCGCCGACACGGCCGGCGACCTGCGGGTGTGGCCGCTGGCCGACCCGGTGCTGCGGAAGGGCAACAGCGGCTACTGCTTCGCCTCCGACCCGTCCGGCCGCTGGCTGGCACTGGGCACCGCCTTCGACGGGCTGAACCTGTGGGACACCCGCGACGGCCAATTCCAGCGGATGCCCGACCCGCCGGTGACGTTCCCCACGATCCCCGGGACGATCCAGGAGCAGATGGCCGCCGGGGTCGGCATCGACCCCAAGGGGCGGTTCCTGCTGGGCGGCACCACCGAGGGCCACGTCGTTCGCTGGCCGCTGTCGGACGCCGGTGCCGGGAAGCCGCAGGTCCTGGACGCGCTGCCCGGCCAGTACGTCGGCTTCATCGCCATGTCACGCGACGGCAGCCTGGTGGCGGCGTCCGCGGTCAACTCGGGGACGGCGGTCGTCCTGTTCACCGTGGACGAGGCCGGCCAGCTGACCAAGGCGGCGACCATCCCGGCGCGCACCCCCGAGGCGGTGGCGATCAGCGCCGACGGCACGCTGCTGGCCTTCCCGAACGTGGCCAACGAGGTGGAGCTGTGGTCGCTGGCCGACCCGAGCGCCCCGGTGAAGATCGGCTCGGTGCCCACCGACGCCCAGCCGGTGATCGTGACCTTCTCGCCGGTGTCGGCGACGCTCGGCATCGGGACGATGTCCGGCGAGGTCTCCCTGTGGAACGTCACCGACATCGCGAGCCCGGTGGTGCTGAGCCGCTACCGGGACGCGCGCGCCGAGGTGTACGGCCTCACCTTCTCCCCGGACGGCACGGCGGTGCTCGGCAGCGGCGGCGACGAGCGCGTCTTCCACTGGGACGCCACGCAGCCCAACAGCCCGGCCGTGGCCACCTACGACGGCCAGTTCGGACGCACCAACGACGTGGCCTTCGTCCACGGCGGCACCCAGTTCGTGGCCACCGGGGACAACGGGGAGGTCCGCAGCTTCACCTTCGGACGCGAGGCCGCCCGCCGCTACCTGTGCGAGTCCCAGGGCACGTCGCTGACCGCCGACGAGTGGTCGCGCTACCTCACCGGCATCCCGCAGCGGGACCCCTGCGAGGGCGTCCGGTAGTCGTGAGCCCGGTCGCTGCGGCCGGGCCCGCGCCGGACCGTTCCGCGTCGCCAAGCTCGGCCCCGCCGCGGTCGACCCGTTCCGCCGTGGATCGCGGACAGGGTCCTCGCGACCTGCCGGAAGCGAAGGCAGCCACGGGCCCATCGAATTACGACGCTAGGGACGAAGAGCCCGCAATGTGGGGCTCGTTTTGTCGCCCCAGTAACAGTGACATGATTGCGGAATGCGGCGAAGATTTCGGACGGCACTGATCTTTTCAATGGTTTGCACCGTGGCGCTTCCCGTGCTGGGGTGCACCGGGCCACAAACCCCCTCAACGGCGCTGCCAGCGGGCTCGATTGCCGGCCCAGGGCAGGTTGTGTCAGGTCGAACAGGCGTTGTCGCGGTTGACGACCCGTCCAAGCAGGTCTTCGTCGCACCCGGCGACGTGTCGGGAGAGCCTCAGCAGGCGCTGAGCGACTGGGGTGATTCGCCCATGGCCGTCGGCGTGCCGTCGGAGATAGGCGTCGTGGGCGACGTTCCGCCTGATGGGATTCGACTGACGCGCAGCTACCTGGCTCCGCTGCCTGCAGACGCCGCGGCCACCCTTGCCTACTTCGATCCAGAACTCGCAGCGTGGCGAGCCGTACCCTCCACCGTCGCGCCAGATCGCCGGAGCGTCTCGGCGGTCGTCCATCACCTCTCGCTGTGGACGGACTTCGTCAGCGGCACCCGGGACGTCCTGTCGACTATCCAGGACAAGCTCGCGGACGCTGCCGACTGGTCCTACTACCAGATAGGGAAGGTATTCGACACCCGCGTCGACCCGCCGCACTGTAGTGATGGCCAGCCCGAATGGGTGAAGAGCGCGGTGTTCATCGAGACTCACCGTAACAATTCGGTCCTGTTCTGCGTCGGAGAGGATTCCAAACAGCCGAAGCTCCTGACCATCAAGGCGCGGGTTAACCGGGGCTTTGGCTTCAACGCTGCATCGTTTGGAGAGCCAAGTTGGAGCTACAACTCAACGTTCGACAAAGCGCAACTTGCCGAGGCGATCGATGTGGTGGCCGAGCTGGACCAAACTCTCGCGGCCAGCGTCCGCGAGGTGACCTCGGGTGGCCGGATGACGGGTCCCGGCGAGGAGTACTCGATCGGGATCTCCGAGTCGGAGGTGCGCAAGCTCAAGGACAACCTGGTGTTGCGCATGTCTCCCCAGCCGGTCCTGCCGTTCCTCGCGACAACGCTCGGCCAGCTGGTGGGAACGGATCTGACCTTGAAGGCGGACGGATATATCGCGGCCGCGATGGCGCTCGCCACCTGCGGCAAGGACATCAAAGAAGCCACGGACGGCGCCACGGCCACGAAGGCCGCCATTGCCTGCATAACCGGTGTCGATGAACAGCTCGCCCGCCAACTCGCCCAGTTCCTGCTCAAGCAGGGAGTCAAGGATGCCGGAAAGGTCGCCGGCAAGATCATGGGGAAGATGACGGTGTATCTGGCGCTCATCGGGCCCGTGTTCAGCGGCATGAACTACTGGGCTGAGCGAAGCCTGCCGGACGCTGCGCACACGGTCCACGTCTTCCCCCAGCCGACACCCCCGCCCGCGTTGTTGCTCACTGCGGCGGGCCTCGGGTCGTACGCGTTCGGAGCGCCCGAGGCCGACGTCCTCACGATGCTGACTGCCCGGCTCGGCAAACCGACGTTGTCCGGGGGCGTGGGGGGCTGTGAAGCGGCCGGCGCTGGTTACCAGAACTACGCTGATTTCGGCAGATTGCGTGTCCGGTTCGCGGCAAGGGACGACTCATCGAAGTCGCCCCGCACGCTGGAGTCCTGGAACGCTCGCATGACTGTTCGCCAGCAGGATGGGCTTAAGCTCGACCCCGCGATCCCGTTCGGGCTGACCCTGAAGCAACTCCAAGCGAAATACCCGGATGGGGGCGGACTGGAACACATGGACGCGTGGTTTGCTGCCGGCGTCTACCTCATACCGCCTTTGAAACTTGGCGAGGCAGAGACCATCCATGCCGGCGATCTCGACTGGTGCACCTAAGCGAGCAGTGTCGGCTCCCTCGCCCTGCAGACCCATGCCCGGTGGCCAGAGCCCCGGTGCCGTCACCTCCTTGGCGTCGAGGGCCTTCGGGGCGAGCGCCACAGTCCGGAGTGGGTCGTCTGCCTAACGTGGCGGGCCGATCAGCTCGTCACTCGTGGTGGAGCGCGTCCACGACGTCCAGCCGGGCGGCCGAGCGGGCAGGGATGAGGGCGGCCAGCACGCCGAAGCCGATGCCAACGACGACGGTCATGATCACGCCCAGCCACGGGAACGAGTACGGCATGACCCAGCCGACCTGGCTCATCGCGACCACCAGGGCGTAGCCAAGCCAGAGCCCGGCGAGCACCCCGAACACCGTGCCGATGACGCTCAGCAGCAGCGACTCGGCGAGCACCATCCGGCGCACCTGGGTCCGGGTGGCCCCCACGGCGCGCAGCATGCCGATCTCGCGGGTGCGGGCGAGCACCGAGATCGCCAGGGTGTTGAGCAGCGCCAGGAGGGACGGGATCGCGAGTGCCGCGATCAGGGCGTAGAAGATCATGATCGTCGAGTCGAACGTCGTGAGCTGTTCGTCGCGCCACTGGGCCGCCTCGTACAGCCGGAACGCCGGGTACTGCTCGATCTCGTCGCGCAAGGCCCGGGTCACCGTGGCCGGGTCGGCCGTCGCCAGCCGGTTGGCCATGATGAGCAGGTCGGCGGTGACGTTGAAGTCGCGCGCCAGGTTCTCCTGGGAGACGTAGATGGTGGCCAGCTTGGCGTTCAGGTAGTCGTTGCCGACCCCGGCCACCAGGTAGGTGCGATTGCCGTTGGGGGTCTCCAGGGTGACCTGCTGGCCGGCGGTCAGGTTGTGCTGCGAGGCGTAGATGCCGTTGGCGATCAGCCAGCGCCCGGCGCCCAGCTGCCCGACGGCCGCGTCCGTGGACGGCGTGTTCCACTCGAAGTCGGCCACCTCCAGATAGCCGGCCGGGTCGATGCCGATGACCTGGACGTCGCCGCCGTCCATGCGTCCCTGGGCCAGGCGCAGCGTGGAGACCGGGCCGATGCCGTCGGTGCGGCGGATGTCGTCGGCCAGGCGCGGGCCGGCCGCCACGTTGCCCTGGCCGAGGACGATCGACTGCGGGATGACCAGGTAGTCGGCCGACATGGACCGCTGGATGTAGCTGGTGAACCCGGTGAAGATCGCGACCACCACGCTGAGCATCGCCACGATCGAGGCCAGGCCGAGCATCACGGCGGTCACCGTGACCGCGGAGCGGCCGGGGTTGCGTTGCAGGTTGCTGCGGGCGATGGCGCCCTCGCGGGCGAACACCAGCTCGACCACGGGGGCGAAGACGCCCGCCAGCGGGTTGATCGCGGCGGGCGCCACCAGCGCGATCCCGACCAGGAACGTCACCGCGCCGAGCCCCACCAGGTTGGGCAGCCGGGTCCCCAGGCAGAACAGGGAACCCAGCAGCAGCGCCAGCCCCAGCCAGGCGCGCAGCCCCACCCGGCGCTCGTACACCTCGCCGAGCTGCGGGCGCATCGCCTCCATCGGCGTCACCCGGCCGGCGGCCCGCGCCGGGATCAGCGCGGCGAGCACCGTCACGCCCAGCCCGAGCCCGATGGCCAGGGCGTAGGTGGCCGGCTGGAACGACGGCGACCCGATCTTGAGGTGGACGACGCGCTCGAAGATCGGCCCCAGGGAGGCGAACAGCGCGGCCGCCATGCCCCAGCCCGCGAGCATGCCCAGCGCGGTGCCGACGATGCCCTGCAGCAGCGACTCGAGCAGGAACATGCCCATGATGGTGCCCCGGCCGGTGCCGATGGCCCGCAGCATGCCGATGTCGCGGCGGCGCTCGGCCACCACCGTCCGGAAGCTGTTGAGGATGATGAAACCGGCCGTGGCCAGGGCGAACAGGCCGAACATGTTGAACGCGTAGACGCTCACCTGCAGCGAGGCCAGCAGCGAGCTGTTCGTCGACAGCCCGCCCACGTGGTACTCGGGTCCCAGCGCGGCGCGGACGGACGCCTCGACCGTGGCCCGGTCGGCGCCCGGGGTGAGGGCGGCCTCGACGGCGCTGATCCGGTTGCCGTAGGAGAACAGCCGCTGCGCCGAGGTGAGCGGGACGTAGAGCTGCTCCTGGCCGGGGACCGTGGCGGTGCTGAGCAGCCCGACGACCGCGAACGGCGTGCTGCCCACCGCGGAGGGCAGCGTGATCCGGCCGCCCAGCCCGACGCCCAGCCGGGCGGCCAGGTCGGCGGAGAGGACGGCCACGTCGCCGTCGCCGACGACGAGCGAGCGACCCGCCACCAGCGGGAAGTCGCGGACCCGGCCGGCGGTCGCGGGGTCGATGCCGATCACGTTGAGGGCGGCCACCTGGTCGGCCAGCGGCAGGTCGGCGTCCACCGGCAGCGGCGCGCTGCGCTGCACCTCGGGGCTCGCCACGGCCACCCCGTCGACTCGGGCGATCCGGTCCAGGATGTCGCGCCCGAAGGGCTGGTTGAAGCTGCTCGTGACGGTCAGGTCGATCTTGCCGGCGTTCGACAGCAGCGACCGGGTGAACGCCTCGATCATGGTGGGGATGACCCCGTTGAGGCCGAAGATCAGCATCACGCCGAACGCCACGGCCAGGGACGTCAGCGCCGAGCGCAGCCCCCGTCCGCGCAGGTAGCGCCACGCCAACCGGGCCGCGATCACAGCAATCCCGCCCTCGTCATCGCGTCACGCGCCGCCTCGCGGGTCCCGTCCAGCGGGAGGTCCGCCACGATGCGGCCGTCGTTCATCAGCACCAGCCGGTCGGCGTAGCTGGCGATGCGGGGGTCGTGGGTGACCATCAGCACCGACCGGCCCCAGGTGCGGGCGACCTGCTGCAGCAGCTCGGCGATCTCGGTGGCCGACGCGGAGTCGAGGTTGCCGGTGGGCTCGTCGGCCAGGACGAGGGCCGGGTCGGTGGACAGCGCCCGGGCGACCGCGACCCGCTGCTGCTGGCCGCCGGAGAGCTGGTCGGGCCGGTTCGTCAGCCGGTCGCCGAGCCCCACGCGCTCCAGCCAGCCGCGGGCCCGCTCGTCGGCGTCCGCGATGCCGTCAAGGACGAGGGGGAGCGCGGCGTTCTCGATGGCGTTGAGCACCGGGATCAGGTTGAAGAACTGGAAGACGAAGCCGATGCGGCGGCGGCGCAGGATGGTGACCTTGTCGTCCCCGAGCTCGGTGAGGTCGGAGCCGTCGAGGCGGACGGACCCGGAGCTGGGGGTGTCCAGGCCCCCGACGAGGTTCAGCAGCGTCGACTTGCCGCAGCCCGAGGGACCCATGACGGCCACGAACTCGCCGGGGCGCACCGCCAGGTCGACGTGGTCGAGGGCGTGGACCTGGTTGTCGGCGGAGCCGTAGGTCTTGGTGAGCGCGATGGTCTCCAGGATCGGCGGCTGGTCCGCGACGGCCAGCCGCGTGCGGGGGCTCACGCCCCCCTGGGGCGCCGCCGGGTTCGTCGGGCGGTCACTGGACACTGATCTTCGTCCCGTCCCGCAGGGCGCTCAGCTGACTGGTCGCCACGACCTGCCCGGCGTCGAGCCCGGCCATCACCTCGACCCAGCCGTCGGTGACGGCCCCCAGGTGGACCGACTTCTTCGAGACGGTGTTGTCGCTGCCGACCACGAACACCCAGCTGTCGTCGCCCTCGGTCAGCACGGCGGCGTTCGGCACGGCGATGGCGTTGGGGATCTCCTGCACGCCGATGTCGACCGAGCCACTCATGCCCTCGCGCAGCACCCGCTCGCCGGGCCCCACCGAGTCCACGGAGAGTCGGACGGTGAACGCGTTGCCGCCGGTGTCGGTCTTGACGGCGCTGCGCCCGATCGAGAGGACGGTGCCGGGAAAGTCCTCGACGGGGAACGAGTCCAGGTGGATGGCTCCCTTGAGCCCCCTGTGGATGGCGGCGATGTCGGCCTCGTCCACGTCCGCCTCGAAGCGCAGCTTGGTCGGGTCGCTGATGGTGAACAGCAGGCCGCCGGGGGTCACCGCGGCCCCCCTGGCGGTGGTGTCGGGCACGGCCACGACCCCGGCGGCAGGTGCCTTGATCGTCGCGGCGGCCCGGTCGGCGCGGGCCTGGCGCAGCTGTGCCCACGCCGCGTCGATCGCCTGGGTGCGCGCCCAGCGCAACCGCCTCGTCGACTTCGGCATTGCCTCGGCGGTGGCCACGGCGCTCTCGGCCTGGGTGACCGCAACATCCAGCGGGCCGGTGGCGATCCGCGCCAGCTCCTGGCCCTTCTTGACGGTGGCGCCGTCGCTCACCCTGACGGAGCCGAGCGTCCCGGCGACGGTGCCGAACACCGACGTGGTGCGATTGGGCACCATCGTCCCCTTGGCGTTGGTGGTGACCGTGATGGTCTCGACGGTCGCGGTCGCCGTGGTCACGGCTAGCGCGGTGTTGCCGGTCGAGACGACGTAGCCCGCGCCGAGCGCCAGCACCGCCGCGGCGGTGATGCCACCGGCGATCAGCCTGCCTTTGGTCACGAGGTTCTCCTTTCGGCGGACCTGCGGAGGGTCCGGTTCATTTCGGCGAGGAAGGGGGCGCGGACCCCGACGAGCAGCTGCGGGTCGACGCGGGTGGTGAGGCTCCCGGCGGGGGCGCCCAGGATGCGTTCGAGGGCGACCGACAGGGACGCGCTGCCGCGGACGAAGACGTCGATGAAGCCCGGCTCGTCCTCGGTGGCCAGCGCGCGATCCCACATCCGCATGCCGCCGTCCAGCCACAGCGACATCACGACGCCCGCGGTGCTGGCGACGTCGTCCACGGCGAAGGAGCCGTCGTCGTGGCCGGCCTGCAGGATCGGGACGAGCAGCCGCGCGGTCCGGTCGTTCCACTCGGCGAAGATGTGGTGGCGGACGGCGAGGTTACCCTCGCTGAACAGGAACGGGGCGATCACGGACGTGGTGGTGTCGAGCCGCTCCAACTTCCAGGACGTCGCCGCTGCCAGGAAGTCCTGCAGCTGGTGCAGTCCCGACCCCGAGAGCGGCGTGTTCCTCAGGTTCGCGAACAGCGAGTCGCCGAACCGGCCGACGAGCTGGGCCAGCAGATCGTCCTTGGAGGCGAAGTAGTAGTAGAACGTCCCCTTGGCGACGCTGGCCGCGGTGGTGATCTGTTCCACGGACGTGGCTGCGAATCCCCTGGTCATGATGAGGTCGAGGGCGACGTCGAGCAGTTCGTCCCGCCGGACGTCGGGGTGCTTCACCACCCGGGCCATCGTCGCCTCCTGCGCCGCCGCGGTGGCCGCGGCCGGGGGTTGGGCCGCCGTCCGTCGGGCGCTCGCGTCTTCGTCCAGCGTACAACTGACTGACCGTCAGTCAATCGATTTCCGAGCGCGAAATGGGGTGCCGGGGGCTTAACCGATCTCATCATCGGTCACTGCTCTCGGGAAGTGTTCACCGCTCTCGGGTAATAACGCGAGAGTCGAGACGGTTCGTGAGAGTGGAGACCGATGATGAGATCCGTGGCCGCACCGCGCGCCGGGCGAGCCCGTGGGTGGAGGGGTGAAGGGTTCGGGATGCGGACCGAACCGGGTGTACCGGCCAGGGGGAATGCCAGACTGTCGAACAGCATCCCCAAAGACGAGGACGGTAACGAAATGGCATTCGAGGACGCACTCCAGGACATTGCGGAGAAGGTGCGGGAGTTCGCTCCCTCCCTCACCACGGAAGAGGCGACGAAGACCGCGCTCATCATGCCGTTCATCAGCCGCGTCCTCGGCTATGACGTCTTCAATCCGCAGGAGGTCGTGCCCGAGTACGTGGCTGACCTCGGCCTGAAGCGCGGCGAGAAGGTCGACTTTGCCATCGTGCGTGACGGTCAGGTCCAGATGCTCATCGAGGCCAAGCGGGTCGGTGAGCCGCTCAGGATCGAGCATGCGGGCCAGTTGGTGCGCTACTTCCACACGTCGAATGCGCGGATCGGTGTGCTGACGAATGGTCAGCATTGGCACTTCTTCACCGATCTCGACAAACCCAACCGGATGGACGAAAAGCCCTTCCTGCAGCTGGACCTGGCGAGCATCGACCCCTATGTGCTCCCGGAACTCAAGAAGATGACCAAGGACACCTTCGACCTGGAGTCGGTCATCTCCGCGGCGGAGGAGTTGAAGTACGTCAGCGCCCTCAAGCGCGCACTGGGCGAACAGTTTGAATCGCCCAGCGACGACTTCGTGAAGCTCCTCGCGAGCAGGGTCTATGAGGGCATGTTCACGCAGAAGGTGCGTGAACTGTTTGGACGGCTGGCGGCCAAGGCGTTGACCCAGTTCATCAACGACCGCGTGAACGACCGGCTGAAGTCGGCCCTCGGTGGGGCGGCGCCGGCCGTCGGCGCGGCACCCGCCGTGGAGGTGCCGCCGGTCGGCGCCGAGGTTCTGAGTGACACGTCCTCCGAGATCGAGACCACCCTCAGCGAGATCGAGGGGTTTCAGATCATCCGGGCCATCGCGGCCAGCGACGTGCCCTACTCGCGCGTCGTGGGCCGGGACCAGAAGACGTACTTCGCCGTCTTGCTCGACGACAACAACCGCAAGCCCATCTGCCGCCTCCACTTCAACCGCAAGCAGCTCTACTTGGGTCTGCTCGACGAGGACAAGGTGGAGCGTCGCGAACCCATCTCCTGCGTGGAGGAGATCTATCTGCACGCCGACGCGATCAGGGCGGCCGTCGCGCGCTATCGGTGAATCGTCGCTGACGTTTCCTGGGCGAGTCCGCGACGGCGGCAGGAACTAGCCCAAGGTGACGACGGTCAGCCCCGGCGGGCCGGGGTGGTCCATCGCGGCCAGGGCGGCGCCGGCCTCGTCCAGGGTGATGACGCGGGTGACCAGGGCGGCCGGGTCGAGGCGCCCGCTGGTGATCAGGGCGAGCATGGCCGGGTAGTCGGCCGCGGCCATGCCGTGGGAGCCGTAAACCTCGAGCTCCTGGGCGATCACCCGGTCCATGGGCAGGGCGGGCGCGGCGGCGTCGCCCAGCAGCAGGCCCACCTGGACGTGGCGGCCCCGTCGCCGCAGCGAGCGGATGGACGCCGCGGCGATCGCGGGGGAGCCCAGCGCGTCGATCCCCACGTGCGCGCCGCCGTCGGTCGCCCGGACCAGCCCCTCGACGGCCTCGTCCAGGTGGGAGCAGTCGATCGTCACCTCGGCGCCCAGCTCGGCGGCCCGGACGAGGGCGTCGGGCGAGACATCCAGGGCGGCGACGCGCGCTCCCAGGGCTCGTCCGATCATCACCGCCGACAGCCCGACGCCGCCGCAGCCGAAGACCGCGAGCCACTGACCCTCCTCGACCCGGCCGTGCGCTTTCACGGCGCGGAACGCGGTGGCGAAGCGGCAGCCGAGCGCGGCGGCGGCCGTGAAACCCACCGGGTCGGGCAGCGGCACCAGGTTGGTGTCGGCGGCCGGAACCATGACCCGCTCGGCGAAGGACCCCGGGCCGCTGAACCCCGGCTGGTACTGGTCGGGACAGACCTGGGCGTCCCCGGCGCGGCACCAGTCGCAGGCCCCGCAGCCGCAAGCGAACGGCGCGGTCACCCGATCGCCGACGGCGGCCCGCGTCACCCCGTCGCCGACCGCGACGACAACCCCGGCGAACTCGTGACCGGGGGTGTGGGGCAGCGCGACCGGGTCGTGGCCGCGCCAGGCGTGCCAGTCGGAGCGACAGACGCCGGTCGCCTTCACCTGCACCACGGCCGCCCCGGGCGGGCACGCGGGCTCGGCCACCGTCCGGACCGTCGGCAGCTCCCCGTGCCCGTCATAGACCACCGCGCGCATTCGACCTCCGGTTCCGCCGTCCAGGCGTGGCCCGACCCTCGAGCCGTCGACGCCACGCTACCGAGTCGGCTCGTCTGTTCCGGGACACCCGGGGAGCTGCCCTCGTCCCGTCCGCCCCGGGCGGTGGTGCACCGATCTCATCATCGGTGTCTACTTTCAGGAAGCGTTCGTCACTCTCACGTAATAACGCGAAAGTCGTGACGCAAGGTGAAAGTAAGTTACCGATGATGAGATCGG
Organism: uncultured Micropruina sp.; assembly: GCA_964492685.1. Taxonomy (GTDB): domain Bacteria; phylum Actinomycetota; class Actinomycetes; order Propionibacteriales; family Propionibacteriaceae; genus Micropruina. The sequence goes on from CAZBMH010000028.1 coordinate 14,713, forward strand.
CTGGCCCGTGGGCCTCGGGGTGGTCCCGGGGGCTCCGGGATTCAGGCAGGAGCGGCGACCGCGGCCACGGGCTACCGCTGCGCGCGCGCCTGCGCGTCCGCCGCGGACTGGGCGGTCGCGCCCGGCTGGCCATCGGGGATCGGGCTGACGACCACGGCCGTCCCGTAGGCGCAGACCTCGCTGAACGACTGGGCGATGTCGCCGGTGTCGAAGCGCATCGCGATCACGGCGTTGGCACCGCGGGCGGTGGCGTCCTGCCACATGCGCTCCATCACCTGCTGGCGGGAGTCGTAGACCAGCTTGGTGTACTCGGTGACCTCGCCGCCGCCCAGCGACCGGAGCCCGGCCACCAAGTTGGCGCCGATGTTGGCGCTGCGGACCGTCATGCCCATCACCTCACCCAACACGGCGTCGACGCGGTACCCGGGAATGTCATTCGATGTGACGATCAGCATGCGGCCAGAATCGCACATTCTGGGCCGACGCACAGGGCCAGGGAGCGGGACGATCTGCCCCGGCGTGCCCAGCCCGGTCCGTGACCCGAGGCGGTCAAGCGGGGGGACGGCGTGCATCAGGGGATCCATCAACGTCGCCCCGCGGGACGGCCGTGGCAGAGTGTGGCCCATGAGCGACGAGTTCGTGCTGGTCACCGGCGGCTCCGGGTTCCTTGGGTTGCACTGCATCGCGGCGCTGCTGCGCGAGGGCTACCAGGTCCGCACCACCGTGCGCTCCCTCGCGGTGGTGGACGAGGTGCGCGCGGCCGTGTCCGAGGCCGGCGTCGACGCGTCCGGGCTGGAGTTCGCGCCGGCCGACCTCACCCAGGACAAGGGCTGGATCGAGGCTGTCGCCGGCTGCGACTACGTCCTGCACACCGCGTCGCCGTTCCCGATGGGGGCGCCCGCCCACGAGGACGAGTTGCTCGGGCCGGCGGTCGGCGGGGTCGAGCGGGTGCTGGGGGCGGCCGTGGACGCCGGCGTCCGGCGGGTGGTGCTCACGTCGTCCGCGGCGGCGGTGGCCTACGGGGTGCCGCTGCGGGACCGTCCGTTCACCGAGGCCGACTGGAGCGACCCGACCGGCCCGATCGACGCCTACGCCAAGTCCAAGACGCTGGCCGAGCGCCGCGCGTGGGAGCTGGTGGCCGGCACCGGCACCGAGCTCGTCAGCGTCAACCCCGTCCTCATCCTGGGGCCGCTGCTGGGGCGGCGTCCGGGCACCTCGCTGCAGATCGTGCAGCGGCTGCTCCGCGGCGCCTACCCGGCGCTGCCGAGGCTGAGCTTCGGCGTCGTGGACGTCCGCGACGTCGCCGACCTGCACGTCCTGGCGTTGCGAAGCCCGGAGGCGGCCGGGCAGCGGCTGATCGCCAGCGCGCCACCGGTGCTGTGGCTCGCGGACGTGGCGCGGGAGCTCCGCGCCGGGCTGGGCGCCGACGCCCGGCGGGTGCCTGTGTTGCCCGTGCCGAACTGGACGGTGCGGATCGCGGCCCTCTTCGACCCGGCGTTGCGGCTGGTCGCGGCCGACCTCGGCACGCTCCGTGAGACCGACAACGCCCGGGCGCGCTCGCTCGGCTGGTCGCCGCGCTCGCCCGAGGAGGCCGTCCTCGCGGCGGGGCGGAGCCTGCTGGACGCGGGACTGGTGTGACCCGGGCTCGCCGGGCGCTGCTGATCGGCGCGATCGCGCTGTCGCTGCTGATCGCCGGCACCCTCGCGTGGCGCCAGCTGAACCGGCCCGAGGACGCGGCCCGGCTGGTGGCCGAGCGCATCGCGACGGGTCTGGCGCAGGGCACGCTGGATCACGCCGCCCTGACCGGCGCCGGTCCCGCCGAGGACGACGAGGTCGCCGCCATCCTGAAGGGGCTGGGCTCGTTGCGCCCCCGGGTGAGCGTTCAGGCGCTGGCGTTGGGGCCCGACGGCACGTCCGCCAACGCGCGGCTGGCCTACGAGTGGACGATCCACGCCGGCAAGACGCCGTGGCGCTACGACGCGTTCCTGACGCTGCGCCGCGACGATTCGGGCTGGCGCGGGGTCTTTGACCGGACGCTGCTGCACCCGCAGCTGCTGGCGGGCCTGCGGCTCAAGGCGTCGCGGCTGGCGCCGGTTCGCGGCGAGATCGTCGGTGCCGAGGGGGCGCGCCTGGTGTGGAACCAACCCGCCAGTCGCGTCGGGATCGACAAGACGCGGGTGGACGCCGTCACGGCGCAGGCGTCCGCCCGGGCCCTGGCGGCGGTGCTGTCGCTGGACCCGGCTCGCCTCGCGGCCCGCGTCAAGGCCGCCGGGTCGAAGGCGTTCGTGGAGGCGGCGGTGCTGCGCCGCAACGAGGAGCCCGACCGCGGGATCGCCGAGCGGGCGCTGGGAATCGAGGGGGTGCGCTCGCTGGCGACCGTCCGCCCGCTGCCCCGATCGCCGGGCTTCGCGGCCCCGCTGCTGGGGCGCGTCGGCGAGGCCACCGCCGAGGTGATCGAGAAGTCCGGCGGGGCCGTCCGCGAGGGCGACCTGGTGGGGTTGAGCGGCCTGCAAGCGTCGGCCAACGACACCCTCACCGGGACGACCGGCTTCCGCGTGTTCGCCTACGAGGCGGCGAACCCCGTGGTGGAGACGGAGCTGTTCCGCGTGGAGGCGGTGCCCGGCGGGTCGGTGACCCTCACGCTGGACGCCGGGCTGCAGACCGCCGCGGAGCGGACCCTCGCCGACCTGGCGCCGACCACCGCGGTGGTGGCGATCCGGCCCTCCGACGGGGCGATCCTCGCGGCGGCTGAGGCCCCCGGCGGCACCGGCCCGACGGCGCTCCGCGCGCTCTATCCGCCCGGCTCCGCGTTCCGGCCGGTGACCCTGCTGGCCGCGCTGCGCGCCGGCGTGGCGCTGGACGACCCGGTCAGCTGCGGCCGGGCGGCCACGGTGAACGGCACCCGCGTCGTCCTGGCGCCGGGGTATCCGGCCGACGCCCTGGGCGACATCTCGCTGCGGACGGCCGCCGTCCGGTCGTGCGACACGGCGCTGGTGCGGCTGGCCGATCGGGTCGACCAGGACCGGCTCGTGGCCGCGGCGGGGGCGCTGGGGCTGGGGGAGGCGCCGTCGCTGGGGGTGCCCGCCGCGCTCGGCTCGGTGCCCGCCGACGCGTCCGACCGCGACCACGCTGCCTCCCTGATCGGGCGGGGCGGCGTCCGTGCGAGCCCCCTCGGGCTGGCCGCCCTGGCCGCGAGCCTGGCCGAGGGGCGCACGGTGACGCCGCGGCTGCTCGCCGGCACGCCGGTCGCCCAGGGCGAACCGCTGCCCGAGGCGAGGTCGCTGCGCGCCCTGCTGACGGCGGGTGCCGAGGGGCCCGGCCGCATCCTCGCCGACCTGCCGGGGTCGCCCGCGCTGAGCCTGGCCGGGACGGCCCCGACATCGGCGGGGCGGGGACACGCCTGGATGATCGCGATCCGGGGCGACCTGGCCGTCGCCGCCTACGTGCCGGACGAGACGGGCGGCCCGGCCACCGCGGCGCTCCTGAAGCGCCTCTTGCTCGCCGCGGACTGATCCGTCCGAACCCGCGACCCCTTCATGCCGGGTGGGCGCTGGGGCGGCAGGAGGGTGAGCGGGCGTGTGCGGGTGCTCGGGCTGCGGCCGAGGACGGAACACCCCCGATCGAATCAGGGGTGCGGGCTCACTTCTCGCAGAGGACCGGTCGGTCGCCGGTGCCGAAGCGGTAGTCGTAGGTGACCCCGGCGGCGGAGACCAGGACGTGCAGCCCCTCGACCAGCGCCTGGGTGTACATCGCCCCGGGCTTGGGGCACCCGAGGGCCCCGCTGTTCCAGGTGACCTTCGTGGCGCTGGTCAGCGTGGGGGTCGCCGTCACGCCCCGGCCGGACAGGTCGTCCAGGATCGCCTGCCAGCGGGCGGGCGGCACGTCGGCGGGAGTCGAGGCGGCGGGCGTGGCGGCCGGGGAGGTCTGGAACGGCGGCCGCTCGGGGGTGACGCTCATGGGGACTCCGTTCGTGGCGCAGCCCGTCAGCGCGACCAGGGCCGCGAGCCCGGCCAGACGCGTCCTCAGCTGCATGCCGCCAGTCTAGGCGGCGGCCCACCCGTCCTGGCCGGACAGGACGATGCCCCCGCGGCGGGAACCGCGGGGGCATCGACGTCGGGCCAGCCGTTAGCCGAGCGGAACCAGGCGAGCCTCGTCCGCGCCGGCCTTGTTGTCGAAGGCCACCACCATCACGCCCAGCGGAAGCTGGGCCCTGACCTGGCCGGCGTTGATCGCGACCCGGACCGTGGTGCTGCCGCCCACCGGCACCACGGACCAGGCGCCGTCGGCGACGGCCTTGTTGCCCTGGTTGTAGCGAGCCCAGCCGGTGGCGTCGCTGGCCAGGTTGTTCACCAGGTCGTAGCTGTCGACGCGATACCGGATCGGGCCGGCCTTGCCGCCGCGGTACAGCATGCTGCCCTCGATCGGCACCAGCAGCGTGCTGCTGTCGGTCGGCGAGACCGGCAGGTAGCTGGTCTGCGCCAGGTCCCCGGTCTTCAGGTCGTACAGGAACGCGGCGGTGAGCCCGTCGGTGTCACCGGAGACGACCAGGCCGTGGTCGGCGGTGAACAGGATCGAGTCGGCCACCCCGTCGTTGTTCTTGTCGATCGAGATGTCGAACTCCAGCGACGCCGCGTTGGAGTGCCGCGTCCAGTTGTTGATGGCGAAGACGAGCAGGTCGTCGCCCGAACCCAGCGGGAACGACTGCACGCCGACGGCGCGCATGTCCATCCCGGAGAGCAGGGTCTGCGGGACGGTGACGTCCTGCGGATCGCTGATCCCCCAGGTGTAGAAGTCCGCGCTGGAGGCGAGGGCGCCGCCCGCGTTGGTCAGCGCCACCGAGATGGACTTGTCGGTGCTCGCGGACTTGCTGGCGGCCAGGGTGGCCTGGGCGCGGGGCACCAACAGGTACGGCACCTTGAGGGTCGAACCGTCCTTGGTGAAGGTCACTTGACCCGACACCTCGTACAGGTTGAACTGATTGTTCGGATCGGCGAGGGACGAGCCGACCGTGCCCGCCGGAACGACGAGCGTGACGTCGACGGTGGCGGTGCCCCCCGCGGGGACCGTGACCGAGGACGCGCTGGTCGTCACCGTGGCGGGGCGCGACTGCGGGGTCTTGTCGATCGACACCGCGTACGTCGCGGCGCTGGACCCATGGTTGGTCAGGGTGACCGTCTTGGTTCCGGTGAACGAGGAGGTCGGCTCGGCGAAGCCGAAGCTGAGGGCCTCGTCCAGGGCCGGGACCCCGCCGACCTCGTAGCTGTCGCCGGCGGCGACGACGGACGTGCCGACGGCCTGCGCCGTGTCGACCAGCCCGTTGCCCACCAGCGTCAGCCGGTAGTCCTTCACCTTGTCGGCGTCGGAGGTGCTGACCACCGCGGCGGACAGATCGCCGGCGCTCCAGGCCGGGTGGGCCTGGACGGTGAGGGCCGCCACGCCCGCGACGTGCGGAGCCGCCATCGAGGTGCCCGACAGGGTCTCGGAACCGCTGCCGGTTCCTACGCCCGCGGACACGGTGGAGACGCCCGGAGCGACGACGGACGGCTTGGCGCCGGAATCACCTGTGCGGGGGCCGCCCGACGAGAAGGTCGCAGCGGCGGTGAACGCCGGGTTGGTGAGCGCCTTCGCCGTCATGGTGAGCGAGGTGCCGCCCGCCGCCAGAAGGGCCGCGCCATCGGTGGAGCGAACCCCGAGGAAGGGGATCGTCACCGTGTAGGCCTCGCCGGTGTCCGGGTTGGACGTGATCGCACCCTCGAAGGGCGGGTACGACGTGGCGTTGTTGATCATCACGACGGCGTCCGCGCCGGCCTGCTGACCGTAGATGGCCTTGGCCACCCGGGCGCAGGTGCCGCGCTTGACCACCGCGATGGTCTTGGGGTCACCGGCGGCGGTGGTGATGCCCGCCTGGGTGAAGGCGGCGGCCGAGCAGCCCAGGGACTCGTTCTCGGCGGTCGCCGGATCGTCGGTCACGACGACCACGGTGAAGGGCTCGCTGGGCAGCGGGTCCGCGCCGTTGGCGTTGATGGCCGGCACCGTGGCCCCGCCGAAGGCGAGCTCAACACCGGGGAAGGTCGCGGTCGAGTCGTTGGCAGCCACGGAGATGACGCCGGGACCGACCGAGGGCGAGCCGACCAGGTACGGGTTGGGGCCGGAGTTGCCGGCGGAGGCAACCACGACGACGCCGGCGGCGACGGCGTTGGTGGCCGCGATGGAGTCGGAGTCGTCGGCGCGTCCGTACGGCGAACCGAGCGACATGTTGATGACGTCCATGCCGTCGGCGACGGCGCGGTCGATGGCCTCGGTGACGACGCTGCTGGAGCCGCCGCAGCCGAAGACGCGGTAGCCGTACAGGTCGACCTCGGGCGCGACGCCCGGCCCGACCTTGAACGCCTGGTTGTGCGTCGTGGTGTCGTACGGGCCGCTGTAGGTGCTGCCGTCGACGTTGACGCCGCTGCCGCCGATGGTGCCCGACACGTGGGTGCCGTGACCGTTGCAGTCAAGCGGGTTGGGGTCGGGCATCGGCACGGAGCCGTCCACGTTGGCGTCGTAGTCGTCGCCGACCAGGTCCCAGCCGCCCTTGATGCGGGGTGCGCTCGGGCCGAACAGCGCCGGGTCAGCAGGTGCCGTTGACGTGGCCTTCGCGGCCTCGAATGCGGCGACGGTCCCGGGGCCTGCGAAGTCGGCGTGGGTGTAGTCGATGCCGGTGTCGATAACGCCGACCTTCACGTTCTCGCCCGTGTAGCCGGTGTTCTCCCAGACCTTCGGGACCCCGAGGTAGGGGACGCTGACGCTGTTGTCGAGGTAGCGGACGGGCACCGGCTTGACGGCCGCGACGCCCTTCAGCTTCGCCAGCGACGCCAGCTGCTTGCGGGCGATGGTGATGCGCATGCCGTTGTAAGCCGACTGCATCTGCGAGAGCACCTTGCCGCCCTTGGCGGTGATCGCGGACTTGAGGGTCGTCTGCTTGGCCTTCAGAGCCTTCTGGGTCGCGGCCTTCTCGGCGGCGCTCAGCTCACGGCCGGCCTTGGCCTGGACGAGCGCGACCGGGTCGCCGACGAGCTCCACCATCACGGTCACCCGGGCATCGGGGTCGACGCTCGCGGGGACGAAGGAGGACTTGACGTTGGTGGGGCCGTCAGCGGGGCTGAAACGATCGATGCCGCCGGTGTTCGCGGCGGCGGCGGAGGTGGGGATGGCCATCGTCAGGATGGTCGTGGCGATGAGAATGCTGCGTTTCTTCACGGGGCAGCCTTTCCTGGGGTCAGAGTTGCCAACCCTGGCAGGCTACGAAGCCACCCCCGGGGAGTCAACGCTTCCGGGTTATCGATTCCGCCGAGTACACAGATGTGCGCGCTCAGCCGATGGTGCGCACCCAATTCGCGCCGCGTCCGGTCTCGACCCGCGCTTGACGCTCCAGCCCCGACGCCCCCGCGACGAAGAGCGACGCCGCGGTGGAGCGCTCGCCCACGACGATCAGCCGGCCGTCGGCGCAGACGCCGAAGCCGCGCGGCTGCGCCTCGACCTCGGTGAGCGAGGTGAGGGGTGCCAGGGTGCCGTCGGGTCGCACCGGCAGGGTGGCGATCGTGCTCTCGCTCCGCTCGGAGCAGTACAGCGTCGTGCCGACCGGTGAGAGGTGGAGGTCCGCGCCCCAGATCAGGTGCTCGGCGCGCGGGTCGGCGCCGAAGCGGCTGTGCCGCAGGGCCCCGCCGGCGTGGGCGGTCGTCGCGCCGACGAAGGTGAGCCGCCCGTCCCCGTCACGGCGGTAGTGCAGCGCCTCGCCGCTGAATTCGGTGAGGACGTAGACGTTCTCCTCGGCCGCATCCAGGACGAGGTGGCGCGGCCCGGAGCCGGCGGGGGCGTCGGCCCGGTCGAACTCGGTCAGCGCGCCGTCCGCGTCCAGGTGGCAGCAGGAGACGAGGTCGGCGGCCAGGGACACGAAGTAGGCGAACCGACCGTCCGCGGTGACCGCGACGCTGTGCACGTTCGGGTGATCGACGCGGGATGTGGGCCGGGCGAGGTCGCCGGTGAGCCAGGCGGTGCCGTAGCCCCGGTGGTAGGAGGCGCCGAGCAGGCGGGTGCCGTCGCTGGTGAGGGCCAGGTAGGCCATCGGGTCGGCCGGGTGGTGCGCGAGCGGCTCGAGTCGTCCGCTCTCGCGGTCGAGCGCGAACACGGCGACGCCCGGGTTGTCGCCGGCGATCGAGGCGTAGACCAGGTTCCGCGCGGCGTCGACGGCGAACGTGCTGCACTTGCCGCCCATCGGGCTGTCGGCCAGCCGCTCCAGGCCGTCGGTGGTCAGGCGGAACGTCGCCACCGACGCGTCGCCCGCGTTCGCGATCAGCACCAACTCAGTCATGCCGGGCAGCGTACCCACGCCGGGGGCGCTGACCCTCCCGGCTCCCGGGGATTGGGCGGGCGTGCTCCAATGGACGCAATGAAACTTGATGCGTATACCCAACGCGGCCGGGAGCTCGCCTCCGATGTGGCGCGCCTGAAGGGGTGGATCGGCAACGATCCCGTGCGGGCCGGCGAGCTGGCCGAGGCCCTCAACGCGCTCACCGCCCACCGGCTGCTCGGGCGCGGCTTCACCGAGGCGGTGTCGGACGCCCAGGAGGCGGTGACCCTGGCCGGGCGGGCGCTGGCGCAGGCCGGCCCGCTGGGCCCCTACGCCCCGCCGACGGCGGCGGCCGCGCTGTTCGCGGCGACGGTCCACCTGGCCACCATTCAATCGGCCGCCCAGCTGCCCGAGGCCGCCGCGCAGACGTTCGCGACCGCGGAGGCGCTGCGCTCCCAGGTGCGGTTGGACGCGCAGGTTCCCGACGTCACCGGCGTCCTGGCCCTGCTGCAGGCCGCCCACGCCGGGCGGGCCGCCAGCGACCTGGCGCGGGCCAACGCCTGGGCGGATGGGGCGGCGGCCGTGGCCGCGGGGCTGGCGCCCGACGACGACTCCTTCCTGCCGATGGAGGTGCACCGAGTCGTCGCCGAGTGCCGCTGGGCGGCGGGCCTCGGCACGGACGCCGTGACCCACTCGCTGATCGCCGTGGAGTGCTTTGGCGACGTGGCGCTGGATCGGCTGCTGCAGCCCGGACGGCTCAACGAAGCCCTGCTGGCCCGGCTTACCGAGCCGGCCTACGTGGTCTACAGCGAGGCGGCGGATCGGCTGATCGCCACCGGTGACGTTGACGCAGGGCTCACGACGCGGCGCGAGCTGGTGGGGCTGCTGGCCATGCTCGTGGACCGCGGGGACGACGTGATGGCCGCCCAGCTGGCGCAGGCGCGGGCCGATCTAGCGGCGGACCTCGAACGCGGCGGACGATGCGACGAGGCGGCGCTGCTGCGGCGGGAACCTCGGGTGGCCGCCGTGGCCCCCCGCCCGGCGCTGACGGTGCCCGCGACGTCCGGGGTTGCGTGGTCGCCCCTCGGGGACGCCGAGGTGTTCGGGCGGGCCCGCCCGGAGTTGGTTGCGCGCCGGGTGCGGGAGGCCACCGTCCAGCTGGTCACGTCGCGCTCGGGGTATGAGGCCAGCGAGGCCGCCAAGCGCGCGGACGCCCTGGCCGAGCTGGAGCGGTTGGCGGCGCTGGAGCGGGAAGTCGCGGCCGCCGCGGCCGCCCGGGGGGCCGCCGAGCGGCGGGCCGCGGACGAGGCCCGGGCCGTCCGGGAGCGCGAGGAGGCGTTGGCGGCCGAGCGCCGCGCCGAGGCTGAGGCCCTGGAGCGGGCCGAGGCCAAGCAGGCCCGGATCGAGCGCAAGGAGGCCTACCGCCTGGAGGCCGAGCAGCGCGAGATCGAGCGCCTGGCCGCGCAGCGCTCCGACGCCAAGCGCCGCGAGCCCTGACTGCGCGCGAGAGCCCTGACCGACTAGCGGGAGCCCTGACCGACTTAGCGGGAGCCCTGACCCGGGCGGGGCCGCACCGATCTCATCATCGGTAACTACTGTCGGGTTACGTCACTACTTTCGCGTTATTACCCGACAACGGTGAACGCTTCCTGAAAGTAGTCACCGATGATGAGATCGGTGCTACCCCCGGCGAACGACCCGACGGCATGTGCCCGCGGCCGCCTGGATCGCGTCCCAATGCGCGTGGACACCTCGCGCCGGGCTCCGGTTCATGGGAATCTCGTCCGTAGCCTGTCGAGGAGGTCCCATCCGTGTTCAAGCGCATCGCGATCGTGAACCGTGGCGAAGCCGCCATGCGGTTGATCCACGCCGTCCGTGACCTGAATGCCGAGCGCCGCGGCGAGCCGATCCGGACGATCGCGCTCTACACCGACGCCGAACGCACCGCCATGTTCGCGCGCGAGGCCGATGAGGCCTACCCGCTGGGTCCGGCGTCCGCCCGTCCCTACCTGAACCATCAGCTGCTGGCCGCCGCCCTGCGCGCGACCGAGGCCGACGCGGTCTGGGTGGGCTGGGGCTTCGTGGCCGAGGACGCGTCCTTCGTCGACCTGTGCACCGAGCTCGGCATCACCTTCATCGGCCCCTCGGCGGACGCCATGCGCAAGCTGGGCGACAAGATCGGCTCCAAGCTGATCGCCGAGGAG
>CAZBMH010000029.1:0-16006 GCA_964492685.1 uncultured Micropruina sp.
ACCACCGCCTGGTGCCGGGCTTCGAGGCGCCGGTGAACCTGGTGTACTCGGCCCGTAACCGCTCGGCCTGCATCCGGATCCCGGTGACCGGCACGAACCCGAAGGCCAAGCGCATCGAGTTCCGTTGCCCCGACCCGTCGGCCAACCCGTACCTGGCGTTCGCGGCCTGCCTGCTGGCCGGTCTCGACGGCATCCAGAACAAGATCGAGCCGCCGGCCCCGGTCGACAAGGACCTGTACGAGCTGCCCCCCGAGGAGCACGCACTGGTCAACCAGGTTCCGGGCTCGCTCGGCGAGGTCATGGACGCGCTCGAGGCGGACCACGACTACCTGCTGGCCGGGGACGTCTTCACCGCCGATCTGATCGAGACCTGGATCGAGATGAAGCGCTCCGACATCGACGCCATCCGGCTTCGTCCGCACCCGCACGAGTTCGAGATGTACTACGACCTGTGAGGTAGCACCCGAACCACCCCGGCGATCCCCGTCAGCCCCCGCTGGCGGGGATCGTTGCATGTCCGGGGAGACCGTCAGGACGACCGCCGCGCGGCCGGGCGGCCAGGCGGGTCAGGACGCGAGCAGGCCGAGGTCGGCGGCGTACTGGTCGACCACCTGGGCGTAGTAGGCGTCGAGGTCGGCGACGCCGCCCTCATAGTGGCCGAAGAGCTCGAAGGAGATCGTGCCGAAGATCGCCGACCAGGCCATCAGCCCGCGCACCCACAGTTCGTCGGGGATCCGGTCCGGGAGAAACTGCCGGACCGGTTCGAGCGCCGTCGCGAGCCGGTCCGGGACGGGCAGCGTGGGGGCCGCGGTCCAGCCGGTCGCGGCCGCCGCTGGCAGCAGCGTCGCCATCAGCGCCGTGACGCGGGTCGCCGGGTCCACAGTGGCCTGCGGAGCGGCGTAGCCCGGCACCGGGGTGCCATACAGCAGCGCGTAATCGTGGGGGTGCGCCCGCGCCCAGGCCCGCAGCGCGTGGCAGATCGCCCGCCACCGCCCGGCCAGGTCGCCCCGGGGGACCACCCGCTCGGCCGCCTCCGCCGCGTCCGCCAGCTCGGTGTAGCACTCGATCAGCAGGGCGGTCAGCAGCTCGTCGCGGCTGGCGACGTAGCGGTAGACCGCGGATGAGGCCAGCCCCAGCTCACGCGCGATCGCCCGCAGCGACAGCGCCGGGGCGCCGACGAGGGCGAGCTGCTCGCGGGCCGCGGCCATGATCCGCCGAGTGAGCTCGCGGCGCGCGAGCGCGCGAGCGGTCTCGGGCCGGGGCGTCGCGCCGGGGTTCTCCATGCCCCCAGTGTTCTGGATTTCGAGAGCACTGGCAACAATCGTGAGCACTGCTCTTGCTTTACTCCCCCGATGATGGCACGCTGGTCGCAACGGAGAGCAGTGCTCTCGCAACCCCCCAGGAGGAATCATGAGCAGGTACCTGGTCGTCGGCGCCGGACCCATCGGTCGGGGGGTGGCGAGGCTCCTCGCCGACCGCGGCGAGCCGGTCACGCTCGCCAGCGCCTCCGGGCGGGGTCCGGACGTGCCGGGCGCGCAGCGGCTGGGGTTGGATGCGGCCGACGCAGCCGCGGCGGTCGCCGCCGCCCGCGGCACCGCAGCGATCTTCGACTGCACCAATCCACCCGCGTACCACCGCTGGGCCGAGCTCTGGCCACCCGTCGCGGCGGGGCTGCGGACCGCCGCGGAGCGCTCCGGGGCCGTCCTGGTCACCATGGGCAACCTCTACCCCTACGGGCCGGTCGAGGTGCCCATGGCCGAGGACCTCCCCGACGTTGCCACCGAAACCAAGGGGGCCGTGCGGGCCCGGATGTGGGCCGAGTCGCTCGCCGCCCACCGCGCCGGCCGGCTGCGGGCGGCCGAGGTGCGCGCCTCCGACTACGCCGGCCCCGGGGTCGGCGACGGCGGGCACCTCACCCGCCAGGTCGCCGCGCTGCGGCAGGGCAAGCCTGCCCGGATCATCGGCTCGGCCGACCAGCCGCACAGCTGGACCGACGTCCGCGATGCGGCCCGCACGCTGGTCGCGGTGGCCGACCGGGAGTCGGCCTGGGGCCGGACCTGGCACGTCCCGAGCAACGAGCCCCGCACCCAGCGCGAGGCGCTGACCGACGTGGCGGCCGCCGGCGGCTTCCCGCCCCCGCGCATCGCGGTGGCGCCGGACGCCCTGCTGCTCGTCGCCGGGCTGTTCGTCCCGCTGATGCGCGAGGCGCGCAGCGTCAGCTACCAGTTCGCCCGGCCGTTCATCCTGGACTCGACCGCCGCGCAGCGGGAGTTCGGCATCTCCCCCACCCCCTGGGACGAGGTCGTCCGGGCGACGGCGGCGGACAACTGACGCCGCCCGCGGCGGCGGCCACCCGGCGGGCCTGGCCGGGTGACCGCCGACGGGGAGCCACCACTAGGCTCGGGCTCATGTTCGTGGCCCAGCAGCTCGTCGCCGTCCTCGGCCGGGGCGTCGTCGACCCCAACGCTCCCCTGCTCCACGCGGACGACCTGGGTGCCACCAGGGGCGACGGCGTCTTCGACGCCGCGCTGGTCGTGCGCGACGACGCCGGCTGCACCGTGCATCACCTCCAGGCGCACCTCGCACGGTTCGCCGCCTCCGCGGCCCTGTTGTCGCTGCCGGCCCCGGACCTGGCGGCCTGGCGCGAGCTGATCGACGAGGCGACGCGGGCCTGGGACGTGCCGGGCGAGGCGACCCTCAAGCTTTTGTGGAGCCGCGGCCGCGAGAACGCCCCCGCCGGGCCGTCCGGCTACCTGACGATCACCGCCGCCGACCCGGAGGCACAGGCGCGCTCGCGGGCGGGCATCTCGGTGGTGACCTGTGCGCGCGGCCACGCCAGCGACGCCTTCGCCGACGCGCCGTGGCTGCTGGGCGGGGTCAAGTCGCTGTCGTACGCGGTGAACATGGCCGCGCGGCGCCACGCGCAATCCCGGGGCGCCGACGATGCCCTCTTCGTCTCCAGCGACGGCTTCTTGCTGGAGGGCCCGACGGCCGGCCTGATCGTCGCCCTGGACGACGAGTTGGTGACCACCCCGCTGGGCCCCACCGGCATCCTGCCCTCGGTCACGGTCCAGGTGATCCTGGAGGCGGCCGACGCGGCCGGCGTCGGCGTGCGCCACGAGCTGGTGCGGCCGGAACAGCTGCGCGCCGCGCAGGGGGCCTGGCTGTGCTCCTCCATCAAGGGCGTGCTCCCGATCGTGAGCATCGACGGCCTGCCGCTGCAGCACGACGCCGCGATCACCCGGACGCTGGCGGCCAGCGCCGGGTTCTGACCCCGACCACCCGGAGCCGGGACGGGTTCAGGCGGAGAGCCGGACCAGGTTGCCCCACGGGTCGTCGGCCTCGATCGCCGCGCCGTCGTCACGCACGGCGACGCCGCCGGCCCGCAGCCGGGCGGCGGCCGCGGCCACGTCCTGCGCGTCCGGCAGCGCGATGTCGACCACGCCCAACCCCAGGGCAGGCGTCCGCATCCCGACCCCGGAACTCGCCCACGTGTTCATCGCCATGTGGTGGTGATAGCGGCCCGCGGCGACGAAGACCGCGCCGGGCATCTGGGCGGTCACCTCGAAGCCGAGGAGATCGACGTAGAACGCCTTGGCCTGGTCGGCGTTGCCCACCTTGAGGTGCACGTGACCGACCACCTGGTCGCCCTGATCGGGGCGGACCCGCGTGCCGGGATCCGTCTCCAGGAAGTTCCGCGCGGCCGTGCCCAGGTGCTCGCCGATGAAGGCGTTCGGGTCGACGAACAGCGTCGCCATCTGCACCGTGCCGTCGCGCCACTGCCACTCGGTGCGCGGCCGGTCCCAGTACAGCTCGACGCCGTTGCCCTCCGGGTCGTCCAGGTAGAAGGCCTGCGAGACCAGGTGATCGCCCGAGCCGGTGTACAGCTGCGGGGCCTCCATCGCCACGGACGCCAGCGTGGTGGCCAGCGCCTCGGGGCTCGGGTGGAGCAGAGCGGTGTGGAAGAGCCCGGCGCTTCGGCGCTCGCCGCGCGGCAGGTCGGGACGATGCCGCAACCGCACCAGGGTCTCGCCGGCCCGGCCTAGATCGACCCGCCCCACCCCCTCGCGCAGCACGTCCAGCAACAGCACGTCGCGGTAGAACGCGGTCTGGAGGTCGAGGTTGCCCACGTCGAGGCCCACCGAGCGCATCGCGGTGGCGTCGGGCAAGAGTTCGGGCATGTCGGCTCCTTCATGTTGTTGATCATTCAACCACATCCCGGAGCGATCTATTCCGTAGACTCGCGGCATGCTCCGCTCCGGCCTCGTCGCCCTCGCGACGGCCGTTGCCCTCTCGGCCTGCTCGGGCGCGCCGGCCGCGACCCCCGCGCCGACCTCCGGGTCACCAGCCACGAGCGCGCCGACGCCCGTGGTCGCCTCGCCGACCACGCCAACGCCCGCCGCCCCCCTGCCGACCCTCAGCGCCGACACCCGGCCTCTGGCGGGCCGCACCATCGTCGTCGACCCGGGCCACAACGGCGTGTGGACGAAGGCGCTCCTGCGGCAAGTGCCGGCCGGTAACGGCCGCACCAAGGCGTGCAACGCGTCCGGAACCGCGAGCAACGCCGGCTACCCCGAGCACGCCTTCACCTGGGACGTGGCGACTCGGCTTCGGACGGCCCTGCGGCGGCTGGGCGCGACCGTCGTCCTCACCCGACCGAACGACCAGGGCAGCGGCCCCTGCGTGAACGTCCGGGCCGCCATCGCAAACAGGACGAAGGCGGACCTGCTGGTCTCCATCCACGCCGACGGCAGCTTCGCCGCCGGCGCGCGGGGCTTCCATGTGATCGTCTCCACCACCATGGCGGGCGGGGCGCGCGTCGAGCGCGCCTCGCTGGCCTTCGCCAAGGTCGTCCGGCGGGCGATCGAGACCGGAACCGGCATGCCGCGCTCCACCTACATCGGCGGCGGCACCGCGCTGTCACCGCGCAGCGACATCGCGGGGCTGAACCTGTCCCGGCGGGTCGGGGTGATGGTCGAGTTCGGCAACATGCGTTCCGCCGCGGACCTCAAGCTGCTGGGGTCGGCCGCCTGGCGGCAGCGCGCCGCCGCGGCCCTGGCAGCCGCCTGCGTCACCGCGCTGGCCCGCTGAGGGCCCCCGGGGGGCATGATGGGGCGGTGAGCAACACCCCCGACACCACCTGGCCGACCCTCCCCGAGGCGAGCGAGCCCTCCGATCCGCCGAGGCCGCTGCCCCTGGCCATCCTGGTCGAGCAGTACGTGACCGCGGGACAGCCCATGCGCTGGACCGCGGAGGAGGCGCTCCGCTTCGAGGGCACCCGCGAGCAGGGGCGGGACGCGGCCCTGCGGATCGCCCGCACGTTTCTTCCCCGGCATCCGACGATGGACAGCGGGCGCACCATCTACCGTTCCAACCCCGACGTCTTGCAGGTGATCGTGGCAGGCGCCGTGCAGAACTTCCGGTTCCGAGTGCTGCTGGTCGAGCTCGTGGAGGACGTGCCGAGCTGACGACCGCGCAGCTCAGATCGGCAGCCGCTTGAAGATCGGCTCGGGGATGTGCTTGAGCGCGAGCATCACGAACCGGAACGCCGGCGGCGTCCAGATCAGCGTCTTGCCCTTGCCGACGGCGGCCACGATCTGGGCGGCCACCTCCTCCTTGTCGAGGGTGAGCGGCGCCTCCTTCACGTGCGCCGACATCTTCGTCCGCACCTGTCCCGGACGGACCACCAGCACCTTCGGACCGAAACCCGCCAGCGCCTCACCGAGGTTGCGGTAGAACGCGTCCAGGCCGGCCTTGGTGGAGCCGTAGACGAAGTTGGAGCGCCGGACCAACTCGCCCGCCACCGTGCTCATCGCGATGATCTGGCCGTGTCCCTGCGCCTTGAACCGCTGCCCGAGCAGCACCCCGACGCTGACCGCGCCGGTGTAGTTGATCTGGGCCGCCTGCACCGCCTTGGCCTGGTCCTGCCAGAGCTCCTCGGCGTCGCCGAGAAGGCCGAAGGCGACGATCGCCACGTCAACGTCACCGTCGGCGAAGGCTCGCTCGATCACCGCCGGGTGGGACGCCGGGTCGCTGGCGTCGAAGTCCAGGACGTCGACCCGGGTGGCCCCGGCGGTCTGGAGTTGTTCGACGCTGGCCGCCGTAGCCGGATCGCCGGGCAGGCAGGCCAGGATCACCCGCAGCGGCTGGGCGCGCAGGTACTCCTCGCAGATCGCCAGGCCGATCTCGGAGGTTCCGCCCAGCAGCAGGATGGTTTGAGGGTTGCCGACGGCATCGATCATGGTGTGCTTTCCTTCAGACGAGTTCGAGGCGGCGGGCCAAGTCGGACGAGAAGACCCCGGTCGGGTCGATCGAACGCCGGGTGGCGATCCAGGCGTCGATCTGGGGGTACATCGCGTGGAAGGTGGCCGCGGTGGTTCGGGAGTCCTTGGCGGTGTAGAGGCGGCCACCGAACTCCAGAACTCGAGCGTCCAGGCCGCGCAGGAACGCGTGCAGGCCGTCCTTGATCGGGAAGTCGACGCAGACGTTCCAGCCGGCCATCGGATAGGACAGTGGCGCGCGGTTCCCCTCGCCGAACAGCTTGAACACGTTCAGGAACGAGTAATGGCCGGACGCCTGAATGTCGGCGATGATTCGCTTGAACTCGTCCACGGCCGCTGGCGGGACGACGAACTGGTACTGCAGGAAGCCGGCCGGACCGTAGGCGCGGTTCCACTCGCCGAACATGTCCAGCGGGTGGTAGAAGCCGGTCAGCGACTGGATCTTGCCGCTGTAGTTGCCGGACTTGGCGTACCAGGCCGTGCCCAGCAGGCCGAAGGTCAGCTTGTTGGCCAGCCCGTTGGGGAAGACGTCGGGCAGATCGAACAGCGGCTTGGCGTGGAAGGCCAACGGGTCGGCGGCCAGCTTGGGGGCCTTGTCCTGCAGCTCGGCCAGCGTCGCCAGCGACCCGCGGGAGAGCGCCGCCCGGCCCAGCTTGGGCGCCGGGGAGATGGCGTCGAACCAGGCCGAGGAGTAGTCGTAGTGGCCCTCGGAGCCGTCGGAGTGGACGGCGATGGTCTCCTCCAGGGAGCGGGTCACAACGCCGTCGGCGACGAAGTAGGCGGTCTCGGTGCGGGTCATGTTGATGACCACGCGCAGGATCACGCCTGTCAGGCCGACGCCGCCGACCGTTGCCCAGAAGAGGCTGGCTTCCGGGTCGTCCGGGCTGCCCTCGGGGCGAAGCGTCAGCACGCGACCGTCGGCGACCAGCAGCTCCAGGGAGGCCACGTGGTCGCCGAAGCTGCCGGCGCTGTGGTGATTCTTGCCGTGGACGTCGCAGCCGATGGCGCCACCGATCGTGACCTGCCGGGTGCCCGGGAGCACCGGGATCCACAGGCCGTAGGGCAACGCCGCGCGCATCAGTTCGTCCAGGCTGACCCCGGCGTCCACGTCGACGGTCGCGGTCGTCGCGTCGATGTGGTGGATGGTGTTGAGCGGCGTCATGTCGATGACCAGCCCGCCCGCGTTCTGCGCGACGTCACCGTAGGAGCGGCCCAGGCCACGCGCCACGACACCGCGGCGCAGGTGGGACGGGCTGTCGGCGTTGTGGTCGGCGACCGCGGCGACCGCGGCCTTGAGGACGTCCACGTCGGGGGTGGAGAGGACCTGCGCCATGGTGGCGGACGTGCGCCCCCAGCCGGTGAGGCGCTCGGTCGCGGTCGGAAAATCGGGGGCTGGTGAGTTCGACATCGTGGCTGAAGTCTATCGGGGTTGGCGTCGTCGCCGGCCTCCCGAGGGCCGAAGCCCGGCGAGGCGACCTTCACAGGGAACTTCACAGCTTGCGTGTGTACCTTTCGTGCACCAGCCGATGAGCCCGGTCGAACTCGCACCCGTGATGTTCGAACGCCGATCCTTGAGGAGCCCCGCATGCCCCTTGTCCACTCTCGTCCCACGATGCGCGCCGTGAGCCTCACGGCCGCCTCGTTCGCGGTCCTCGGCCTGGTGGCCGGGTGTACCGCCACGACCACCACGTCCACCGCAAGCAGCACCGCCGCCAGCAGCTCCTCGAAAGCGCCGGGGGGCGGGATCGGCGGCAGCGTGGACTGCTCGGCGGCCGGCACCCCCTCGGCACCGGCCAGCGGCTCGGTTCCCACCAAGGACGACGCGGCCGCCGTGGGCAGCGTGGTGGCGGCGGCCAACGCCTTCATTGCGACCCTGAGCAGCGCCGAGAAGACCTCCCTGAGCCAGAGCTACACCGACCTTGAGACCAAGGAGTGCAGCTGGTCGAACTTCCCGGACGGGCTGTTCAACGGTCGCATCGGTCTGCGCATGGGGGACCTCACCGACGCCCAGGTGGCGGCGGCCCAGGCGGTTGTCAAGGCCGCGATGAGCGCCAACGGCTACCAGTACGTGACCGACCAGCTGGAGGGTGACAATCAGCTCTCCAGCGGAGACAGCGACACCCAGTACGGCGACCAGAACTACCACATCGCCTTCTACGGCACCCCCAGCTCCGACGCCCCGTGGTCGCTCCAATTCGGTGGACACCACCTCGCCATCATGGCGACCGTCGGTGGCGACGCCCTGAGCCTGACCCCGTACTTCAAGGGGTCGCAGCCGGTCAGCTACGAGTCGCAGGGGACGACCGTCCGGGCGATGGGCACCCTGTCCGACAACTTCTTCACGATCTTCACCTCGATGGATGCGACCGCCCAAGCTGCCGCGAAGCTCGACGGCCAGTTCAGCGACCTCGTGATGGGCCCGCAAAGCGACACCGACTACCCGACCGCGGCCGGGACGGCCTACGGCGACCTCACCGCCGACCAGAAGGCGCTGGTGAAGCAGGTGATCCGGGGCTACGTGGCGGACTACGCCGGCGCGCTGGCCGACCCGCTGATCGCGCTGTACGAGTCGCAGCTCAGCGACACCAAGGTCAGCTGGGCGACCAGCCTCGACGCGAATGCCACCGCGTACCTGCGCATCGACGGCCCGCGCCTGTGGATCGAGTGGGTCAATACCGGCAACCCGGGCAGCACCGGCATTCACTACCACACGGTGTACCGGGACAAGCAGCTCGACTACGGCACGGGCACCGCCAACCCGTGACCCTCGATCGCGGACGACCGGGGAGCACCCGAGCGGGCGTCGCCGTCCTGATCGCACTGATCTGGTGCGTTCTGTTTCCGGCGCCTGCCTTCGGGCACTCCCCGGCGTCCACGCTCATCACGGTCTCGCTGGCCACGCCTTCCAGCGCCACCACCGCAGCGCACGTGCGGATCGACTCGTTGGTCTCGCTCCAGGAGTTGGACCTGGCCTACGGCAGCACGCTTGCTGCCCAGGCCGCCGCTGCGGGGGCACAGTCCACGGTCACGACCCACGCGGACGACCTGGCCTCCCTGTACCTGCAGCGGGTCACGCTCACCTCGGGGCGGGGCGACCCGTGGTCGATCACCGTGGAGTCCGTCGACGCCGGCCTCGACCAGGACCAGGCCGCCGCGCACGTCGTCCTGCTGGCGACGGCGCCCGCCGGCGCGCGAGCCGCAGCTGAGCAGGAGGCTGCGGCGACGCTCACCTGGGGGGTGGTCACCGACGAGGTCGTGACCCATACCGCCTACGTGGGGGGCCTGGACGAGCAAGGCAACACCGTGCTGATCGCCAAGCTCACCCGCGCGGCGCCCAGCACGCCGTTGACCATCAAGGATCCGGGGACGGGCACAGCGGGTTCCCCGTGGCAGTTCAGCCTCGGCTTCGACCACTTCAGGGCGGGCGCGGACCACTTGCTCTTCCTCGCTCTGGTCGCCCTGGGCGTGGCCCGTCGCCGCGGCCCGTGGCGCGCCGTGCTGCGCAGACTGGCGCTGCTCACGCTGGTGTTCAGCCTCGGACACTCGCTCAGCCTGGCGCTGGCGGCCGGCGGCGTGGCGTCGGTCCCCCTCGGCTGGGTGGAGATCTGTATTGCCGTCACGGTGCTGCTGGCCGCGGTGCATGCCGTCCGGCCGAGCCTGACGTTGCGAGCCGAGGGCCTCGTGGTCCTGGGGTTCGGGTTCATCCACGGGTTCGGGTTCGCCGGCACGTTGCAGGAGCTGCGGTTCGCCGGCCTCGACCTGGTGCTGCCGGTGCTCAGCTTCAATCTCGGGCTGGAGGTCGCCCAGGTCGGCGCCCTGCTCTTGGCACTCGGCCCCCTGCTGGTCATCGCACGCAGCGCGAGGGCCAGCACGATCGTGGCGGGCGCTTGGGCGCTGGTGGCCGGGTCGTGGATCGTCGAGCGCGTCGGGGGCACCAGCACCTGGTTACAGCCGGCGCAGGACGTGGTGCTGGGCTCGCCCGAGCGGCTGGCGCTCGCGCTGGCCGTGGTCGCCATCGCCCTGGTGGTGAGCGACCGGGTCCGGCGGGGCCCCCGGCGCGCCGCCGACGAGGCGCCGCGTCAGCCCGCGTCCGCCGACCCTGCGCTGCCGACCGCCCTTGCTGCCGACCTGGTGTCGTCCGACGACCGCTGACCCCCAGTCGGCCCGTCCCGCTTCGGCGGGGCCGGGCGAGCCCGTCAGCGGCAGAGGGCGGCCCGGGCCTCGGCGGGGTCGACCGGGATCCGCAGCAGGGTCAGCTTGGGGGCCAACAGCAGGTTCTGCGCGAAGCGCTGCACCGACATCGGCTCGGTGATCGCGCTGATGAGCGTCGGTACGTCGCCGCACGCCAGGACAGCCCGGGCGTCGGCCAGCTCCTTGTCGTCGGCCTGATACGCCGGATCGGAGTAGCGGGCCAGCGCCCACACCACGGGCTTGTACGCGTGACCCACGCGGTACTTCGCGTCCGGTGGCAGCACCAGGCGCGAGCCGATCGGATCCCCGAGCGACGGCGGGTCGACCATGGTGACGTCCAGGCCACCCCCCACGCCGGCGATGCCCAGCGAGTTCATCCAGACGTAGACGCCCTCGCCGGTGGCGGTCGGCACCTTGTCGTCGGGCTTCATGATGTCGAGGAAGTAGGAGCGGCCCGCGGCCAGGTCGCGGGCGGCCCGCTGGGTGACCTGATAGCCGATGTCGCCCGACCAGTTCTCGGCCCGGGCCAGGGCGCCGGGGGTGTCGGGAACGAAGCGGGCGTAGTAGCTGCGCTCGTCCACGATCATCCCGTTCCAGAGCACGGGACGCAGCCACACGCCCGCCGCGACCGCCCAGCAGAGGACGAGGACCGCCAGCACCCGCTGCCAAGCGGCGCCGGCGACCACCGCCACCGGGGCGAACAAGAGGACGGTGGCCGGCAGCAGGAAGCGGCCGTGCATGAAGTCGCCGCCCACGGAGATCACGAAGCCGCCGTGGAGCAGCGCGGCCACGATCGGGCCGCACCACAGGGCGGCCAAGCCGGGATCGCGGGTACGTGCCGCGGCCGCGATCCCCGCCACGATCGCCGGCAGTGCCAGGGCGAGCGGGACGTAGAGGTGGTAGGTCATCACGTAGTCGAGCAGGTAGGTGATGCCCTGGGCCGGGGACGCGTTCGCCTTCGCCAGGGCCGTGTTGGGCACCAGCGAGGCGAAGTAGCCCATCCGGAACAGCTCATAGGCGACCGGCGTCGACAGCGCCACCCCCGCCGAGGCCAGCCAGCCGCGCAGCGATCGCGCGCTCTGGCAGAGCAGCATCACGCCGAACACCAGCGCGACCAGCGCCAGGTCGGGCCGAACCAGCGGACCGAGCCCGATCACCCAGGCGACCGGCCAGGGACGCCAGGCCGGCAGCCGCTTGGACGACCGGCGATGCCAGCGGCGGGCCAGCGCCCAGAAGCAAACGGCGATCCACAGGTAGGTGAGCGAGGTCTCCAGCCCGGAGGTGCCGAAGTCGAGGAAGACGGTGATCCCGGCCAGCGCCGCCAGCCCGAGCGGCAGCACCACCGGCGCCTTGCTCGGGGCGAGCTTGATCGCCCCGAGGCCGAGGACGAGCATCGCCAGCACCGTGAACGCCGTGCCGATGATGACCATCACCTCGCCGGTCTCCAGCCGTGGCGCGAGCAGCTGCCCCACCGCGACGACGGCGAGCCAAAGCGTCGACGTGCCGACCTCGACCCGCTCGCTGAGGTTGTAGACGGGCCCGTTGCCGGCGACGAGCTGGTGGATCACCCGGACGTTGATGTACCCGTCGTCGGAGACCCAGCGGCGCCACCACACCAGCCACCCCACCACCGCCGCAGGGACGAGGACCGACAGCCAGGCGGTGACGGCGCGGCTCGTGCGGGCGGACATGGGCACTCCTGAACGGTCGACTGGGGCACCGTCGCGATGGACGACGCGGCCTCCCATTGTGACAGCCGCACGCCGCGGGCCTCCCACCGGCCTAGACCCGGCCGCATGTGGCGCCCCCATCGGGGGGTGCGCCGCCTGTCGGGTCACACGCCCCGCCACCCCTGGGGGGCGCACTCCCCTGCCACCTTGGGGGGCGCCCCCCGAGAGGCCATCGTGGGGTGGGGCGGCCAGCGTCGCGGTCCTTGCCTCGCTGCGCGCTGCGGGCCGGTTAGGGTTCGGCCATGGACGTGACGCTGCTCGGGACCGGGGCCTCGGACGGGTGGCCGAACGCCTGGTGCGGCTGCACCTCGTGCGCCGACCAGCGGCGGCGGGAGGCCCGGACGCCCACATGCGCGGCCGTCGACGGGCGGCTGCTGCTGGACGCCGGCCCCGAGATGCCCCGGCAGGCGCTGCGGGCCGGCCTCGACCTGGCCGCGGTCGAGGTGGTGGCGATCACCCATGCCCATGACGACCACTGCCACCCGTCGTTCCTGATGCACCGCTCCTGGGTCACCGACCGCCCGCTGACGGTGCTCGGCCCGGCGCCGGTGATCGAGGCCTGCCGGCCGTGGCTGGCCCCCGACCAGGAGGTGGTGCGGTTCGTGGAGCTGACCGCCGGGGACGAGATCGAGGTCGCCGGCTACCGGGTGCGGGCGGTGCGTGCGAACCATCATGCGCACGGGGAGGCCCTGAACTGGGCGATCAGCGACGGGTCGGCCTCGCTGCTGTACGCCACCGATACGGGCCCCTGGCTGTCCGGCGCCCGCGCGGCGCTGGCCGGGTGGCGCTTCGACGCCGTCCTGCTGGAGGAGACGTTCGGAATCGTGGAGCGCAAGGTTCCCCAGCATCACAACCTGGAGTCGTTCGCGGCCGCGGTCGCCGATCTGCGCGCCTGGGGCAACCTGGCCCCGGATGGCCGCGTCGTGGCGATCCATCTGGGCCACGACAACCCGCCGGAGCCCGAGCTCCGGCGGCGGCTGGCCGAGCTCGGGGCCGAGTGCCACCCGGATCTGACGAGGTTCTCGGTCGGCTGAGCCCGTGGCTTCGGGCGTTCAGCGCGGGGTCCTGCGGCCCTCGCTCACCGTTCGCGCCGGCGGCTCATCGCGGTCCCTCGATCCCCCGTTGCGGTCCCTCGACCCCTTGATGGGGCCTCGCGATCAACGCTGCGGTCCCTCGATCGTCGCTGCAGATCCGCGGAGCCCGCCGATCGGGCACGCCTCACTCCTGGTCGGCGGACCGCTTCCGGAGGGCGTCGCGGTCGAACACCGTCGGCGGTGCGGTGGCGCCGTCGTCGTCGGAGGCCGCCCCGTCCGGGGAGTTGTCCCAGCGGCTCGGGTCCAGGACGCGGTTGCGGTTGGTCAGCGCCTCCCGCGTGAGCGGCTGCTCCCGGGGCCCGAGGACTGCGGACGGCGCAGCCGGGGCGCGTCCGGCCGGCGGGACCCCGACGGCGCGATCCGCGGGCGGCGGGGAAGCGGCGGGCGCGCCGGACGCCTCGTCCGTCTCGGGGGGCAGTTCCCAGGTGTCGGTCTCGGGCGGCATCGGCCGCTCCCGTTGCCGCCACCACAGCCAGCCGCCCATCGCCAACGCCAATAGCAAGAGCATGAACAGGGGATCCATCACGCCTCCGATCGGGGCTCCCACGCTAGCGCGGGTGCGCCGGCCGCGGGAGGCATCATCTACTCCTCGCCCCAGAAGAGGCGATCCATCACCTGGCGCGCCAGGCGGGTCCGGCGCAGGTAGTCCTCGACCATCAGCGAGGACTCACCCTTGGCGTACCCGAGGATCTCCGCGACCGCGGCCCGCTCCCGGGTGTCGGTCGGGATGCTGTCGGACGGGCGGCCGCGCAGCAGCATGATGGCGTTCCGGAGGCGGCTGGCCATCGTCCAGGCGTCCGCGAGCGCCGCGTGGTCCGCCGCGCCGAGCAGCCCGGTCGCCTCCGCGGCCGCCAGTGCCTCCAGGGTGCCGGTGCACCGCAGGGAGGGAACGTCGTGAGCGTGCTGAAGCTGGATCAGCTGCGCCACCCACTCCACGTCGCTGAGTCCCCCCGGGCCCAGCTTGGTGTGTCGCTTGGGGTCGCTGCCCCGGGGCATCCGCTCGTTCTCCATCCGGGCCTTCAACTTGCGGATGTCGCCGACCTGGGTCTTGGTGAGCCCCGCCGCGGGGTAGCGCAGCCCCTCGACGCCGGTCAGCAGCGCCTCGGACAACGCGGGGTCCCCCGCCCCGTGGGCCGCCCGCAGCAGCGCCTGCGCCTCCCAGGTGGAGGCCCAGCGTCCGTAGTAGGCGAGGTAGCTGGAGGCGGAGCGGACGATCGGGCCGCCCTTGCCCTCCGGCCGCAGGTCGACGTCGATCTCCAGGGCCGGGTCGGCGCCCGGCCTGGCCAGCACCGCCCGCAGCGTGGCGATCACCTGGCCGGCGACCTTGGTGGCGTCCGGGTCCTCGGAGTCCTCGACCACGATCATCGCGTCCGCGTCGGAGCCGTACGAGAGCTCGCCGCCACCCCAGCGACCCAGCGCCACGATGGCGATTCGGGGCGCGCCCGGGTGGTCGCGCAGCACGATCTCGAGGGACGCCTGGATGGTGGCGGACATCACCTCGGAGAGCGCGCGACCCAGCCTCGGCAGATCGATCACACCCAGCAGGTCGGACATCGCCAGCCGCACCAGCTCGCGGCGACGGACGGCCCGGACGTGTTGGACGGCCCGCTCCTGGCCCGCATGCCGGGCGGCGGACAGCCGCATCTCGGCCACGATGTCGGCCATCGGCCGCGGCTCCATGGCCTGGCGATCGTCCAACATCCCGACCGCCTGCGGCGCCCGCATCAACAGGTCGACCGCGTACCGGCTGGCCGCCAGGATGCGGGCCAGCCGCTCGGCCATCGCGTCCCCGTCCCGCAGGGCCCGCAGGTACCAGTGGGTGGTGCCCATCGCTTCCGACACCTGCCGGAAGGCGAGCAGCCCGTGGTCGGGGTTGGGACCCTCGGCGATCCAGCCGAGCATCGCCGGGAGCAGCTGGCGCTGGATCTCGGCCTGCCGCGAGAGCCCCTGGCTGAGGGCCTGGATGTGCCGCAACGCCGCCTTCGGGTCGGCGTAGCCCAGCGCCCGCAGCCGGGTCTCGGCGGCCTCCGAGGTGAGCGTCACCGCGTCGGAGGGGATCCGGGCCACCGTCTCCAGCAGCGGCGAGTAGAAGAGCCGGCGGTGCAGGCCCAGGACCCGCCGCGTGGCCGAACGCCACAGCTGGGTCAGGTCGTCGACGTCGCGGGCGCCCACCGAGCGCGCCAGCCGCCGCAGGCTGGGCTGGTCGTCCGGCATCAGGTGGGTTCGGCGCAGCCGGGAGAGCTGGATCCGGTGCTCCAGCAGCCGCAGGAAGCGGTAGGCGGCGTCGAGGTCCTTGCCGTCGCTGCGTCCGACGTAGCCGTGCTCGATCAACCGGGCCAGCCCGGGCAGCGTGCCGGCGACCCGGATCCGCTCGTCGGCGCGGCCGTGGACGAGTTGCAGCAGCTGGACGCTGAACTCGACGTCCCGCAGGCCGCCGGCACCCAGCTTGATCTCCCGATCGGCCTCCTTGGGAGGCAGCAGCGCGATCACCCGCTTGCGCATCGCCTGGGTCTCGGCGACGAATTGGTCGTTCTCGGCCACCCGCCACACCAGCGGGCTGACCAGGTCGCAGAACTCCCGGGCCAGCGCGAGGTCGCCGGCCATCGGGCGGGCCTTGAGCATCGCCTGGAACTCCCAGTTCTTGGCCCAGCTCCGGTAGTAGGTGGCCATCCCGGCCAGGGAGCGCACCAGCGGCCCCGCCTTGCCCTCG
>CAZBMH010000029.1:16016-25075 GCA_964492685.1 uncultured Micropruina sp.
GTCCACCTGCCAGATCGTCCCGGCGCCGGTGTGCGCCGAGCACACCCGGGTGAGGGCACCCGCCAGCTTGCCGCCGATCGTCACCGCCTCCTGGGGGGTGCAGCGGGACTCGCCGGCCTCGTCGGCGGCGGGCTCGGCCACGTAGAGGACGTCGACGTCGCTCACGTAGTTGAGCTCCTGGGCGCCGGTCTTGCCCAGCGCCACCACCCCGAACCGCACCGCCTCCCAGCCGGCGACCTCGCCGCGGGCCAGGGCGAGGGCCGTCTCGATGGTGGCGTCCGCGAGGTCGGCGAGTTCGCCGGCGATGTCGGGGAGCTGCTCCAGGGGATCCGCGCTGGTCAGGTCGCGGGCCGCCAGCCGGAGCAGCGCCCGCCGGTAGGCCAGCCGGAGCGGGTCGGCGCCTGTGGCGGCCGCGACCGGTTGGGGCGCGGTGGGGTCGGCGCCGGCCGCGGCGAGCAGTTCGTCGCGGAGCTCCGCGGCGCTGCGGCGGGCCACCGAGCCGGCCAGCACGTCGATGTCACCAGGGTGGTTGCCCAGGTGTTGATTGAGGGCCACGCTGGCGCCCAGGACGGCCACGAGGCGGCGGGTGAGGGTCTCGTCCGCGATCAGTCGGTCGAGCAGGCCCGGGTTGCCCTCCACCAGCCGCGCCAGCCCGGACAGCGCCAGGTCGGGGTCGGCGGAGGCCGCCAGGTCGTCCACCAGCGGACGAAGCACGTCGCCGTGGGCGTCGTCCCAGTCGCCGAGGACCCGCGCGGCGGAGGTGGGATCGCCGAAGCCGAGCCGGGCCAGGGCCCCCTGGGTCGTCGACGTCCGAGGCATAGCGCGAATGGTAGCCCCGTCCACCCCCCGGCGTGACAGACCACGGGTACCCTCGGGCTGTGCCCAAGCCCCCCGGTTTCGAGGCGGCGGCCATCACCGCCGCCGCCCAGTCCCTTGCGTCGGGCGAGCCGCTGGAGCGGGCCGCCGCCGCCCGGCTGGCCCGGATGATCTGCGGCGAGCTGGCCACGCGCCACCCGGGCCGCAGCATCGAGCTGCGGGTGCCGCCGTTCGCGGCCGTCCAGCTCGGCATGGACGAAGCCGGCGCGCATCGGCGGGGCACGCCGCCGAACGTGGTCGAGTCGGACGCCGCCACCCTGGTGCGCCTGGCCGCCGGCTCCCTTGCCTGGGAAGACGCGCGGGCCGAGCACCTCGTCCGGGCGTCGGGGATCCGCAGCGACCTGGCCGCCTTCTTCCCCCTGACCACGCCGTCCCGGCCGGACGCCCGGCTCCACCACGGGGTCCGGACAGCGGACCCACAGGGTCCCCACAGGTTTCCCGGACACGCTGAAACGGTCCACGACTGAGGAACGAGTGACATGACCACCAGCAAGGCAGGCGGCTCGAAGCGACGGAAGTGGCTGCTGATCGGCGGCATCGGGACGCTGGTCGTCGCACTCGGGGTCACCCTGTGGCTGGCGTTCCGCCCGCAGACGCCCACCGCGATCCTCGCGACCCGCACCGCGACCGCGACGCGATCCACCCAGGTGGTCACCGTCGGCCTCAGCGGAACCCTGGCGCCCCGCCACCAGGCCTCCCTGTCGTTCGCCTCGGCCGGCACGGTCACGACGGTGAAGGTGAAGGTCGGCCAGGCAGTCACCAAGGGGCAGGCGCTGGCCCGCATCGACACCACCGACCTGGCCAACGCCGTCGAGCTGGCGAACGCGAACCTCGCCACGGCCCGCAGCCAGTACAGCGACGCCGTCGACAACGACGCCTCCAGCAGCCAGCTCGCCTCGGCGCGGGCGCAGATTCGCTCCGCCGAGGCGTCCCTGGCCAGCGCGCAGAGCGCGCTGAAGAAGGCCACGCTGCGCTCCACCATCGACGGCGTGGTCGCCCTGGTCACCATCGCCAAGGGCGACACGGTCTCCGGGGGAGGAGCGGCCTCGTCCGGCAGCACCGCGGCGACCGGTGCCACCACCACCGCGGATGTCCTGGTCGTCGACACCGCCTCCTGGAAGGTCGACGCCACCGTCGGCGCCGCCGATGTGGGCTCGCTCACGAAGGGTCAGCCGGCGAAGGTCACCATCACGGGCACGACCACCGTCCTGGACGCCAAGGTCAGCACGGTCGGCATCGTCTCCACCGCCACCGGCGGCGCGGCCAGCTTCCCCGTCACCCTCAACGTCAGCAGCACCGGGACGGGCGTGTACTCCGGTGTGGCCGTGACGGTCACCGTCACCGCGGGCGACTACCCGGACGTGCTGACGATCCCCACCGCGGCGATCCGGTTCAGCGATGGGACGACCTCGGTGCTGCAGGACAAGAACGGCCAGCGCGTCTCGACCCCGATCACCACGGGGCGGGTGTTCGGCGGCGCCACCGAGATCACCGGCGGCCTCGCCGAGGGCGACGAGGTCATCATCCAGACCCGGGCGGCGCCCAGCGCGAGCACCGGCGGCATCCAGTTCGGCCCCCCCGGCGGGGGGCAGCCGCCCGGCAATCCGCCCAGCGGCGGGACGGTCAACCGATGAGCCTGTTGGCCATGCGGGACGTCCGCAAGGTGTACGACACCGGGGCTGTCCAGGTGGAGGCGCTGCGCGGCATCGACCTGGAGGTGGCGGCGGGCGAATACGTGGCGATCATGGGCCCCTCCGGCTCCGGCAAGTCCACGCTGATGCACATCATCGGCTGCCTGGACGTGCCGACCGAGGGCCGCTACGCCCTCGACGGCACCGACGTCAGCCAGATGAGCGAGCGGGAGTTGGCCCACGTCCGCAACGCCCGGATCGGCTTCGTGTTCCAGCAGTTCAACCTGCTTCCCAGCCAGAGCGCCCTGCGCAACGTCGAGCTGCCGCTGGTCTACGCCGGCGTCGGCCGGGCGGAGCGCCGAGAGCGGGCCCGGGCCGCCCTGGAGCGCGTCGGCCTCGGCGACCGCGTCGAGCACCGCCCCGGGGAGCTCTCCGGCGGCCAGCAGCAGCGGGTCTCGGTGGCCCGGGCGCTGGTCACCGACCCGGCGCTGATCCTGGCCGACGAGCCCACCGGCAACCTCGATTCCGTGTCCACCCGGGACGTGCTGAACCTGTTCCACGAGCTCCACGACAACGGGCGGACGATCGTCCTGATCACCCACGAGCACGACGTGGCCGCCGAGGCCTCCCGCGTCGTCACCATCCGGGACGGGCTGCTCACCGAGTCGGGGCTGGTCCACGCATGATGGGCTGGGGCGAGACCGTCCGGACCGCCTGGGAGGCCCTCGGCGCCCGCCGGATGCGCTCCGCGCTGACGATGCTGGGGATCCTGATCGGCATCGCCGCGGTGATGCTCACCGTCGGGCTCGGCCAGGGGGCCCAGACCACCATCACCGAGCAGATCAACAAGCTGGGCTCCAACCTGCTCACCATCACCCCGTCGTTCGGCACCTCCGCCGCCGGCATCCGCGGCGGCGGGGCGGTGTCGGCCACCCTGACCACCGAGGACGCTGAACTGCTCGCCAACAAGGCCGTCGCCCCGGACGTCGGCGGCGTGGCGCCCGTCTCGTCGGGCACGGTCACCCTGCAGGTCGGCACCGAGACCTGGACATCGACCGCGATCGGCACGGTTCCCGCGTGGTCACAGCTGCGCAATCGGATCCCCGCTCAGGGCCGGTTCTTCACCTCCGGGGACGTCGAGGCGGGAAACAAGGTGGCGGTGCTCGGCTCGTCCACCGCCTCCGAGCTGTTCGGCACCGACTCGCCCGTGGGGCGGACCGTGCTGATCGGCGGCCAGGAATTCTCGGTCATCGGGGTGTTGGAGTCGGCTGGGAGCACCAGCGCGTTCACCAACGAGGACGACCAGGTCGTCATGCCGCGCAGCACCTACGTGTCGCAGCTCTCCACCCAGGCCAACACCCGCTCCGTCTCGTCCATCTACGTGCAGGCCACCGACGACGCGAGCCTGTCAGCCGCCTACCAGGAGGTGAACGCGGCCCTGCTCGGCTCGCATCGGCTCACCGCCGCCGACGCGGACTTCCAGATCCTGAGCTCCGCCTCGCTGGTGTCGACGCTCTCGTCCACGATCGGGGTGATGACGGGGCTGCTGGCCAGCATCGCCGGCATCTCGCTGCTGGTCGGGGCGATCGGGGTCATGAACATCATGCTGGTCTCCGTCAGCGAGCGGGTCCGCGAGATCGGGCTCCGCAAGGCGCTGGGCGCCACCCCCGGCCTGATCCGGCGGCAGTTCCTGGTGGAGGCGGGCATTCTCGGCCTCCTGGGAGGGTTGGCCGGCGTGGTGCTGGGATGGCTCGGGTCGCTTGCGCTGTCCGCGGCCCTCAGCTTCACGGTGGCGATCTCGTGGGCGGCAACCGCGGTGGCACTGCTGGTTTCCATTGGCATCGGCGTGATCGCGGGGGTCTACCCCGCCGGCCGCGCCGCGAAGCTTCCCCCGATCGACGCCTTGAGGAGTGAGTGATGGCCCGCCGCCGTTCCCGGCTGGGGTTGGCCGCCGCCGGGGTGCTGCTGGCCTTGGCGCTGGTCGCCGGGGTCGTGGCCGCCGCCACGGCCACCACGACACCCACCGCCGCCGACCGTTACGCCACCGCCACCGCCACCAAGGGGTCGATCGAGGAGCGACTGCGGCTGAGCGGCACCGTCTCGCGCACCAAGGAGGTGGACGCGACGTTCGACGTGACCGGGACCGTCACCTCGGTCAAGGTGGCGATCGGCGACCGGGTCGCCGCGGGGCAGACGCTCGCCACCGTCGACAAGTCGGGCTTCGACGTCGCGCTGCTGCAGGCGCGGGCCTCGCTGGCCCGGGCCGAGGCGCAGCTGAGCAGCGACCTGGACTCGATCGACGCCGCGGCCGCCGCGAAGGCCAAGGCGAAGGCCGCCGCCGCGAAGGCCAGGAAGGCGGCCGCCGCTGCCGCCGCCCGGACGAAGGCCGCCCTGGCCCGGCTCCAGGCCGCGATGGCGGCCGTGCAGGAGGCGCTGGCCGCGCAACAGCGGGCCTGCGCACCCGTGCTGTCCGGCGGCTCTTCGGCGACCGCCGAGGAACTGGCCGCCTGCTCCGAGGCGATGATCGCCCTGGCCAACGCCGAGAGCGCGGCCGCGGCGGCCATCACCGCCACCTCCGCAACCGGGGGCGCCGCGCCGTCCGGGGCCACCGCCGCCGCGGGCGGCACGGTCAGCGCCGCGAGCGACTCCCGGCTCGCCGCCGACCGCGCTGACGTGCTGGCCGCCCAGCAGAAGGTCGACGCCGCCCGCGCGAACGTGGCCGCCGCCACGCTGAAGGCGCCGATCGCCGGCGTCGTCGGGGCCATGACGCTCGCCAAGGGGGGCGCCGCCTCGGGCCGGAGCGTCACCATCGTCGGGGCCGGGTCGGCCCAAGTGTCCATCGAGGTGCCGCTGTCGGTCCGACCCCTGGTCAGCGCCGGGCAGCCGGCCGCGATCGCGGCCGCCGGAACCACCAAGGAGCTCACCGGGACCGTCGCGGGCGTCAGCATGCTGGCCTCCACCGAGACCTCGGGAACAACGGCCACCTACACCACGAGGGTCGACGTGGCCGACCCCGATCAGCTGCTGCGCACCGGCGCCCGGGCGGACCTCTCGATCACGCTGCGCACGGTCACCGACGTCGTGACGGTGCCCGTGTCGGCGGTGACACAGGTGACCACGACCACCGGCACCGTGAGGCTGCTCGCCGGCGCCGACGCGGCCCCGCAGGTGGTGACGGTGACCACCGGCGCCGTGGGCGGCGGGCTGATCCAGATCGTCGGGGGGCTGGCCGAGGGCCAGGTCGTCGTGCTGGCGGACCGCCAGGCGGCGCTGCCGAACCTCGGCACCTTCGGACGGCGGACGAGCGCCTCGGCCTCCCCCAGCGCCGTGGCTCCCGGCGCCGCCCCGACCAGCGCGCCACCCGCCACCCCGGCACCCACGGCCACCCGCTGAGCGGATCCGAGACGTCCAGCCCCCTGGGCACTCCGGACCCGTCCAAGGAATCGTGAAACGGGCCTGCGGGGGGCGACCCGGGGGGAAAGAATGAGGGCACCGAGAGGAGCTTGCCCATGACCACCGCCCCCTTCCCCGCCAGCTTCCTGTGGGGTGGCGCCACCGCCGCCAACCAGCTCGAAGGCGCGTACCTTGCCGACGGCAAGGGCCCGTCCATCCAGGACGTGATGCCGAAGGGCATCATGGCGCCGCCGACCGAGGAGCCGACGCCGGACAACCTGAAGCTCGAGGGCATCGACTTCTACCACCGCTACGCCTCCGACATCGCGCTGTTCGCCGAGCTGGGCTTCACCACGTTCCGGTTCTCGATCGCCTGGAGCCGGATCTTCCCCAACGGCGACGAGGAGACCCCGAACGAGGAGGGCCTGGCGTTCTACGACCGCGTCCTGGACGAGCTGGAGAAGCACGGCATCGAGCCGTTGGTGACCATCAGCCACTACGAGACGCCGCTGCACCTGGCCAAGACCTATGACGGCTGGACCGATCGTCGGATGATCGGCTTCTACGAGAACTTCTGCCGCGCCATCTTCCAGCGCTACAACGGCCGCGTGAAGTACTGGCTGACGTTCAACGAGATCAACTCGATCCTGCACGCCCCGCTGCTGTCCGGCGGCATCTGGACGCCCAAGGAGCAGCTCTCCAAGACCGAGCTCTACCAGGCGATCCACCACGAGCTCGTGGCCTCGGCCGCGGCGACCAAGCTCGCCCACGAGCTGATGCCGGGCGCGCAGGTCGGCTGCATGATCATCGCCATGCCCACCTTCCCGCTGACACCGAAGCCGGCCGACGTGTGGGCCGCCCGCAAGATCGAGCACGAGAACTACGCGTTCGGCGACGTCCACTGCCGCGGCGTCTACCCGGGCTACTTCCTGCGGGAGCTGCGCGAGCAGGGGGTCGAGCTGGAGATCACGGACGAGGATCGCGAGATCATGACCAACACGGTCGACTTCGTCTCCTTCAGCTACTACGTCAGCATCTGCGCCACCGCCGACCCCGACGCCGAGAAGGGCCCGGGCAACATTTTCGCCGGCGTCCCCAACCCCTACCTGGAGGCCTCCGAGTGGGGCTGGCAGATCGACCCTGCCGGCCTGCGGGTCGTCCTGAACGACTACTGGGAGCGGTGGGGCAAGCCGCTGTTCATCGTCGAGAACGGGTTAGGCGCCAAGGACGTCCTGGTCGAGGTGGACGGGGTCAAGACCGTCGAGGACCAGTACCGCATCGACTACCTGCGTGAGCACCTGATCCAGGTGGGCGAGGCGCTGGCCGACGGCGTGAACGTCCTGGGCTACACCTGGTGGGGCCCGATCGACGTCGTGAGCGCGTCCACGGCCCAGCTGTCGAAGCGCTACGGGTTCATCTACGTGGACCGCAACGACGACGGCAGCGGCACCCTGGAGCGGTACCGCAAGAAGTCGTTCGGCTACTTCCATGACGTGATCACCTCGCGGGGCGAGGCGCTCTTCCGGTGAGCCGATTCCTCGTCCTGGACGTCGGCGGCAGCGGCATCAAGCACGCCGTCGCCGACGAGGCGTTCACCCTGACCGACAAGGGGACGGTGCGGAACACCTTCACCACCCACGACGAGTTCATCGAGGGTGTCGGGCGGCTGTTCGACGCGACGGGCCTGGTGGACGGCATCGCGATCAGCTCGGCGGGCGAGCTCGATCCGGCCACGGGGCACATGTTCAGTGGCGGCTACCTGCGCTTCAACGCCGGCACCAACCTGATCGCGTCGGTGTCGGCCCGTTGCCCCACGCGGGTCACGGTCGAGAACGACGCGAACTGCGCGCTGCTGGCCGAGGTGGCCGACGGCGCGCTGACGGGCTGCCGGACCGCCGCGATGTTTGTCCTGGGAACCGGGCTCGGCGGCGCCCTGCTGATCGACGGCCGGGTCCACTACGGCGCCACATTCCACGCCGGCAACGCCAGCTTCACGCTCGGCGACCTGGACGACCCGGACCCGAAGCGGCTGCTGGGCCTCACCGGCGGGGCCGGCGGGCTGGTGGAGCCCTACCGCGAGCGGACCGGGAGCGAGCCCGGCTCGATCGACGGCCGGACGTTCTTCGAGCGCTTCGACGAGGGCGATCCGGTGGCCGTCGAGGTTCTGGACGAGTACGCCGGCCGCCTGGCCGCGTTCCTCTACAACGTGCACGTCCTGATCGATCCCGACGCCATGGCGATCGGCGGGGGCATCAGCGCCCACCCGGCGCTGGTGCCGGCCATCGACGCGCACCTGCAGTCGCTGATCGCCCGGTCGCTGGTTCCGCTACCGACGCCCGTCCTCCGCGTGGCCCAGCACCGCAACGACGCCAACCTGCTCGGCGCGCTGCGCCATCACCTGAGCTGAGCGGCGCGCGGCACGTCAGAGCGCGGGGAGGCTCTTGGCCAACTCCCAGGGCGTGACCTGTGAGCGGTACTCCTC
The DNA here is from genome assembly GCA_964492685.1 of uncultured Micropruina sp. Lineage (GTDB taxonomy): Bacteria > Actinomycetota > Actinomycetes > Propionibacteriales > Propionibacteriaceae > Micropruina. The sequence goes on from CAZBMH010000029.1 coordinate 24,399, forward strand.
GTACTCGGCCCGCTTGTTGCGCAGGAAGAAGTCGTACACGTGCTCGCCCAGGGTGTCGGCCACCAGCTCGGAGCTCTCCATCAGGGTGATGGCCGAATCCAGGCTGCGGGGCAGCGGACGAATCCCCAACGAGCGCCGCTGCTTCTCGGTGAGGCTCCAGACGTCGTCCTCGGCCCCCTCCGGCAGCTCGTAGTCGTTCTCGATGCCCGCGAGCCCGGCGTTGAGCGCCAGCGCGAAGGCCAGGTAGGGGTTGGCCGCCGAGTCGATGGACCGCAGCTCGACCCGCGCGGAGGCGCCCTTGGTTGGCTTGTACATCGGCACCCGCACCAGCGCGGAGCGGTTGTTCTGGCCCCAGCAGATGTAGCGCGGCGCCTCGGAGGCCCCCACGAGCCGCTTGTACGAGTTCACCCACTGGTTGGTCACGGCGGAGATCTCGCCGGCGTGCCGCAGCAGGCCCGCGATGAACTGCCGGCCCGTCTTGGACAGGTGGTACTCGGAGGAGGCGTCGTAGAACGCGTTGGTGTCGCCCTCGAACAACGACAGGTGGGTGTGCATGCCCGACCCGGGTGAGTCGGTCAGCGGCTTGGGCATGAAGGAGGCGAACATGTGCTGCATCGCGGCCACCTCCTTGATCACCACCCGGAAGGTCATGATGTTGTCGGCCATGGTGAGGGCGT
>CAZBMH010000030.1:0-16975 GCA_964492685.1 uncultured Micropruina sp.
GCCCAGCCTGCGGATCGCGGTCACCGTTGACATGATCGCCACCGGCACCGACGTCAAACCCCTGGAGTGCGTCTTCTTCCTGCGGGACGTCCGCTCGGCCCAGTACTTCGAGCAGATGAAGGGACGCGGCGCCCGTACCATCGACCCGGCGACCTTCCAGGCCGTCACGCCGGACGCCGCCGAGAAGACCCGCTTCGTCCTGGTGGACGCGATCGGCGTCACCGAACACGACTTCGTCGAGCCGCCCCTGAACCGCGACAAGGGGGTCTCGCTGGCGAAGCTGCTGGGCAAGGCGGCCCTTTACACGCTGACCGAGGACGAGACCGCGACGCTGGCGTCCCGGCTGGCGGCCCTGGAGCTGCAGCTCACCCCCGCCGAGCGGGACGAGCTGGACGCGGTCGCCGGCGGCCCGGTGCGGACCATCGTCCGGGCGCTGGTGGACGCGGTCGACCCCGACCGCCAGCGCGCCGCGATCCCGGCGGGGTCCGAGGGGACGCCCGAGGCGACGGAGGCGGTCCGGCGGCTGCTGGACGAGGCCGTGGAGCCGCTGGCCGCCAACCCCGACCTGCGCAACCGCATCCTGGAGTTGCGCCGCGCCCACGACCGGGTGATCGACGAGGTGAACGCCGACACCCTGCTCGACGCCCACGGGGTGGTGGACGCCGACCGGGCCCGCAGCGTGGTCGAGTCGTGGCGGGAGTACCTGGACGAGCACCGCGACGAGATCACCGCCATCCAGGTGATGGACCGGCTGCGCCACCCGACCACGCCGGCGCCCCCGCCGCACGTGTCGTTCGCCGACATCCAGGAGCTGGCGGACCGGATCAACCGCCCGCCCCGCAACTGGACGCCCGACCTGATCTGGGCCGCCTACGCCACCATCGACGGGGCCCGGGTGCGCCGCAGCAACCGCCACACGCTCACCGACCTGGTCAGCCTGCTGCGCTTCACCGTCGGCGTGGACGCCGAGCTGGTCCCCTACGCCGACGTGGTCCGCGCCCGCTACGCCAACTGGTTGGCCCAGCAGGAGCAGGCCGGCACCCGCTTCACCGACGACCAGCGCTGGTGGCTGGACCGCATCGTCGAGGTGATCACCGTCTCGGCGGGCATCTCCCCCACCGACCTGGACGAGGCCCCCTTCACCGAGCGCGGCGGCGTCGACGGCGCCCTGCGCGACCTGGGTGACAAAGCCGCCGAGTACCTGGAACAGCTGAACGAGGAGCTGACGGCGTGACCCTCCCTGAAGGCTGGAGGGCCTTGCCGTTGGCGCCCATCGCCAGCGTTAGCTTGGGCCAGTCGCCGCCAAGTTCGGCCTACAACGACGAAGGCAAAGGGCTTCCCTTCTTCCAGGGGAAGGCCGACTTCACGGACACGTATGCGCAAGTGCGCAAGTACTCCACGGAAGGCAGTAAGCGAGCCCGCGCCGAGGACATCCTGTTGTCCGTTCGGGCCCCAGTCGGGCCCACGAACTTGGCTCCCGCCGACTGCGTCATCGGTCGGGGCTTGGCGGCGATCCGTGCCAACCCAACCATTGTTGAGCAGCGCTACTTACTCTGGGCGCTGCGAGCGACCGAGCACCGCCTCGCCAAAGAGGCAGCGGGAAGCACTTTCGTGGCAGTAACCGGAAGCCAGGTTCGGAGCCATGTCTTGCCGGTGGCCCCGTTGCCCGAGCAGCAGCGCATAGTCGCCATCGTCGAAGAGCACCTCACAGACGTGGAGTCGTCCACCAAGACCATCCACTCGGCCGAGCTGCGAATCAGAACCTTGGAGCGGGCCTGGCTGCGGGGCGCCCTCGCAGGACTTAGCGGCCCGACGCGGCAGATCGGGACGGTCCTGCATGAGGCAAGGGGAGGTTGGAGCCGTTCCGCCCGTCACCTGGTTCCGGCAGCGGTAGGCGTCCCGTACCTGAAGATGAACAACATCTCTCGGGATGGATCGCTCGACCTGGACGAGCTCGTTTACGTGTCCCCGGAGGCGGGCAGCGTCGAGAAGTACGGCGTGCGGCCGGGCGACATTCTCTTCAACTCAAAGAACTCGGCCGAGCTGGTCGGCAAGACGGCCCTTGCCGATGCCCGGGTCTCTGGAGCCCTCCTGAACGAGAACATCATGCGCCTCAGATTCGACTCGATCATGGACCCGGCCTTCGTTTGGCTCTGGTTCCAGGGCCACATCATGAAGGACCTGATCGGCGAGGCTTCGCGGGCCAGCACCAATGTCGCGGCCGTGTATCAGCACCGCCTCGTGGAGATGCCGATCCTCGTCCCGCAGATTCAGGATCAGCGGGCCGTCGCCTCTGCGTTTGCCGAGATTCGCGCGGCCGGGGACCGGGCACGGCGGGCGTGCGTTGCCGTGCGGGAGAGGGCGGGGGCTCTTGAGCGCGCCATCCTCGCCGCCGCGTTCGCCGGGCGACTGACCGGGCGCTCGTCCGACACCGCCGTCATCGAGGACATCGCAGGAAGGGAGTCCGCATGAGCACCGTGTGGGGCATTCACAACGACCAGTTGGGCACCGAACTCTTCGAGCAGGGCTTCATCAGTATCGGCTTCGACGGCGTGGGCGACGCCCGCGTGATCGGCAACGACCGGGACCGGATGAAGCTGGCCCTCCAGCGGGCGAACCCCCTGGCCAAGCCCGGCGCCATCCCCGTGTGGGCGGGCATCGTGCTGCGGTTCGCGTTCGAGATGAAGGTGGGCGACCTCGTCATCGCGCCGTACAAGGCGGACAGCACGCTCAACTTCGGCGTGGTCACCGGCGACTACACCTTCGACGCCGCAGCGCCGGTCCACCAGCACCGCCGCACGGTGAAGTGGATCAATAGGGAGGTGCCGAGGGCCGTGTTCCCCAAGCCCGCGCTGTTCGAGATCGGCTCCGCGCTGACGCTGTTCCAGGTCACGAAGAACGTCGCCGCCTTCCTCCCCTACTTCGAGTCCGGCAAGGTCACCGAGCCGGCGGCGCCCGTCCCCGCCGAGGCGCTGGAGGAATGGGTGGCCGAGGAGCCCAACGCCGAGCACCTGGAGCAGTACACCCGCGACTTCGTCCTCACGACACTGCTCGAAGCGCTGACCCACCAGGAGTTCGAGGAGTTCACGGCGGACCTGCTCAAGAGCCTCGGGTATCAGGCGCGGGTCACCCAGTACACCGGCGACGGCGGCGTGGACGTGATCGCGCACAAGGATCCCCTGGGCCTCGAACCGCCGCGGATCAAGGTCCAGTGCAAGCACACGGCGGCCACGATCGGCACCCCCGCGGTCCAGAACCTCATCGGCACCCTGGCGTCCGGGACATCCGATCTGGGCCTGTTCGTCACGCTCGGGAACTACAGCACCGGCGCGCTGGGGCTCGAACGGAACCTCCAGAACCTGCGGCTACTCACCGGCAACGACATCGTGACCCTGGTGCTGGAGAACTACCCGAAACTGCCGCGCGTCTGGCGCGAACGGCTGCCTCTGCGCCCGGTCTACGTGGTTGACCGGGCCATCGCCGACTAGGACGCCGAACCCGAGCTCGCGTCCGCTCACCGCCCCTTGGCGGAACGGGTGAGTCCTCGGCTCAGTACAGCGGCGTCCGGTCGGCTCCCCGGTACAGGTGGGCGTCCAGGCGGTGAGGATCCACGTCGAGGGAGGCGCGGTCCCAGTTCCCGAGGTCGGCGGCCAGGCCGTAGGTGCCGTTGAGGAAGTCGAGCAGGGTCTGGTCGGGGTCGGCGCTCGTCCGTACCGTCTCGTAGGGCAGCAGCCACTCGCCCATGGTCTCGTCGTAGTGACCCACCGGCAGCGTGCCCTCCTTGTACCCGGCCGGCTCGGGGAAGGCGTAGGCGTAGAAGGCGCCCTCGTCGCCGCCGCCGGCCCAGAACCCCGCGGACGCGTTCTCCCGCGACTCGGCCTCCACCATCACCCACGCCGGCAGGTGCGGCACGTGGCTCGGCGGCTCGGCCGGGGCCACCCGTCCCGAGTAGCGGACGCACGACAGATCCAGCGACCCCCAGAACAGTTGGACGGGGCTGTCCTTGCCCGCGAAGCCGGAGCGCCAGGCGGCGAACACCCGTCCGGCGCTGGAGAGCTGCCGCCAGAACGCGTTCGCGGCCGCCGCGTCGTAGGAGGCGTGCTCGGTGTCCTCGGCGAACGGGGTCGCCGGGGAGATCTCGTTCGGCGACGGGACGATCGTGCACACCAGGCCGAGCGTGGCCAGGGCCGCCTGGACCTCCGTCCAGAACCGCGCGACGCTCTTGGGCTCCAGCGCGACCGTGGCGCGCCGACCGTCCGCGAGCCGGAAGACGAGCTGATGGTCAATGAAGTCGAACTCGGCGTCGAAGTCCTTGTCGCCCTCGTGCATCAGCCCGGTGCGCAGGCCGCGGGCGCTCAGGTCGAGGGCCGCGTTCCAGAAGTGGTTCACCAGCGGCGTGGACACCAGCTGGATCTTGCCGACGATCTGCAGCCAGCGGTGCAGCGTCTCGCGGGTGTCGGTCCAGCTGTCCACGAGCAGCGCGGGCCACGCCTGCGCGCTCATCGGGCGCCCCGCCGGGTCGTCAGCAACGGGGTTCATGGGGTCCGTCCCTTCGTCGAGTTGGCCGATTCTGGCAGATCGATCACCGACGTGGGGCCGCCGGGTTGATCGACGGCCGGGCGTCAGACTCGGGCGGCAGAATGAGGCATGACCTCGTACCCGATCCCGAGCGAGCCGCCCCGGTACGTCGCGCCCCCCGGCAAGGTCCGCGCCAGGCGGTTCCGCCTGTACCAGGTGCTCGGCGCGGTCTTCGTGGTGGTGGCGCTCCTGTTGTCCGGCTGGCTGGGCGCGCTGCTGCTGCGGCGGCACGAGCTCGAGCGCGGCGCGTGGTTGCTGAACCTGCTGCTGTTCTGGCTGCTGCTCACCTACGTCACGCTGCCCCGGCTGAACGAGCTCGTCACGTTCCTCTACGTGCCCGACTACTTCATCGGCCGGACGCGGACCGGCGACGGCGTCCTGGGCGACCCGGTGAACCTCGCGCTCGACGGGACGGCGTCCGACATTCACGCGGCGATGACGGGCGCGGGCTGGACGCTCGCCGACCCGATCACCGTCCGCTCGACGGTCCGGATCGTCCAGTCGACGCTGCTGCGGCGCCCCTATCCGGCGGCGCCGGTCTCCGACCTGCTGCTGTTCGGACGCACCCAAGACTTCGCCTACCAGCAGGAGGTGGACGGGAACGCCACCCGGCGGCACCATGTCCGGTTCTGGCACGTCCCCCAGGGTTGGGCGCTGCCCGGCGGCGCAAAGGTCCAGTGGCTGGCGGCCGCGACGTACGACCGGGCGGTCGGGCTGTCGCTGTTCACGCTGCAAGTCACCCACAAGGTCGACGCCGACACCGACATCGAGCGCGACTACGTCATCAACACGGTCCGGTTCGCCGACCACGCGTGCGGCGTCCGGGTGATCGAGGACTACTCGCTGGCCTATCACGCCCGCAACGGGGGCGGCGACAGGATCCTCACCGACGGCCACCTGCCCATCCTCGACGTCCACGGCGCGGCGAGCCGTCGGAACGCCCCCGTGCCGGTGGCCGCGTCGTCCGGCCTCGATCGCGAACTGCCCCCGCCGGCCCTGCTGTTCACGGGCGCCCTGACCGGCGCCCTCCTGGTGAGGGCTTTGTTCGACGCGGTGGTGACGGCGGTTGAGTGGCAGACGGAGCTGGGGGTGGCCATCGCGCTGACGGCCCTCTGGGTCCTGACGGTGGCCAGGCATCGCTGGGCCTGGCTGTCGCAGCTGGCGCTCGCCAGCCTGGTCGCGCTGGCGCTGCTGCTCGGCGTGACGTTGTCGATCACCACGGGTGAGGGCGCGCTGGTGCTGGCGGGGCTGTCGGTGCTGGTGGTGCTGGCGGGCAGCAGCGAGTCGGCGCGCAAGTGGGTCGGGCGGAGCGGCGGGAGCCGTCGGTGAACCTCCCGGCAGCGTCAGCTCTGGGCCAGGGCCGGGTAGGCCCGGACAGCCGCCCGCCAACCCTTTTCGTTTTGTTCGTTTGACTGTACGGTGAAGGCACCTGGGAGGTGAATGACAATGACCCACACGATGACCCGCCATGATCCGACGACCTACTTCCCCGACGGCTCCACCGGGGAGATCATCGACTTCGTGAAGGCCCTGGAGGCGCGAGGAATTCGCGCCCCCGAAGCCAAGGCGGCCCTTGTCGGCCCCGACAACAGCCGTGTCGAGCTACCCGAGTCCCTGCATCGCGTGCTGGTGCAGGTGGCCGAGGCGCTGATGCATGGGATGCCCGTCACCGTCGCCCCCCAGAACGCACGCCTGACCACCCAGGAGGCGGCCGACCTCCTTGGGGTGACCCGGCCCACGCTGGTCCGGCTGCTGGAGCGGGGCGAGATTCCGATGATCAAGCCCGGCCGACACCGGTACGTCCTGCTCAGCGACCTGGTCGCGTACCAGGACGCGGCCCGGCGCAGACGCCACCGGATCCTCGACCAGCTGGCCCTCGATGCCGATGAGGACGACCTGTACTCGGCCACCGAGGGCCCACCGCCCGACATGCGGTGACCTCGGTGCAGTTCCTGGCGTTTCTCGACACCTGCGCTCTCTACGGGGCCGCCCTCTCAGACACCCTGCTGCGCCTTGCGGAGCAGGATGCCTATCAGCCCCGCTGGTCGTCGGACGTACTCGACGAGCTGTCGCGCAACCTGCAGCTGCATGCGGGCCTCGCCCCCGAACGGGCGGCAAGGCGGATCGCCCACATGGAGGAGTCCTTCCCCGCCGCCCGGGTCACTGGGTATGGGCACCTGATCGACTCCATGCAATGCAACCCCAAGGATCGCCACGTCCTAGCGGCGGCTAGCCAGGCTCATTGCCAGGTACTCGTGACCTTCAACCTGAGGGACTTCCCGGGTCACTCCGTGCGCCGCCTCGGGCTGACCGTCGTCCACCCGGCCGACTTCCTCCTGGATCAGCTGGAGTTGTATCCAGACCGGGTGGCGGCGGCCCTTCAGGATCAGGCGGCGGCGTCCGCGAGGCCGCCCCTGTCGTACGGCGCACTCTTGGACCGGCTCCGGCGCGCCGGGGTGGGCGCATTTGTTGACGCACTTCCTCACGAGTTCGGCCCTGAGCCGGTGGATCAAGCCGACGCATCGACGCCCTAGCCCTGAGCCACACGGCCAGTGGGTGCCTGTCGAACGTGGCCCGAGCGCCCCGCGGGGGTCTGAAAGACTGCCGTCATGAACGACTCCCGGCGGCTGGTGGACAAGCTGTGGGCCTACTGCGACGTGCTGCGCGACGACGGCGTCGGGGTCATCGAGTACACCGAGCAGCTCACCTACCTGCTCTTCCTCAAGATGGCCCACGAGCGCGCCACCCGGAAGCTCGCGCCCGAGAGGATCATCCGCGACGAGTACTCGTGGACGAAGCTGCTGGACGCCACCGGGCCGGCGCTGGAGTCGACCTACTCGTCCATCCTGGCCGGGCTGGCGCGCGAACCGGGCATGATCGGCACCATCTTCCGCAAGGCGCAGAACCGGATCCAGGATCCGGCGAAGCTGCGCCGCCTGGTGGTCGACCTGATCGACAAGGAGCACTGGTCGAGCACCGGCACCGACATCAAGGGCGACGCCTACGAGTCGCTGCTGGCCAAGGGCGCCTCCGACAAGGGGTCGGGCGCCGGCCAGTACTTCACGCCGCGGGCGCTCATCCAGGCGATCGTGGACGTGATGCAGCCGCGGGTCGACGACCACCTGATCGACCCGGCCTGCGGCACCGGCGGGTTCCTGCTGGTGGCCCACGAATACGCCGCCCAGCACGCCGCCACCTTCACCCCGACCCAGCGCGAGCACCTGCGCGACGACTTCGCCACCGGATACGAGCTGGTGGACGGCACCGCCCGGCTGGCGGCCATGAACATGCTGCTGCACGGCATCGGGACGGCCAACGGCGAGTCGCCCATCGTCGTCCAGGATTCGCTGCTCACCAACCCGGGGTCGCGCTGGTCGCTGGTACTGACCAACCCGCCGTTCGGCAAGAAGTCGTCGCTGACCATGGTCGGGGCCGACGGCCGCGAGGTGCGCGAGGACAACGAGATCGAGCGCTCCGACTTCGTCGCCACCACGTCCAACAAGCAGCTGAACTTCGTCCAGCACATCATGACGATCCTCGACATCAACGGCCGGGCCGCCGTGGTGCTGCCCGACAACGTCCTGTTCGAGGGCGGCGCCGGCGAGACCATCCGCCGCAAGCTGCTGCGCGACTACGACCTGCACACCATGCTGCGGCTGCCCACCGGCATCTTCTACGCCCAGGGCGTCAAGGCCAACGTCCTGTTCTTCGACCGCAAGCCCGCCAACCCCGGGCGTCCGTGGACGGAGCGGTTCTGGGTCTACGACCTGCGCACCAACCAGCACTTCACCCTCAAGCAGAACCCGCTGCGCCGCGAGCACCTGGACGACTTCGTCGACTGCTTCCGGGCCGGACGCCGGGACGAGCGGGTCGAGACCGAGCGGTGGCACGCGTTCGGCTACGACGAGCTGATGGCCCGCGACAAGGCGAACCTGGACATCACGTGGCTGCGCGACGAGTCGCTGGAGGACCTGGACAACCTGCCCAGCCCGGACGTGATCGCCCGCGAGATCGTCGAGGAGCTGTCTGCGGCGCTGGCCGAGTTCGAGGCGGTGGCCGCCGCGCTGGAGGCCCAGCTGGCCGGGGGCGAGTGACCCGGCGGGGGGAATACCCGCCGTCGACCGGCGCTTCTCCCCTGGCGGGGCCGCCGGTCCCCGAGGACGAACGGCGAGGAGCCAGCAACAGCCCCGAGCGGGCCTACGCGGCCTCAAAGCTCGCCGACCTCCTCCTGGGGTAGCACCTGGCCAGGGTCGCGGCGGCACGCGGCTGGCGGCTGCGCTCGACCATCGCGCACCCGGGTTTCACCCGAACCAACCTGCAGGCCGCCGGGGCCGCGCAGGGCAGCGGCCGAGGCACCCTGATGAGCACGCTGACCAGCCGACTCCCCGACCGGCTCCGCCCGCCCAGCCAGGACGTGGCGCAGGGCGCCGAGCCGCTGCTGTTCGCCGCCGCCGACCCGGGCGCCCGCAACGGCGCCTACTACGGCCCCAGCGGATCGTTCGGCATGGTCGGACCGACCGCCGAGGTCAAGGCCTACCGCTCGAGCCGCGGCTCCTCGCTGGCCGCCTCCCTGTGGGCCGTCGCGGAAGCGGCCACCGGCACCCACCTGCCCCAGCTCGTCTGACCCTGGGAACGGCCCCGGTGAGGACTAGTCGTCCTCGTCGTGCTCGCCATTCGCGGCTTCCTCGATCCAGTCGATGGCGTCGTCGGTGAGGGCGAGCCCCCGGGAGGTCCGGACGACCCAGCCGTCGAGGTCCGTCGCGGCCAGGGCCCGCTCGAGCTCGGCCTGGATCGCCGGGGGCAGGGGTTCGCCGTTGTGCTCGCTCAGCCACGACCGCGTCGGGTCGGTCAGCCGGCGCCAGAGGGTTGGGAAGGTCATGCGCTGCCCCGTTCGTCCGTCGGCGGCGGTGCGCCGACACGTCCATCGAACTGCTGCCGACGCCTCAGATCAAGGGGCGTGGGGAGCCAGAACGGGGGTGCCGTCCGCGACTGGCAGAATCGAGCACGTGAGTGAGAACACCGTGACCCATCCCGCCCCCGGAACCCAGATCGACGTCGCCGAAGTGCCGAATCTGCGCGATCTGGGCGGCTGGCAGACCGCCGACGGCCGCACCGTCGCCCGTGGGCTGGTGTATCGCGGCACCCACCTGAACCGCGCCGCCGGAACCCCGGTCGCCGAGCTGGGGCTGGGCGCGATCGTGGACCTGCGGCGGGAGGCGGAGCGCGCCTCCAACCCGGACGCCCCGCTCGCGCCCGTCATCGTCGCCGACGTCTTCGGCGACCGCCCCACCGAGGGCGACATCGACATGGTGGCGCTGCTCGCCGACCCGCCCGCGCTGGTGGCCGCCACCAACGGCCTCGCCGCCGACGAGGTGACCCGGCACATGACCAACGCCTACCGCGGCTTCCTCGCGCCCGGCTCGGCCACCACCGCCTTCCGGACGCTGCTGGGCACCATCGCCCACGCGGACGCGCCCGTCCTGTTCCACTGCTCCGCCGGTAAGGACCGCACGGGCTGGGGTGCCGCCGTCCTGCTCCAGCTGCTGGGGGTGCCGCTGGCCACGGTCGAGCGCGACTACCTGCTCACCAACGAGCAGTTCCTGCCCGCGCTCGGCCCCGGCTTCGAGGCGTTTGCCCGGCACGGCGGCGACCTCGAGATGCTGAGGGCCGTCCTCGGCGTCCGGCTGAACTACCTCCACGCCGCCCTCGACGCGATGACGTCGGCCTTCGGCGACGTGGAGACCTACGCCACCCGGGGCCTCGGGCTGTCCGACGACAGCCTGACGCGGCTGCGGGAGCGGCTGCTCGTCTAGCAACCCCCGTTCACCGGGGCACCGCTGCGCGAGCGGCTGGCGGAGGGCCCGGTTCCGCCTGACGCGGCTGAGGGAGCCGCGAAACGGCCGCCGCGTCGGTGTCCACACGGTTCGCGGGGCGGCACCGGCGCGCTTTCCTGACGGGCCCTCCCAGACGAAACGGCTCGTCCTAGGCTGGCCCCATCGGCAACGGCGAGGAGACCCCCATGGAACTCGGCAGCACGGCGATCCCGGACGGCTCGACGATCGCGTCCCGCCACATCGAGCCCGGCATCGGCGGTGAGAACATCAGCCCCGATCTCTCCTGGACGGCGGGGCCCGAGGGCACCGCCTCCTACGCCATCACCTGCTTCGACCCGGACGCGCCCACGGGCTCGGGCTGGTGGCACTGGCTGGTGACCGACATCCCGGCGGCGGTGACGTCCATCCCCGAGGGCGGGCCGCTGCCCGAGGGTTCCCGGACGTGGAACAACGACTACGCCTACCCCGGCTGGGGCGGCCCCTGGCCGCCGCCCGGCCCGGCCCACCACTACGTCTTCACCGTCCATGCGCTGAACGTCGAGCGGCTCGACGCCGGCGAGGGCACCCCGGTGGCCATGGTGCGGCTGCTGATGCACTTCGCGGAGCTCAGCCGGGCCTCGTTCACCGGGTTGTACGCCAGCCAGGCCTGAGGGAACCCGTCCGTCCGACACGCCGCGGCGACGGCGGGCGTCGCCCTGGCGGCGCGCGGCCGCTGACTCTCGACGCGCCGGGCGATCAGCGGCTCGCCAACGCCAACGCGTCGCCGAGCACGCCCAGCATCGTCCGCGCCTGCCGCTGGAGCGGCCCCTCGAACCCGCCGCGAGCCGCCACGTCGAGGACGAGCGCCGTCCGGCGATAGTCGCGAACGTCCAGGCCATCCAGGGTGGCCATGTCAGCCAGCAGGGGGGTCAGCGCGCGCTTGTCCGGCTCGGCAAGGGTCTCGAACACCGGCTGCCAGTGGCCGCGGCCATGGTCGATCAGGTCGTACAGCTCGGGCCACACGACATCGGCGTCCGGGACGGCGGCGGCGGCCACGAGCGGGGGCGGCCCGGCCCGCAGCGCGGCGGCGCAACAGAAGCCCATCACGAAGGCCGTGTGATAGCCGGTCGCGCGCAGGTAGCGCCCGGCCTCCTCCGGGGCCAGGGAGGCCGCGCGGGCGGGATCGACGTTGCCGCACGGCAGCATGCCGACGGCGTCCGCCACCTCGGCGAGCACCCGGAAGCAGAACGTGGCCACCGGGTCCCAGGGCGCGCCCAGCTCGGGCCAGGCCATGAGCAGCTCCCCCGAGAGGTCGTAGTCCTCCAGCCGGACGAACCGCGCGAGCAGGGCGCTCGCGTCCGCCAGCACGGCGCGCCGCGGGCGCGGGAGTCGCCGCGCCGGGGTGCGGGCGAAGTCGCTGACGTAGAACAGCTCGTGGGTGAGGGCGTAGGCCTCCTCGCGGTCGACCGTGAGGAGGTTCACGGGCTTGGCGAGCGCGGTCCCGCGGACGTCCAGCGGGTCCGCGCCGCGCCCGGTGGCCCGCGTCCAGCCGCCCATCACCCAGGCCCGCTCCAACTCGGCGACCGGCGGCAGCTCGCCTGCGTGGCTCCGGGCCGTCCGACACTGGGCGAGGATGAAGCGGTCGAAGCGGTCGTCCGGCCGACCGAGCGCGGTGACCAGCCGATGCGGGATCGCGTACTTGAAGGCCCGCTGCGGGTTCAGGGCGGCGTCCGCGAGGGCCTGCGCCGACCGGCACAGCGGGACGAGGCGCTCCACCACGTCGGCGACGGCGCTCGTCAGCCGGTAGCCATCGCTCGCCCCGGAGGCGGTGTAGGCCAGCATGGCGCTCTCGGCGATCACCTTGTCCGGGCCGAAGCTCAGCGCCGGGCGCTGCGCATCGACGTAACCGGTGGTGCCGAACTCGTCCAGGACGTCCGCGGCCAATGCCAGGGCGGCCACCGTCCGGTCCTCGAGGTCGGCACGCGGCCAGGCCACACCGGCGGGTGTGGCCTGGCGCGCGTGAAGGACCTCCGTCACTTGCGGACCTTCTGGGCGGCGGCAGCCAGCTGCCGGGCCATGCCGAGGTCCCCGACCAACTTGGAGAGGTCGCTGGCCGTCAACATGCACGCGAGGATGTTGTAGCGACCGAACATGACGCCGTGGAGGCCGTCGTCCTGGGCGACGAGTTCCGGGCCGAACTCGCCGACGAACTTGGCCAGGCCATCGAACTGGATGGCGTTGCTCGCGAGGAACTTCTCGGAGATCTGTTCGTGGGTGAGAGCCATGGCAGGCTCCTTTCTGGGGTGATCCGGGGGGCCGGACGGAGCCCCGGGTGGGCTCACACAACAGGAGGACCCGGCGGCCCGCGCGATACATCGGAGGCCGCAAGGGCCAGCGGTCGGGCCCCGACGTGGCGACGGGGTCGTCCTTCGCCGCCCGGTTCGTGGCGGGCCCGGGGAGGGCGGCCCCGATCGTCCGAGCGTCGACGGAGCGCTGGTCGGGATGCCCAGTTGCTCGGAGGCTGAACGCGCCGCCCCGGCGACCCTTGAGGGACGTCAGCGGGCGGCAGTAGCGTGACGGCACCCCGAACGAAGGAGTCATCCATGAGGGTCAATCGCCGCGTGATCGTGTTCGACGCCGCCGACATCGCCGCCGAGAGCGCCTTCTGGGCCGGGCTCCTCGGCGGGACGGTGCACCCCGAGGATGACTGGCACAGCATCACGGTCGACGGCGACTGGATCATGGGCGTCCAACTCGCCCCCAACCACGTCCCCCCGCACTGGCCCTCCGGCGAGCAACAGCAGCAGGTGCACCTCGACCTCCACGTCGACGACCTGGACGAGGCGGTCCGGCTCGCGCTCGATCTCGGAGGCCGACAGCTGCAGGGCCCGGTGAAACCGGCCGACAACCCCGACGGGACCGAGTCGTTCACCGTCTGCGCCAGCCCGGCCGGGCATCCGTTCTGCTTCGGCGTGCACTAGCGCGCCCTTCCGACGGCCAGGTCGGACAGACGACGAGTGACCGCGCAACGCGTCCCTCAGCGCCGCGTCCGTCGGTTTGGGCAGCAGCCGGCGGGGGGGCACCCGAACCGGTGACCCAACCGCGCAGCGGTCACCGCGGGCCAGGGGTGCCTGCGCCACACGAGCCGCCCGTCAGAACACCACCCGGGCCCGGCGCAGCGCGGCGACGGCCGCCGGATCCCCCTCGGCCTCCAGGCGGCACTCGTCCGAGCGTCCCGAGAGCAGGCGCATGAACGCGACGCCGTCCTCGCGGACGTGGGCCGCCGGTGCGCCCTCGCCGATCGTCCAACTGCCGCCGCCGGGGCCGGTGAGGGTGAGGTCGACGGCGGGACCCTCCCACTCGAGGTCGAGGTCGCGGATCACCTGAGCGATCACCTCGGCGTCGGCCGAGGACTCGGCCCGGGGGCGCCCGGTGGCGCGGGCGAGGTCGACGCGGTGCAGCCAGGCGTCCCGGGTGTAGATGGTGTCGAACAGGTAGCGCAGCGTCGCCCCCGGACGCAGCCCCGCGAAGCGCGGCAGCCGCTGCCGCAGGACGAAGCCGGGCGTCCGGGCGATCCCGTCGGGAGCCAACGCCGTCCACTGGATCAGGTCGCGCTTGACCTCCTCGTCGGTCAGGGCGGCGCGATCGGCGATCTGGGACGCGCACATGTAGTCGACGGGCGCGAGCGGCCCACGCAGGGCGCCGAGCGTGGCCTTGGCGTTGTGTCGCAGGGCGACGGACGGCCGGGCGCCGCTCTCCGCCGCCCCGGCGAGGTGGGCCACCATGTGCCGCACCGTCCAGCCCTCGCAGTCGGTGGGGCGCGCCCAGTCGTCCGGGCCGAGGGCCGCCACGAAGGCGGCGAGCGCCCCGTACTCGGCGGCGGAGTTGGCGCGCGCGGTGGCGCGATCGGTCTGGGGCAGCTCGCGAGCCCGCCAGATGATGGTCGGTGTCATGTCGTCCTCCTCGTGGTGCCGTACTCCTTCAGGAACATGGACGCGAACCTCGCGGCGTGACGGCTGGCCCGCCCCTCCCCCGCGGCCACGCCGGGTTCGTTGGCCAGCTGCTGGCCGATCACGCCGACGATCAGCGCGGCGAGCACCTGCGCGACCTCGTCGGCCGCGACATCGTCCCGGACGTGCCCGGCGGCCTGCGCCTCGGCGACCAGACGGACGACGTTGGCCATCGCCGCGACCGCCGGCTCGAACGCCTCGGGGGACGGCTGCCAGCGCGGGATCGGACGCCAGAACATCAGCTCGGCCGCGGCCCGGTGCGCGTTGGCCCAGTCGACGCTCTCGAGCAGGGCCCGGCGGAGCAGCTCGGGAAAGTCGGTGTCGGCGGTGACCATCACGGCGGAGAGGCGACCGTAGTCGTCCCAGCCGCGGCGGAAGATCTCGTCGCACAGCTCGGCCCGGCTGCCGAAGTAGCCGTACAGGGACGGGGTTCGCATCCGCATCCGCCGCGCCACCTCGCCCAGCGACAACGAGGCGGCCCCGCCCTCGGCCATCACCTCGGTCGCCGCCGCGACGATGGCGTCGGTGACCCGCGCCCGCCGCTCCTCGACCCGTCCCATGGGAACAGTATTCCCCTAATGACGTTAGGAGAACAGCCCTGCGCCGCGATTCCCGATCGGAGCCCCGACGGGACTCGGGTCACAGCCCCGGCGGGCGGCAGCGGGACCTCCGAACGGCCGGCGAGCGGCACCGGGACCTCCGAACGGCCGGCGGGCGGCACCGGGACCCCAGCGGCCGGCGGGCGGATTCGGGACCCCAGCGGCCGGCGGGCGGCACCGGGACCCCCGCGGCCAGGCGGGCGGCACCGGGACCCCAGCGGCCGGCGGGCGGCACCGGGACCCCCGCGGCCAGGCGGGCGGATTCGAGACGCCCGGAGGTCAGCCTCGGGAACACCCGCAGGACGGCCTCGGGACACCCGCAGGTCAGCCTGGGACACCCGCAGGACGACCTCGGGACACCCGCAGGGCAGCCTCGGGCCGTGATGCCCCGGATCCGGTCCGGGACGCTCCCGCCCTCGTTCGGTGCACTTCGCCCGCGGCGCCACGGGGGCCAAGTGGTACCAACGGGGGCGAGGGACCCCGGCGCCGCCGCCGACACCGAATGGGGAACATCCGTTCTATTTCGTTATATCGATTTGTGACCCTTACAAGCAGATACTCAGGGCCTCTGGGGCGAAAACTGTCGGTGGGGGTGCCTAGGGTTGTGACATGACCCACCCCAGGTCCACCCGTGAGGCACTCGCCGTGATCGACGAGGCGCTGGACGCGGTCGACCATGTGAGCCGGGGCCGCCTCGAGCATCGGGAGCGGCTCGACCTGCTCACCGCCGCGCGCCGGGTTGGCCGCCGCTTCGACGCGCTGGTGGGGCTCCTGACCGCGGAGGCCGACCGGGCCGGGGCGGCGGAACAGGTCACCGGGACGCCCCTCACCTCGTGGCTCACGCTGTCCGGCCAGGTGTCGGCGAAGGAGGCCGCCGGGCTGGTGTTCACCGGTCGCGAGCTCGCCTCCCACGGCCAGGTCGCCGAGGCGGCGCTGGAGGGCGGCATCGGGGTGGCGCAGGCCCGAGCGATCCACAAGGTGCTCGCCGAGTTGCCGGCGGCCCTCACCGAGGAGCAGCGCGAGCGGGCCGAGGGCTTCCTCCTCGAACGCGCAGCCACGACCACCGCCGGCGACCTCGCCCGGCTGACCCGCACGGTGCTGGAGCAGGTGACCCCCGAACACCGCCCGACCGCCGAGCAGGAGCAGCAGCGGTTGGACGAGCAGGCCCGCCGGGCGATGTCGCGCCGTTCCCTGACGTTCCACTCCGACCAGGACGGATCGGTGCTGATCCGCGGATCGCTGCCCGCGGTCGCGGCCACCGGCCTGATCAAACTGGTCGACGCCTACGCCGAGTCCGATCGGCGACGAGCCCGCGACGCCCTCGATATCCGCGCCGAGAGCCGCCGCCCCGACCAACGCCGCGCCGACGGACTCCTTGCCCTCGTCGCCGCGCACCAACGGACGAAAGCCGCGCCCGCCCTGGCCGGCGACCGTCCGCGAGTGGTCGTCATCATGCGTGAGCGCGACCTGCGCGACCGGGCCGAACGGGCCGGGCTGCTCGACACCGGAACCCCGATGGCCGCCGGCGACCTGCGCCGTCTGTGCTGCGACGCCGACCTCGTGCCCGCCGTCCTCGGGGGCCCGTCCGAAGTCCTGGACGTCGGACGCACGCAGCGCCTGGTCACCCCACCGATCCGCCGCGCCCTCGCCCTGCGGGACGCCGGCTGCGTGTTCCCGGGCTGCGACGTGCCCGACTCCGCCTGCGACGCCCACCACATCGTCCCCTGGTGGGACCGCGGCGCCACGGCCCTGAGCAACCTGGTCAGTCTCTGCAGCCATCACCACCAACTCGTCGAGCCGCCGCGCTTCCACTCGGGGGCACCCCCCGACCGTTGGGAAGTCCGCCTCCACGCGGACGGAACCCCCGAGGTCATCCCACCCCGAAGGGTCGACCCCGAGCGAAGACCCATCCGCCGCGACCGCGCCCTGACCCGAGGCCAGTGCGCGTGAACCGTTGCGCCCACGGCGGCGCTGC
>CAZBMH010000030.1:17075-24025 GCA_964492685.1 uncultured Micropruina sp.
GACGTTGGAGCGATGCGACGTTGGAGCGATGCGACGTTGGAGCGATGCGACGTTGGAGCGATGCGACGTTGACGAGAGGTGATCGGTTGAGAGGTCGTGCTGATTGTGAGCGGTCGTGCTGACTCTGAGAGGTCGCGTTGACTCTGAGAGGTCGCGTTGGCTCTGAGAGGGGTGCCGTTGGTCACCAGGCGTTCGGCCGACCCGCAACTGCCGACGGGCGGCGGGCAGTCCGGTGACGACCACGGTTGGCTCGACCCGGACCCCGCCTCCCCCTCGCGACGCCCTCGGCTCACCACAAGGTGTGCGACCACGGTGCCCCGAGCTCGGAATCAAGCCTCGCGCCCACCCTGGGCACGTCCACGGACGGCCCGGCTCCCCAGGCGGCCCGGGAGCACGTCACTCCGGGGGCAAGACGATCAGCACCACCCGGCAGGCGACCCACGCCGCACCGAGCCCCGATCCAAGGCTCGCGCCCACCACCCCGGGCAAGCCCAGCGCCGAGTCCGGATTCAGGCCTGGCGCCCATCAACCGGGGCACGTCCACCCGGGACGCTCCGACTCACCAGGCGGCCTGGGACCACACCTTCCCGGACGGGGCGATCAGCTCCACCCGGCTCGCGGCACCCTCGGGGAGCGGCACCAGCCAGGTGCCGACCGCGGCGGCGCCGGAGCCGGAGGCGGGGCCGAGCGTCCAGGTCCCGCCGCTGGTGCGGCTCCCGTCCGAGCCCACCATCACGCACTCGTACGTCATGTTCGGCCGACCGGCCGTCACGCTCACCAGCAGGTACTCCTGGCCGCCGACGCGCGTCCGCGACACCGACCCGACCGTCTCCCCCGAACCGGTCACCAGCGCCGCCGCCAGCGCCGACTGCGGACGGACGTCCGCCGGAGCCAGTCCCTGCCAGAGCAGCGTCGCCCCAACACCGGCGAACAGCCCGACCAGGGCGGCCGCCGCCAGCAACATGGACATCCGCCGGGCACCCGACCCGTGGCGCGAGCCGGCGGTCGACGGGCCCACACCATCACCGGCAAGGAACGACCGCGGCCCGGTCTCGGCGATCGGCGAGCCCACACCATCACGGGCAGGAGACGACCGCGGCCCGGTCGCCGCCCTCGGCGAGACGTCCCGGACGTGGCCCGGCCGTTCGAACGCCATCCCCGCCAGCACCCGCCCCGAGAAGCCCGCCGGCGGGGCGATCGAGGGGGCCGCCGCCAGGGTCTGCTGGATGCCGTCGTTCACCGCGAGGTACGCGCCGCGGCACTCGGCGCACCGCACCAGATGGTCGGCGATCACCTCTCGCCGCTCGGGTTCCAGATCGAGCAGGGAGAGCGCCACGAGCTCGTCCTCGCCCGGGTGCCACTCAGTCATGATCCACCTCCATCGCCTGACGCATCCGCCGTAGTCCCGTCCGGATTCTCGTCTTCGCCGTGCCCAACGGAACCCCCTCATGCTCGGCCACCTCGGCGGCCGTGTGGCCCCCGATCACCGCCAACACCACGGCCCGGGCCTGCTCGGGCGGCAGCGCCTGCAGCCGTCCCGCGGCGGCCAGCGACTCCACCCGTCCGGCGGCGGCGTCGGGCTGTTCCCCGGCCAGCGTCATCCCGATGAGGCGTTCCAGGTCGGCGGCCTCGGTGGGCAGCGACCGCCGGGCCCGGATCGCATCGATCGCGACGTGCCGCGTGATGGTCAGCAACCACGAGAGCACCGAGCCGCGCCCCGGGTCGTAGCTGGACGCCGCCCGCCACGCCCGAAGGAACGACTCCTGCGCCACGTCCTCGGCCAGCGCCCGGTCGTGGGTGATGGAGACCGCCAACCCGAAGACCCGCCCCTCGAAGCGGCGGACGAAGGCGACCGCCGCCCCCTCGTCGTCCACCGCCAGGCCGGCCATCAGGGCGCCGTCGGCGGCCCGATCGGTCAGCGGAAACAGGTTCACATCACCGGATACGGCCCGGGGCGCCCGAAAAGATTGCGCCGCGACGCAATCCCTGGAGCCATGCGGGCCGTATCAACGGTGACACCCCGTCCCTGAAGGAGGACCCCATGGTTACACGATCCAACGCCCTCGGCATCGCCGGCGGCCTGCTGTCGCTGCTCGCCCTCGCCGCCTGCAGCAGCCCCACCCCCGCGTCCCCGGCCGCGGCCAGCACCTCGGCCGCCGCCAGTGCCCCGGCGACCAGCGCCCCGGCTGCCGCCGCCCCCACCGTCGCGCTCGCCGAGACCTCGCTGGGCAAGGTGCTGGTCGACGGCAAGGGCATGACCCTCTACCTGTTCACCAAGGACACCCCCAACAAGAGCGTCTGCGAGGGGCAGTGCCTGGCGAACTGGCCCGCGCTGGTCGGCACGGCGGTCGCCGGCGACGGCGTCGACGCCTCGAAGCTCGGCACCCTCACCCGCGGCGACGGCACCGTCCAGGCCAGCTACGGCGGCTGGCCCCTGTACTACTGGGTCAAGGACACCAAGCCCGGCGACGTCACCGGCCAGAACGTCCAGGGCGTCTGGTACGTGATCGGCGCCGACGGCCAGGCGATCAAGGGCTGAGGCCGAGCCATGTTCGGGCTGCCGCTGCACCCCCTGATCGTCCATGCGGCCGTGGTCCTGGTGCCGCTGTCATGCCTGGGGGCGTTGGCGGTGGTCTTCTCGACGTGGGTCCGGGCGCGCTACGGGTGGCTCACCGTGGCGTTCGCGGCCGGCGGCGCGCTGTCGGCGCTGGCCGCGACGCTCACCGGGCAGGTCCTGTTGGACGCCCTGGGCGGCGGTTCGGTTGCGGCCGCCGCCCACGCCGCCTGGGGTCGGCTGGCCCCCTACCCGGCCCTCGTGCTCGCGCTCGCCCTTCCGGCGTTCCTCACGCTGGAGCGGCGGGCCCGAGCGGGCGTCGGGCCGACGGCCTCCCATCCCGCCCTTCGGCTGTACCCACCCCCTCCGGCGGCCCGGACGCCGCCACGTCCGCGAGCCCGGCCGGCTCCGGTTCCGGCCCCGCTCGGGGCGTCGGGATCGGCGACCGGCCGGTCGCGACGATGGCCGTCCGGGTCGCCGGCGCAGTGACCGTCCTGGCCGCCGTGGTGGCGCTCGTCCTGGTCATGATCACCGGCCACGCGGGCGCGACCGCCGTGTGGGGCGGGCTCGGCGGCTGAGGGGCGCGTCCCGGGGGCCTATGGTGGAGGCTCGACGCACCACCACTCGAAGGAGGCCAGGTGGCTACCCCACGTCTCGGCATCATGGGCCGATCCGCCAAGGAGAACGAACGGCGGCTCGCCCTTCACCCCGCCCACCTGCAGCGCATCCCGGACGAGCTGCGTCCGTTCATCTTCCTGGAGCGCGGCTTCGGCGAACCCTTCGGGCTCTCGGACGAGCACCTGGCCGAGTGGGTGGGTGGGCTGCGCAGCCACGCCGAGCTAGTGGCCGAGTGCGACATCATCGTGCAGCCCAAGCCGCTGCTGGCCGACGTCACCGAGCTTCGTCCCGGCCAGGTGCTGTGGGGCTGGCCGCACTGCGTCCAGGACGAGGCGATCACCCAGGCGGCCATCGACCGCCGTCTGACCCTGATCGCGTTCGAGGCGATGAACCACTGGCACGCCGACGGCTCCTTCGGCCTGCACGTCTTCCACAAGAACAACGAGCTGGCCGGCTACTGCTCGGTCCTGCACGCCACCCAGCTGGCCGGAATCACCGGTGACTACGGCCGACGCCTGAAGGCGGCCGTCATCGGCTTCGGCGCCACCGCCCGCGGCGCGGTCACCGCGTTGAACGCGCTCGGCGTCCACGAGGTCGACGTCCTCACCACCCGGGACACCGCGGCGGTCGCCGCCCCGATCCCCTCGGCACGGATCATCCACTTCGCCGTCGACGACACCACCACGAACCTCAGCTCTGTCGAGACCGGGGACGGGCACGAGCCGCTGACCGGCTTCCTGGCTGGTCACGACATCATCGTCAACTGCGTCCTGCAGAACCCGAACGCGCCGATGATGTTCCTGACCACGGACGACCTGCCCGCGCTCGCCCCCGGGACGTTGATCGTGGACGTCTCCTGCGACGAGGGCATGGGGTTCAGCTGGGCTCACCCGACGACCTTCGAGGAGCCGTCTTTCTTGGTGGGCGACAACGTCCACTATTACGCCGTCGACCACAGCCCCTCGCACCTGTGGAACTCGGCGACCTGGGAGAACAGCGAGGCTCTGCTGCCGTGGCTGGCACCGGTGATGGCCGGGCCGGATTCGTGGGCGGAGCACCCGACCATCGCCCGGGCGATCGAGATCCGCGACGGCCTCATCCAGAACCCGGCGATCCTCGCCTTCCAGGGCCGCGAGGAGCAGTACCCCCACGCGATCATCCGGGGCTGATGCCGGACGGCGATCGGCCCGTGTGGGTGGTCACCCGGCGTTCGCACTCAGGGCGCGCAGCTCGTCCTCGCCCGCGTTTCCGCCCGTGCAGATCACCGCGGACACCGGCGGTCGGGCGGGGTCCCGCAGCAGGCCGGCGAGTGCGGCCGCCCCGGCACCCTCGGCCAGCGTGTGGGCCTTGCGGGCCAGCAGCCCGGCGGCCGCGTCGATGGCGTCGTCGTCCACGAGCAGGAAGTCGTCGAGCCGTTCCCGCAGGATGCGCTGCGGCAGGGCGAACCCGCTGCCCGTGGCGAGGCCGCTGTGCCGGGTGAGGCAGTCGGCGGCGACCACCACCCCCTCCGTCCAGGAGCGGTGGGCGGCGGGCGCCGCGGACGACTGGATGCCGACCACCCGGCACCCGGGCGCCAGCCGATCGCGGACGAGGCAGGCGCCGGCCGCGCCGCTTCCCGAACCGATCGGGACGTAGAGGCACTCCAGGTCGGGGCGCTGCCGCAGCAGCTCCAGGTAGACGGTGGCGTGGCCGGCGATGATCGCCGGGGTGTCGCCCGGGTCGACGTAGGTGAGGCCGCGGTAGGCGGCCAGCTCGCGGGCGTGGGCGCCGGCCTCGGTCATGGTCGGGCCGTGGCTGATCACTGTGGCGCCGAGCAGCCGGACGGCGGCGAGCTTGCCGGGCGGCGACCCCTCGGGCGCCACGATGACGGCGGCCACCCCGGCCCGCCGGGCGGCGAACGCGATGGATTGGGCGTGGTTCCCGGTCGAGGCCGTGATCAGGCCACGCGCCAGCTGCTCGGGCGGCAGGGACGCGACCAGTGCCAGCCCGCCCCGCACCTTGAAGGCCCCCGTCGGCTGGGTGTTCTCGTGCTTCACCACCACCTCGACGCCCGCGACCTCGTCCAGCGGCGGATACGACCACGCGGGGGTCGGCGGCAGCACCGCGGCTACCGCGTCGGCGGCCCGCAGGATGTCCTCGAAGGTGATCCCCGGCCACACCGAAGGGATCGTCGGGCTCTCGTCCATGAACGCAGTCTCTCGCGCCACCCGCGCCCGCGCGCAGACGCCCGCCGCTGACCGCGAGCCGCGAGCCGCGGGGATCTCCGACCAGCGCCACGCGGCCGGGCGGGCCCTGACGATCACCGTTCCGCGAGGCGCGGCTCCGTCGGCCGCAGAACGTGTCGCCATGACGGGGTTCCCGGTTCGTCCCGACGACACGGCCGCTGAACGTGTCGGCACACAGCCCCCAACGGGGCCTCAGAGAGACACCTTCTGCGGTCACGACCTCGGGGCCGGTCGCCACCGGCCCCATGGCGACAACTTCTGCGGTCCATCCGCCGGGGCCTCGGCACCCAGACCCCGCATCGCCGCCTCGGCCGGTCCGGGCCGCCCTATGCTCGCGGGCATGGAACTGGAGTTCGAGGCCGAGCTGGTGGAGTGGCGCGGCCCCGCGCCCTTCTACTACCTGCGCGCCCCCGAGGGCCCCAGCGACCTGATCGCCTCCGTCGCCCGCGAGGTCACCTACGGCTGGGGCGCGATCCCCGTCCGGGTGCGCGTGGCCGACACCGAGTGGACGACCTCGCTGTTCCCCAGGGACGGCCGCTACCTGATCCCCGTCAAGGACGCCGTCCGACGCCCCCTGGGCCTCGCGCTGGGCGACGTCGCCGAGGTCTGGCTCCGCCTGGGTCGCTGACCCTCCCGCGCTCGCCGGTACATAAGTGACCGCAGTCGGGCACATTCGTACCGATGAGCGGCCCGGCCCCGCTCGGTCAGCGACCAGGTGACCTCGCCGACGTCGTAGCGGGTGACCAGGCCCAGAGCCTGATCGTCCAACAACTGCTCCCGGACGACCGCCAGCGGCAGCCGGAAGCGCGAGGCGATCTCGGCCAACCTCGGCGCGCCCAGGATCCGCACGCCGTGCAGCGCCAGCAACTCCGGCGACGAGAGCGGCCCCCGGCCGCCGTCGCGCTGGCCCCCGGCGCCCGCGCCCTCGTCCTGAGCGCCCGGCTCCCTCGTGCTCAACTCTCCGTCGCCTCCCCTGCGATGCCGCGTCGCCCACCGCCCGATCCGGCGGACCGCCCAGTGGCGATCGGCGACCGGTGGCCCCCTCCGCGCGGAGGCCGACGCCGTGGACGACGGTACCCGAGGCCCGGCGCCGCGCCCGGGGGTCAGGAGCCCAGGGGAAGCCCCGCGACGGCCGCGCGCTCGATCGACAGCCCGCGGACGTAGCGCTGCATGAACGCCTCGAAGCCGGCGACGTCCTCGGGGTCGGGGGCCAGCGTGTGGCTCTCGGCGCCCGCGAAGACCCGCTGCGTCAGGTACTCGCTCAGCGACAGCCCGGCGGGATCCGCCGCGTAGGCGGCCAGCAGCGCCATGCCCCACGCACCACCCTCGCCGACCATGCCGCCCACCGAGACCGGCGTCTCGATTGCGGCCGCCAACAGCGCCTGCCCGACCCCCTCGGTCTTGAAGAAGCCGCCGTGGGCGAACATCGAATCCAGCTCGACGTTCTCCTCGCGCAGCAGGATGTCCATGCCCATGCGCAGCGCCCCGAGCGAGGCCAGCAGCTGCGTCCGCATCACGTTGGCCAGGCTGAACCGGCTCTCGGCGGAGCGGAC
>CAZBMH010000031.1:0-23518 GCA_964492685.1 uncultured Micropruina sp.
TCTCGTCCAGCGCCTGGGCCAGGGTGAGCGGGGTCGCCTTGAACAGCTTCTCGCGCACCACCAGCGGGCCGTCCCCGTGGACCTCGAGGCCGGCGATCTTGCGGATCTCGGGACGCTCATCGTCGCCGGGAGCCGGGGCCGCGACGGCCTCCACCAGCGTCAGGTCACCCAGGGAGGTGGGGGCCCGCAGGCCGCGGTGGACCTTGCGACGGTCGGCGGCGCGCCGCAGCTGCGACTTCAGCCGGTCCAGGGCGTGCTCGAAGGCGACCAGCTTCTCGTCCGCCGACGCCTCCGCCCGGACGACGGGCCCGCGGCTCCGCAGGGTGATCTCGACCCGGGTGGCCTGATCGGGTTGCCGCTTGTGGGAGTAGGCCGACACTTGCACCTCAACCCGAATCACGCGGTCCTTGAGCTTCTCGACCCCCGAGATCCGCTCCACCACGTGGGTGCGGAAATCATCCGAGATCTGACAGTGACGGCCGGTGACGAGAACGTCCATGGCAACCCTCCTGGTCGGTCCGGCGGGGTGCCCGGACGTGGAAACGAAAAGCACCACGCCAGACCTCTGGGATTCCCCTCGGCCCGGACTGTGGTGCCATGCCTGAAGGCTAGTCCGCCGCTAGGCCCTTCGCCAGACTTCGACGAACCCCGTCCGGCCCGGAGGGCGCGTCGCCCCGAAACAAGCCTGTAACCGGGGGCAACCCGCCCGTAACCGATCCCCAACCCCCGCGAAACACGCGTGAACCAGGCTGCTCGCCATGGCAATCATGGAAATCAACGCGGGCGATACCGCTTGGGTGATGATCAGCGCGGCACTCGTGCTGCTGATGACCCCCGGTCTCGCCCTCTTCTACGGCGGCATGGTGCGGGCCAAGGGTGTCCTGAACATGATGATGATGAGCTTCGTGTCGATGGGCACGGTCGGCGTCATCTGGGTGCTGTACGGCTACAGCATGACCTTCGGCGACTCCTGGAACGGTCTGATCGGCAACCCCTTGCAGTTCGCCGGGCTGACCGGGCTGATGAGCCCCGAGGCAGTGGTCGCCACCCTTCCCTCCCTGGTGTTCGTCGCCTTCCAGGCGGCCTTCGCCATCATCGCGGTGGCGCTGATCTCGGGCGCGATCGCCGAGCGGGCCACATTCCTCGGCTGGACGGTGTTCACCGTCGCCTGGGCGACGCTGGTCTACTTCCCGGCGGCCCACTGGGTGTTCGCGTTCGACGGCCTGGCCGCCGAGCACGGCGGCTGGATCGCCAACGGCATCAAGGCCATCGACTTCGCCGGTGGCACCGCGATCCACATCAATGCGGGCGCGGCGGCTCTCGCCCTGGCGCTGGTCCTCGGGCCCCGCTTCGGCTTCGGCACCAAGCCGATGCGGCCGCACAACATGACCCTGGTCATGCTGGGCGCCGGGCTGCTGTGGTTCGGCTGGTTCGGCTTCAACGCGGGCTCGGCCCTCGGGGCCGGGACGATCGCGGCCGTGGCCTGGGTGAACACCCTGGTCGCCCCCGCCGCGGCCATGCTCGCCTGGCTTGCGGTGGAGCGGCTGCGCGATGGTCATGCCACCTCGCTCGGTGCCGCCTCCGGCGTCGTCGCGGGCCTCGTGGCGATCACCCCCGCTGCCGGCTCGGTCGACCCGCTCGGCGCCATCCTGATCGGCGTCCTCGCCGGTGTCGGCTGCGCCTATGCGGTCGGCCTGAAGTACAAGCTCGGCTACGACGACTCGCTCGACGTCGTCGGGGTGCACCTCGTCGGCGGCGTCATCGGGACGCTCGCCATCGGCCTGGTCGCCTCCCCCGACAGCCCGGCCGGTGTCGCCGGCCTGCTGTACGGTGGCGGTGTCGATCAGCTGTGGCGTCAGTTCGTGGGCGCGCTCGCCGTCATGGTGTTCTCGTTCGTGGTCAGCTACGCCCTGGGCCTGGCCATCGAGAAGACCATCGGGTTCCGGGCGGCGGCCTCGTCCGAGCACGGCGGTATCGACCTCGCCGAGCACTCCGAGGTCGGCTACGACCTCACCCCGGTCCAGCACTCCGCCTACCGCGGCGTTCGCCAGACCCTCCTGCTCGACCCGTCCGACCTGCCCGCCAAGAAGAAAGAAGAGGTTGCGGCATGAAGTTGATCACCGCGATCGTCCAGCCCGAGAAGATGGAGGACGTCCAACGCGCCCTCGTCAAGTACGGCATCCACGGCATGACCATCAGCGAGGTCAGCGGCTACGGCCGGCAACGGGGCCACAGCGAGGTCTACCGGGGGGCGGAGTTCACGATCGACTTCATCCTCAAGGTCCGGATCGAGGTGCTGATCGAGGATCATCACTGCGACGCCGTGACCCAGATCATCGCGGACGCGGCCCGCACGGGCGAGGTCGGCGACGGCAAGGTGTGGGTGGTCCCGGTTGACTCGGTCGTCCGGGTCCGCACGGGAGAGAGCGGATCCGACGCCCTCTGACCACCACCCGCAGGGAATTCCCCGGCTACGGCCCGGTGACGGCACTTCCGTCACCGGGCCGTAACATTCCCCTAACACCACCGACATGCTGGGTAACGGCCACGAAACACGGTGCCGCGAGAGTCACCCTGTGCCTCTTGAGATCAACGCCGGTGACACCGCCTGGCTCCTGACCAGCGCCGCGCTCGTGCTGCTGATGACCCCCGCTCTCGCCCTGTTCTACGGCGGCATGGTGCGCGCCAAGGGCGTGCTCAACATGATCATGATGAGCTTCGTGTCGATGGGCACCGTCGGGGTGGTCTGGGTGGTCTTCGGCTACAGCGAGGCCTTCGGCAACTCGGTGGGCGGCCTGATCGGCAACCCGTTCCAGTTCGCGATGCTCGACTCACTGCTGACCCCCGACGCGGCGATCGGTACCGTCCCGGCACTGGCGTTCGCGGCGTTCCAGGGCTGCTTCGCGATCATCGCGGTGGCACTGCTGTCCGGCGCCATCGCCGAGCGCACCACGTTCGCCTCCTGGGTCGTCTTCTCTGCCGCGTGGGTGACCTTCGTCTACGCCCCCTTGGCCCACTGGGTGTTCGCCTTCGACGGCCTGGCCGCCGAGCACGGCGGCTGGATCGCCAACTCGCTGAAGGCGATCGACCTCGCCGGCGGAACCGCGATCGAGATCGCCTGCGGCGCCGGCGGCCTGGCGCTGGCGCTCGTCCTCGGGCCGCGGATCGGCTTCGGCACTAAACCGATGCGGCCCCACAACATGACCCTCGTGATGCTGGGCGCCGGGCTGCTCTGGTTCGGCTGGTTCGGGTTCAACTCCGGCTCGGCTCTCACCTCCGGCGCCTGGGCGAGCCTGATCTGGGTCAACACGCTGGTCGCCCCGTGCGCCGCCATGCTCGCCTGGCTGCTGGTCGAGAGCCGCGGGACGCGGCATGCGACCTCGCTCGGCGCGGCGTCAGGCGCGGTCGCGGGGCTGGTCGCGATCACCCCCTCCGGGGGTTCGCTGAGCCCCGGCGGCGCCATTGTGGTCGGCCTGTTGTCCGGGGCCGCGTGCGCCTGGGCCGTGGGGCTGAAGTACCGCTTCGGCTACGACGACTCGCTCGATCTGGTCGGGGTCCACCTCGTCGGCGGCCTCATCGGGACGCTGTCCATCGGGCTGTTCGCGGATCCGCGCACCCCCACGCACGTCGCCGGGCTCTTCTACGGCGGCGGCGTGGATCAGCTCTGGCGCCAGGCCATCGCGGCCCTGGTGGTGCTGTGCTTCTCGTTCGCCGCCACCTACGGTCTCGCGACGCTGGTCAGCCGCACCATCGGCATGCGGGCCACGGCCCACGCGGAGGTGACGGGGATCGACCTGTCGGAGCACTCCGAGGTCGGCTACGACCTCACCCCCGTGCAGCACTCCGCGTACCGCGGCGTCCGGCAGACCCTCTTCATCCCCGCCGAGGGCCTTCCAGCTGGGCGCCAGGACGACGGGATCGTGGCCTGAGGCGTCAATCCCCGGGGCCGCGGCGACGCGTGTCAGCGATGACCACGGCTCCGAGCACCTCGTGCCCCGCGATCGCCAAGGCTGCCGTGGCGGCGCACAGCGTCGACCCGGTGGTGACGATGTCGTCCACGACGATGACGACCGTGGCACCTGCGCCGACCGCCACCAGGCCGCCCGACGCGTTGGCGCGGCGGTGCTCGCGATCCAGCTCCGACTGATCCCGCATGCCGGGGCGCTGCCGCAGCCAGCGGCCGGCCCGCGCGCGCACCCCCAGCGAACGAAGGCCGCCCGCCGCCCGGCGGGCCATGATCCAGGTCACGTCGTAGCCGCGCTCGCGGATCCGCGCCGCGGCCGACGGGGCGGGCACCAGCCACACCTGGGACACCGGCCGCTCGAGCAGCAGCCGCGCGAGCGTCGGAACCAGCGCGTCGCCCAGCACCGGCCCGAGCCCGAGGCGCTGCCGCTCCTTGAACCCGATGAGCAGCCCCCGCAATTCCTCGCCGTAGTGCCCGCGTGCGAACGTGAGCGGGAAACCCGGCAGCGGTCGGGTCACCCGATGAACCGGCTCGCGGACCAACCTCCGACGGCAGGACGGGCAGGCGGCCACGCCCGGGCGCCCGCAGCCGGCGCACACCCCTCCCAGCAACAGGTCGGCGGCGGCCGCCAGCACCCAGGTCACGACGGCAGCCTAGGAACGCGGCGCACAGGAGCGCCCAGGACGGGCCGTCAGTCCGGGTAGTTCACACCGTCCACGCCGGTGATGATCGGGCCCCACGTGAACTCGCCGTAAAGCCGGTAGACCACCCCGTCCGAGCTGAGGGCCAGCCCGGGGGTGCCGGGGTTCATGGTCAGCCCGCTCAGGCTGATGGCGCGGCCGGGGCCGATGTCGTGGTTCTCCAGGCCCTCACTGTCCATGCTGAGCACCTGGGTGCCCTGCTTGTCGGAGGTGAGCAGCAGGATCGAGGTGGGGGAACTCCAGACGGCGTCGCGGAACTCGGTCGGCTCGGTCGTCGAGGCGATCACGTCCATGAGGTCCCGCCAGCCCGTGACCCGGATCCCGTCACCGGTGCGCTCCACGCGGGCAACCCCGATGCGGCTGGCCCGCGCGGAGCCGACGACCAGCACGGCACGGAGGCCGTCGGGCGCCAGCCGCACGGCCCGCAGCCCGCCCGGCGGGACGCCCTCCAGCACCACCGGGAGCTGCTTGTTGCCGGCAATCACGGTGACGCGCGACTCCGCCGCCTCGTCGCTGCCGATCCAGAGCTCGCCCTGGCGGGAGTACTGGGGGCGGAGCAGCCCCCGCCCCGACAGCGCCAACGCCGACGTCGGCTGCCCGGGCGCGACCGTGCGCACCCGGGTGCGGCCGTCGGTGACCGCCGCGTACTGGGTGGTGTCGCGCCGAATCGCGAAGGAGTCGATCCGGGAGAGGGCCGGCGCGACCGGGGCGAACTCGGGGGTGCCGGTGACGTCGGCAACCTTGTTCAGCCCGCCCTTCACCAGCGCGAAGACCTGCGACGACGACGCCGGATGCGCCGGGTTCGCCTGAGCGAAGTCCGCCGTCGAGGCCGTCTCGCCCGTCCCGAATGGCCACACCGTCGAACCGGAGCTGACCCGCACCGCGACCACCCCGTCCATCCCCGCCAATGACCAGGCGAGCTCGCCGAACAGCCGCTCGCGCACGTCGGCCGCGGGCAGCGGCCCCGGCGTGAGCTGAATGCGCGCCACGCCGCTGCCGCTCAACTCGACCGACTCGACCGTCAGGGCCGGGCCGAACGGCGGCCGGACGATCGGGGCCACCCACGCGGAGGGGCCGTTCAGCACCGCTGACACCGCCGCCTCCAGCTCATGCTGCCCCTTGGGCAGGAAGCGGGGGTCGGGCACCATCATGGCGAGCTCGCGGTCCCAGAAAGAGACGTTCACCTGGCTGTAGGTGGAGGCGAACAGGTACTGCGAGACCAGCAGGCCGCTCGGCGGCTTGCTGATTCGCCACTGCTGCTGCGCGTCCTTGACCAGGCCGAAGTCGTGCAGCAGGTCCCCCTCACCGCGGGTGAACACGCCTGCCGCGTCCGTGCGGCCGACCATGGGGGCGGTCAGCACGGCCCCGGTCTCACTGACGACCGGCGGGAAACCCTCCCGATAGATCGCGATCCCGCCCTCCGGCTGCCACTGGGCGCTGGCCTCCGGCGTCAGATACTGCCGCGCGACCCCGAAGTCCCTCTCGTAGGTGGCCATGGCATGCAGGAACCCCTCGACGATCAGCGTGGGGCTGGCCCCATTCGCCGGCGGAACCGGGGCGATCTCGACGCCGGGGTTGGCGCGCTGCGCCTGGGCGGAGTGCTCCTCCACCGGGCCCGCGGTGGGAATGGTCACGCACCCCCCCAGCAGCAGCATGGCCGCCAGCCCCATCGCCACACGCCTCATCGCGGCTCCTCCCGGTCGGGGGGAACGACGGGCCACGGCGAGGTGTCGAACGGCGACCCATGGCGCCGCGGGACGGTGAGCCGGAACTGCGCCCCGCGACGTGGACGCCCCCATGCGTTCAGCCAGCCGCCGTGCAGCCGGGCGTCCTCGAGCGCGATGGACAGCCCGAGCCCGGTGCCGCCCACCCGGCGGGCCCGCGCCGGGTCCGCCCGCCAGAACCGGTTGAAGACTTGGTGCGCCTGGGCGGCGGAGAACCCCACGCCATGGTCGCGGACGGCGATGGCGACGGCCTGATCGGAGCCGTGGACGTGGATGCTGATGGGTCGACCCTCCCCGTGCTCGATGGCGTTGGTGATCAGGTTGCGCAGGACCCGCCGGATGCGTCGGGTGTCCACCTCGGCGACGCAGGCCCGGGGGGCGTCCAGCACCAGATCGCTGCCGAACTCGGCGGCGAACGCCCGCTGCGCCCGCACCTCATCGGCCGCCACCTCGACGAGGTCGACCTCGTCCAGCGTCAGTTCGGCCGCCCCGGCGTCGAAGCGGGAGATCTCGAGCAGGTCGGTGAGGAGCTCCTCGAAGCGGTCGAGCTCGGCGGTCAGGAGCTCCGAGGAGCGGGCCGCGAGCGGGTCGAAGTCGGAGCGGTGACCGTGCAGCACCTCAGCGGCCATCCGCACAGTGGTCAGCGGGGTCCGCAGCTCATGCGAGACGTCCGAGACGAATTGCTGCTGCACCACGGAGAGGTTCTGCAGCTGCGTGATTTTGCGTGTCAGTTCCTCTGCCATGTGATTCATGGAGCGGGCCAGGCTGGCCAGGTCCTGCGTGCCCGCGACCAGCATCCGGTCGTCCAGGTGACCGGCTGCGAGCCGCTCGGCCGCCATCCGGGCGGCGCGGATCGGGCGGATGACCAGCAGGCTGATCCCGTACACAGTCGCCGTCAGCCCCAGGAGCAGGATGAGCCCGGTGATGACGGTGGCCTGCTGCACCACGTCCAGGGTCTGCTGCTCGGCGCGGGTCGTGAACAGGAAATAGATCGGATACCGGTCCCCCACCGGGCCTACCAGCGACGCCCCGATCGCCAGCCCCGGCTGCGCCTCACGCGAGTCGGCGAACGTGATCTGGGTGGGTGTGGAGTAGAACTCGTCGCCCCGTCGGACGGCCTCCCTGAGGCTGTCGGGGATGCTGCCCGACGCCAACCCGGCCGATCCGATCCCCGACACCGGCCCGTCGATCAGGACGAAATACTGGTTACCCACGCTCCCCCGGTAGGCGGCCTCGCGGGCCAGCTGGGTCAATCGCTCGCTGACCGAGGCGGTTCGCAGGTTGGCGGTGCGGAGCTCGCGCTGCAGGGCGTCCACGACGACCGACGCCTCCGCCAGCGAGGTCTGCTCCTTGCCGTTGAGGACGCCCCGGGCCGACTGCGACAGCAGGAACCAGCCCGTCACCGCCAGGATCCCGACCACGGCGGCCACGGTGCTGACGACCACGCGAAACGGCAGCGAGCGCGACCACCAACGAAACGGGGAGCGCCCCGCGGGTGTCCCGCTCATGGGGTGTCGCGCGCTTCACCCGCCCGATACCCAACCCCGCGGACGGTCACGATGATCTCGGGACGCTCGGGATCGTGCTCGATCTTGGACCGCAGCCGTTGGACGTGGACATTGACCAGCCGGGTGTCGGAGGCGTGGCGGTAGCCCCAGACCTCCTCCAGGAGCAGCTCGCGGCTGAAGGCCTGCCGCGGCTTGCGGGCCAAAGCCAGCAGCAGATCGAATTCGAGCGGGGTGAGGCTGATCGAGGTCGCCCCGCGCCGCACGGAGTGCTCCGAGACGTTGATCGCCAGGTCACCGATGCGCAGCACGTCGGCGTTGGGCGCGGCGACCGGGCGGCGAAGCCGGGTGCGGATCCGGGCGAGCAGCTCCTTGGTCTTGAACGGCTTGGCGACGTAGTCGTCGGCGCCCGCTTCCAGCCCCTCGACGACGTCGCGGGTGTCGGACTTGGCGGTGAGCATGACCACAGCCACGCCGGACTCGGCCCGGATGTCGCGGCACACGTCGACCCCGTCGCGCCCCGGGAGCATCAGGTCGAGAAGCACCAGATCGGGACGGTAGTCGCGGAAGGCCGCCAGCGCACGATCACCGGAGTGGCACAACCGGGTGTCGAAGCCCTCGGAGCGGAGCACGAGCTGCAGCATCTCGGACAGCGCCGCGTCGTCGTCGACGACCAGCACACGATGCCGGACCGGCTTGGCTGACTCGGACACTGCCCACCTCACTCGCGCCGAGGCCCCCCATCGGCTCGTCTGTGAGTGTAGCTGTCAGTTCAGCTCGGGGGTCGAGGTCCAGGTCGCGAGGAGCGCCAACGAGCCGCCCTGGCGCCGCAGCACGCGGCGCCACAGGGTCTCCGGATCGGGGTCGAACACGTCCTCGGGACGGCAGGCGACCACGTGCCACATGTCTTGGGCCAGCTCGTTCTGCAGCTGGCCGGGCCCCCAGCCGGCGTAGCCGGCGAAGATACGCAGCGCGCGGTAGGCGCCCTCGGCGATCTCGACGGGGGTGTCGAGGTGCAGCAGGCCGACATCGGCGAAGACGTGGCGCCACCCGGGGGGCTCCTCGTCGGGAGCCTGCGGGGCGGCCAGGCAGATCGCGCCCTCGCGTGAGACCGGCCCGCCCTCGAACAGAACCCGTGGCTCGCTCACCAGCGGCGCCCACGCGGGCAGGACGCCGGCGAGGTCGTGGCCCGCCTCCCGGTTGAGGACGACGCCGAGGCAGCCGGTGGCGTCCGAGTCCAGGATGAGGACGACCGACTGGTCGAAGACGCCGTCGAACAGCCCGATGCCAGCGATCAGCAGGCTGCCCGGTTCGGGGGCCTGGATGGTCATGGCCCTCCTTGTGGCGCGTCGTCTGCTGCCCAGCATGCCACGAGGAGCGCAGACACGAACGCCCGGCCGTTGCGGGCCGGGCGTTCGTCAAGGGGTGGAGGTGGCGGGAATCGAACCCGCGTCCTCAAGCGGTGAACCAGGACTTCTCCGGGCGCAGCTGACTAGGCGTTCTACTTGGCTCCCACCCTCGCGTCAGCACGTGGTGGACGAGCCCAGTTCCAGTAACGTCCCGCACCGGCCCTGGAACCCAGCCGGTGCGGCAAGCCTTCTAGATGAGGCCAGGAACCGGACGGAAGGCTACGTCCGGGCTGACCCTTCGGTTACTGCTCAGGCAGCAAGAGCGAAGTCAGTGCGATTTTCGGCACTTATTGGTTTCCAGAGGTCGTTTACGAGATGTCCCTGGATCCTCGGCCCGCTTCGCCTGGGACTACCGTCCCAAGTCGAAACCAGTCACCCCCTGTTGAGTTGTTCGCCTTGCGGCGGTTCGCTGGTGGCCTTCACCACAGCCTTGCCAGCTTACACGCGTCTCAACGCCGACGGCGCCCCCCTTGTTCCCAGGCCGCTGACTAGGCTGTGCGCGTGCCAGCAACCTTGAGCTTCGCCCGCTACGGCCAGGGCATCGGCGATGCCGCCGCCGTCCTGCGCAACAACGCCGCCGCGGCCGGCCTGGACGCCCCCGTCCCGACCTGCCCCGGCTGGTCCGTCCTGGACCTGGTGGTGCACCAGGGGCTCGTGCATCGCTGGGCCGTGGCGACCCTCACCGGTTTGCCGGGCTTCGACGAGCCCGCCGTCGAGCGGGAGGGCCGCGCGGCGGGCGACGTCCTGGACTGGCTGGACGAAGGAATGGTCGAGCTGCTGAACGTTTTGGCCACCGCGCCGGCCGACCTCGACGTCCCCTTCTTCCTGGCCGACGCGCCCGAGGCCCGGCTGGGGTGGGCCCGGCGCCAGTGCCACGAGACCACGATGCACGCGATCGACGCCATGGCGGCGAGGCTGGGCCGCCCGGCGCACCCCGACGAGCTGTGGTTCTCCGCCGACTTCGCCGCCGACGGCGTCGACGAGCTGCTGCTGGGGTTCGTGCCCCGACCGAAGACCCGGCTGCGCTGGACCCACCCGGTGAGCGTGGCCGTGCGCTGCGCCGAGCCCGCGCGCTCGTGGACGATCGGAGTCGGGCCGGACGCCGCGCCCACCGTCGGCGAGGGCGGCCCCATCGAGCTCACCCTGACGGGATCGGCGCGCGGACTGTACCTGGCGCTGTGGAACCGGGGCGACGACGTCGAGGTGGCCGGCGAAGCCGCCCTGTGGGCGACGTATCGCGAACTCATGCGCGTCGTCTGGCGCTGAGCCGGGTCGCTACCCTTGGCGATCATGGACAAGCCTTTTGTTGATTTCCCCGACGGCCCGGCGCCGACCGAGCTCCAGATCATCGACCTGGAGGAGGGCACCGGCCCCGAGGCCGTCGCCGGCAAGCGGGTCGCCGTTCACTACGTGGGCGTCGCCTACTCCACCGGTGAGGAGTTCGACTCCAGCTACGACCGGGGTGAGCCGCTGGTCTTCCCGCTGGGTGCCCGCCGCGTGATCACCGGCTGGGACAACGGCCTGATCGGCATGAAGGTCGGCGGCCGCCGCAAGCTCGTGATCCCGCCGGCGCTCGCCTACGGCGATCGTGGTGCCGGTGGCGTCATCAAGCCGGGCGAGACCCTGATCTTCGTCTGCGACCTCGTCGGCGTGGCCTGAGCTACCAGCTCCCGCCGCCCCCACCACCGCCACCACCGCCGGAGAACCCGCCGCCACCGCCGAAGCTGGAGCCTCCGCCGAAGCCGGTGCCGCCCGACAGGTCCGGCGCCGGCGCGGCGGCGGTCTCGAGGCGGTGGTCGAGCTGGTTCATGTTCCAGGAGGCGTCGCTCCAGATCCACGGGCCCCCGTCGTACCAGGACGGGGCCTCGTCGGCGAGACGGCCCAGTTCGACCAGGCGGCGGCACACCGTCGTCCAGCGCTCGGTCAGGTCGAAGAGCACGGCCCACGGCAGGTAACGCGAGTAGATGTCCTCGCCCTCCTCGAAGCGCAGCTGCTCGGCCTCGGCGGTCGCCAGGTAGGTGCGGAAGCCCTCGACCTGGTCGGTCAGCGCCCGGCCGGTGCCCGTCCGCTGGCCCCGGGCCAACTTGCGCCCCAGCACCGCGAAGGTGAGCGCGCCGCTCACCAGCACCGGGATCAGGATCAGGCTGAGGCCGGAGAACGTGAGGAAGCCGACGACCACGATCCCGAGCATCGGCGTGGAGAAGGCCGCCAGCCCCTTCCAGGCGCTGCGCCGCACGAACCAGCGGCCGTCCTTTGCGTCGTCGGCCGCCAGCGCGACCAGCTTGTCGTGGGCCTTGGCCATGACGCCCGGCTCATCCAGGTCCACCGTCCCCGAGCGTCCCTTGAACAGGCTCCGCAGCAGCGTCTGCTGCTGGGGATCGGTGGCCGCGCCGGGATCGACCCGGACCGCCTGCGGCTGATCCCCTGCCCGCAGCCGGATCGCCCCGGCCACGGCCAGCGCCACCAGCGTCGCCGAGGTGTGGCGCACCTGGGACTGACCCTCCAGCAACAGCCCGGCGTCTGCCAGCGGCAGCCGCGGCGGTCCGAAGGCGACGGGGACCTCCAGACCCGGATCCCACACCTCCTGCACCGGCTGGCCCTTGCCCGGCACGACACCCGGGGGAACACCCTGGAAGCGCCGGTCGGCGGAGTGGCGGCGGTAGTACAGCCAGCCGAGGAAGGGCACTGCCAGCGAGCCGACGCCCGAGGCCCCGAGCAGGGCGAGCTGAAGGCGCTGCGAGGCCAGCTCGGCGTTGGGTGACAGGTGGGGCTTGTTGTCGGCGATCAGCCCGGCACCGATCTTCACGCCGACCGTCAGGATGTCGCCGGGGGCAAGGTCGGCGGCGGCGAAGACCGCCCGCTGGCCGTCCACTCGCGCCAGCTCGCAGCCACCGGTGGCCCGCGGCGGACCCGCGTTGCAGGTGACCCCCTGTGCCCCGCCGGGCACAGTCACGTCGAGACTCGCCCGGTCGATCGTCGGAAACGCCGTGCCGGTGGCGTCCCAGTACAGCTCGTCGTAGCCGCTGAAGGTGCGAAGCGCGCCGAGCACCCTGTAGGTGAGCACGTAGGTGGCCGTGTCCGCCGAGATGGTCGTGTTGGCGTCGCCGACCCGCAGCCTGAGCCCGAGGTTGCGCCCCGAGCCGAACGAGCTGAGGCTCTCCGACGTCGACACCCCCGGACTCGGGCTGGTCACCGAGATGTCGCTGATGTCGTACGTGGCGTCCGAGTCCTGGTCGTACGGCTCGCGGGTGACCCACGACCGCTCCAGGCCGTGGCGCCCGGACGAGCTACCGAAGCGCAGCACGATCGTCTCCTGCACCGTGAGCACCCCGTCGGTCCCGACGTCGTAGACCACGTCGAACGAGTCGAAGACGTCACCGGTTGCCGCGTGCGCCCTGGGTGCCGCGAGCAGCAGTCCCCCCAGGCCGACGAGGAGCAGCGCGACCAGCGCCGTGAAGCGCCGCACCACCTCAGTCGCCCCGGTGACGGTTCGCGAGCTCGCGCTGCGCGTCCCGATTCGCGTCCCGCTCGGCGATCGTCTGGCGCTTGTCCCAGGCCTTCTTGCCGGTGGCCACCGCGATCTCGACCTTGGCGTAGCCGTCGGAGAAGTAGATGGCCAGCGGGATGATGGTGCGCCCCGAGCCGTCGGTCTCCCGGGCCAGCTTGGCGATCTCGCGGCTGTGCAGCAGCAGCTTGCGGGTGCGGCGGGCGGCATGGTTGGTCCAGGTGCCGTGCGAGTACTCGGGGATGTGCGCGTTGCGCAGCCACACCTCGCCGTCGTCCACGGTGGCGAAGGCGTCGGCCAGGGAGGCGCGGCCCTGGCGCAGCGACTTCACCTCGGTCCCCGTGAGCACCATGCCGGCCTCGAAGCGGTCACCAATGTGGTAATCGTGGCGGGCCTTGCGGTTCTGGGCGATCATGATGCGCCCCTGCGGTCGCGGCATTCCTGCCCTCCTTCGAGGCCGTGGGTGTGTCGATACCCTACCAAGCGGCGCTCACAGGTAGGTCATCGGGTCGACGACCCCTCCGTTCACGTAGACCTGGAAGTGCAGGTGGCACCCGGTGGAGAGGCCGGTGGTCCCGACGTAACCGATGACCTGCCCCTGCTCCACCCGCTGGCCGGCCCGGACGACCATCTTCGACTGGTGCGCGTACCCCACCGAGACATACTTCCCGTTGATGAAGCCGACGTCGAGCACGGTGTAGTTGCCGAAGCCGCCCTGCCAGCGGGCGGACGCCACGCGACCGTCGGCCACCGCGTACAGCGGGGCCCCGCAGGGGGCGCCGAAGTCCTGGCCCCGATGCATCCGCCAGTAGTGCAGGATCGGGTGATAGCGCAGCCCGAACGGCGAGCCCGGCCGCGCGTTCACCGGGTAGATGAAACCGTTGGTGGACGGGCTGGGAGCCACGTACTTCTTCCCGGCCTTCTTGGCCGCCGCCTTCTTGCGGGCCTGCTCCGCGAGGAGCTTCTTGCGGGCGATCTCAGCGCGTCGCTTGATCTCGGCGCCGACCTTGCGGTCCTCCGCCTGGAGCTTGCGGTAGGAGGCCCGATCCTGCTCCAGCTCGTGCTTTGCGGCCGCCTTCTCCGCAGCCTTGTCGCGCACCAGCCGCGCCACCTCCGCCGTGGCGGCGTTGGCCGAGCGCGCCAGCGAGGTGGCCTTGGCCAGCTGGCGATCCGACTCAGCCTGGTCACGCGCGGCCTCGGCTTGGCGCCGAACCTGCTCGGCCCGCGCCGCCTCGAGCTGGTCCTGCAGCTCGCGCAGTCGGTCCAGTTGGCCCGCCGTGGTGTCGAGGATGGTGGTTGACCACTGCATCCGCTGGGCGAGCTCGGCCAGCGACTCCGAGCCCAGCACCACCGAGTAGCCGACCAGGCCGCTTCGCTGCTGGTAGGCGGTCCGCGCGGCATCGCCCATGAGCGACAGGTGCGCGGCGACCCGCGACTCGCCGGCGACGACCGCCGCATTGGCGACCGACACCCGTGCCTTGGCGGCCAGGGCGATCTTGGTGATTTCGGCGCTCCGGCTACGGGCCGCCCGCAATTCGGAGGTGACCGTGGCCAGATTGTCGCGCGCGCTATTCAGGCGCTCCTGGGCGGTGGCGAGTTTCGACGCCGCGGCGGCAACCTCGTCCTCTCCCGACGAAATCCGTTCCTTTGCGGCCGCGATCGCCCGGCGAAGCTGCTGGCGCTCCTCGGACAACGAGTCGGCGCTTGCGGGGACGGCGATTCCGCAGGCCAGGGCGACGACAAGCAGGCCGATGGCGGCCATGATGCCGGTTCGCCCGGCCCCGTTCTTTCGCAGACAGGTGGAGGAAGACACCTGGGTCACGCTGGGAACCCCTAACGGTTGGTACCGAGGACTACACCCTCAGGTACTTACGAGTTGCTATCAACGTCGGAATGATAGAAAGCACCACCCCCACTGACACAACCCCGACGAGGGCGAATCCCACGTGGGACCAGTCAATCCACTCGACACTCTGGATGGCGGGTTTAGCTTTTCCGAGGATCACGAACTCCTCGACCGCCGCCAGCGAGAGGCACGCCAGGAGCGCCCCGCCGAGCGCCGCGATCAGGCCCTCCAGCAGGAACGGCAGCATGATGTACCAGTTCGAGGCCCCGACGAGGCGCATGATCCCGATCTCGCGGCGACGCGCGAACGCCGCCATTCGGATCGTATTGCCGATCTGCAGGGCTGCGGCCAGCAGCAGGAGCGCGCTGGCCCCGATGGTCGCCCAGCGGGCCAGGTTCAGCCAGCCGAACAGGGGGTCGAGATACTCCCGCAGGTCTTGAACCGTCTGCACCCCCGGACTTCCCGAAACCGCCGAAACGACGCCCTCGTATTCCTCCGGGTTCTTCAATTTGACCCGATAAGAGTCCTGCATCATGTCGGCGGTCATCGATTCGAGAATCGGAGAATCCTGATAGACCTTCTGGAAGTCGGCGTAGGCCTCCGCCTTGGACTCGTAGTACACCGCCGCCACCTCGGGGTTGGCCTCCAGCACGGCCTTGACGGCGTCCTTCTGAGCCTGGGTGGCCTCGGCACCGGGCTCACAGTTGCGCCCCTTGGTGTCCTTGGTGCACAGGAAGACGGTGATCTCGATCTTGTCGTACCAGCGCCCCTTGAGCAGGTCGACCTGCTGGGCAGCCAACAGCCCACCGCCGAACAGGGTGAGGGAGACCCACATGGTCACGATGACGGCGAGCGTCATCGACAGGTTCCGGCGCAGGCCGGACCACGTCTCGGTCCAGGTGTGACGCATCAGCGTCCCCCGTCCGTCCGGTCGCCGCTGCGCTCACTGGTAGCCATACACACCCTTGCTCTGGTCACGGACGACCTCACCGGCCTCCAACTCGATGACGCGCTTGCGCATCTGATCGACGATCGTGGAGTCATGGGTGGCCATGACCACGGTGGTGTCGGCCCGGTTGATCCGGTCGAGGAGCTTCATGATGCCGACGCTGGTGGTCGGGTCGAGGTTTCCGGTCGGCTCATCGGCCAGCAGGATCGCGGGCCGATTCACGAACGCGCGGGCGATCGCCACCCGCTGCTGCTCGCCGCCCGAGAGCTCCTCGGGTAGCCGCTCCCCCTTGCCCTCGAGGCCGACCAGCTCCAGCGTCTCGGGGACGACGCGCCGGATCACGGAGGTCGGCTTGCCGATCACCTGCAGCGCGAACGCCACGTTCTCGGTCACGGTCTTGCCCGGCAGCAGCCGGAAGTCCTGGAACACCGTCCCGATCTGGCGGCGGAGCGCCGGGATCTTCCAGCTGTGCAGCCGTCCCAGGTCCTTGCCGGCAACGAAGATCCGACCCTCCGAGGGGCGGTACTCGCGCAGGATCAGGCGCATGAACGTCGACTTGCCCGAGCCGGAACTGCCCACGAGGAAGACGAACTCGCCCTTCTCGATGGTGACGCTGACCCCCGAGAGGGCGGCGCGCCGCTGCCCCTCGTAGGTCTTGGAGACGTCTTCGAATGTGATCACAGGTGTGCTCCGGCCGGGCTCGGTGACGGGGAAGTTTCCTGAGAAGTTCTCAGCCGGCCAGGGGTGAGTCTAGCCCGAACGCCGAAACCCACGCCCCACGGCACGCCCCGGACGCGCAGCACCGCCGCCACGCGGGCGCGTGACGGCGGTGCCTCATCGTCCGGGAGATCCCGCCCCGGCCGCCCTGCAGGCCAACCGCCCCCGGGAGACGAGGCGGGGCCGGCGCTGTCGCCTGCCAACATTCAGGCTCTCAGCTCGGACGGCTCCGGCGGGGCAAGGCTCACCCCGGACTCGGCACGGTCAGGACCACGAGACTGTCACCAACCCCACGCCACCAACGGTGCCGATGCCTCCGTTGCCGGCTCTGCTCGTGGTCGCCGAATTGACCGTGACGCACTTGTCCCCCGGGTGGACGAAATTCGAGCCGGCCCCACCGCCCGCTGAGGCCCCAGCGATCAGGTGGCCCTCGGCCGCGCGCAGCGAGGACAGCGTCAGGCCGCTGGAACCACCGCCGGCGTAACCGCCGCCCCCGCCCGCGGAACCGATGCTCTCCCACAACCCCTTCATGCCCTCGTCCGGGGGGTACTCGAGGGTTGCTGTGATCCCGGCCGCTCCGTGGCCCCCGCAACGCGACGACGGCCCCGATCCCGGTCGACCGTCACACGTCTGGGTGGCCGGACCGGTCGAGGTCAGCGTGGTCGACCCGCCGGAACCCCCCGCTCCGGGCGTGGCCCGCACCCCTCCTGGCGCCCCGGGTACCGACATCGTCTCCCCGTTCACCAGCGTGATGATCGTCCCCGTGCCGGGTCCTTCGGGGGCCGAGCCGCCATAGCCACCGATCACACTGCTCGAGGCCCGCCACGGAGACTCCTGGCCGGAGGACTCGTGATAGATGAACCCGCCGCCGCCACCACCGCCGCCGCCGGCGACGACCACGGGCCGCCACCCGTGGGTCCCGCAGTCACGCAGGATCGCTGAGCCGCCGCCACCGCCCGACCCCTGGAAGCGTCCGGTCAGCCGCCCGCCCGTGGGCGAGTGCGTCGAGGGATGCCCGGGGTCGCCGCCCGGCCCGTAACCGCCACCGCCCGCCGTGGCGCCCCCGCCGCCGGCGGCGATCAGCGTGAGGGCCGTCTGCCCGTCCGCGGAGTGACAGGTGCCCAGCGTGAACGTGCCGGTCAATTGGGCGCCGCTGCCACCCTGGTAGTTCGGGGTCGCCGGGTTACCGGCTCCGCCACCGCCCCACAGCGTGTAGGTGATGGTGGTGCCGGACGGGACGCTGACGGCCTGACGAACCTCGTCCGAACCCCGGCCGAGCACCGTCACGCTGCCGCTGCCGCTGGAGGCGATGGTGGGCACGGAGGTCACGAGGCCGATGGCGCACGCGCTCCAGGCCGCACCGCCGGCGCTGCGGGTCCGGCACGGGTTCTCGTGGGGAAGCAGATCGTCCACAGCGCTCGTCCGTTCGGTTGGGGTGCCTGGGCAAGTACCGATGACTATACCGGTATAGACCAGTTACTCCAAACGCCGATCCGCGCAGCCCCTCTCCGGACGCGGCGGCCCGCGTCAGCGGGCGCCCTGCTGCCGCCGCCACCGGATCCCGGCGTCCAGGAACCCGTCCAGGTCGCCGTCGAACACGCCCTCGGGGTTGCCGACCTCATGCTCGGTGCGCAGGTCCTTCACCATCTGGTACGGGTGCAACACGTAGCTGCGCATCTGCGACCCCCACGAATTGCCGCCGTCGCCGCGCAGCTCGCGCAACTCCGCCTCCCGCTCGGCCCGCGCGCGGGCCAGCAGCCGCGACTGGAGCACCTTCAGCGCCGCCACCTTGTTCTGTAGCTGGCTCTTCTCGTTCTGGCAGGAAACGACGAGCCCCGAGGGAAGGTGGGTGATCCGCACCGCCGAGTCGGTGGTGTTCACGCTCTGCCCACCCGGGCCCGAGGAGCGGAACACGTCCACCCGGATGTCGGCCTCCGGAATGTCGATGTGGTCGGCCTCCTCGGTCACCGGCAGCACCTCGACCCCGGCGAAGGAGGTCTGCCGCCGGCCCTGGTTGTCGAACGGCGAGATCCGCACCAGGCGGTGGGTCCCCTGCTCGACCGAGAGCATCCCGTAGGCGAACGGCTCCCGCACCGTGAAGGTGGCCGACTTGATGCCCGCCTCCTCGGCGTAGGAGGTGTCGTAGACCTCGCTGCTGTAGCCGTGGCGCTCCGCCCACCGCAGGTACATCCGCAGCAGCATCGCGGCGAAGTCCGCGGCGTCGACACCGCCGGCCTCCGAGCGGATCGTGATCAACGCGTCCCGCTCGTCGTACTCGCCGCTGAGCAGCGTGCGGATCTCGAGGGCCGCCACGTCCTCCTTGAGTCGCTTCAGCTCCTTCTCGGCCTCCTCCAGGGTGCCGGCGTCGTCCTCCTCGACGGCCAGCTCCACCAACACCCCCAGGTCGTCGAAGCGTGAGCGCAGGGCGGTCACCTTGTCGATCTCGGCCTGCAGCCGGGACAGCTTGGACGTCACCCGCTGCGCGTTCTCCTGGTCGTTCCACAGGTCGGGGGCGGCGGCCTCCTCCTGCAGCTGGGCGATCTCATCCTGCTTGCCCTCGGGATCCAGCACCGCCTCGATGGAGGACATGGTGCGATCGAGGACGGTCAGGTCGGCGAGAATGTCTGCGGCTGCCACAACGGATCACTCTACAGTTCCCGGACCCGCCATCGGGAGCGGCGCTGCCGCGCCCGGCCCGCCGTCACCCCGGCGGCTCTCTAGAAGGCGTTCCTGGCGGTCGTCGTAGGCGTCCCGGGCTGCCAGCACCTCGTCGAAGTGGGTCTCCGCCCAGCGGGCCAGCGCAGTCAACGGCTCCCGCAGCGTGCGCCCCAGAGGAGTCAGGGCGT
Organism: uncultured Micropruina sp.; assembly: GCA_964492685.1. GTDB lineage: Bacteria > Actinomycetota > Actinomycetes > Propionibacteriales > Propionibacteriaceae > Micropruina. The sequence goes on from CAZBMH010000031.1 coordinate 19,167, forward strand.
AGTCCACCCGCGGCGGCATCTGGTCGAAGGCGGTGCGACTGACCACGCCGTCCCGCTCCAGGTCGCGCAGGATCTCGGCGAGCACCTTCCCGCTGATCCCTGCGACCGCCGACCGCAGTTCACCGAAGCGTTTCGGGGAGTCACTGAGCGCAATCACCACCATGGCGGTCCACTTGTTGGCGATCCTCGCCAGCGAGGTGCGCGAAGGGCAGGTCGCGACCATCACATCCCAGGCCGGACTCATCGCCGCCCCTTCCCATGGTTACGTTGAGGTAACAAGTTACTACTTGTAACCGTGGAGCCCTCACCGATTCAACCCGACTGAAGGAGCAGACCATGAGCGAACTCACCCCGGCGGCCGTGACCGCCACCTATTTCACCGCCTTGGGCCGCGGCGACGTCCCGACCGCGATGGGGCTGCTGAGCCCTCGGGTGGTCTGGCATCAGCCCGGCGAGAACCGCTTCTCCGGCGACCATGTCGGCGTCGACGGCGTGGGGGCGCTGTTGGCCGGCATGATGAACGCCAGCCAGGGCACGTTCCAACTGGGCGTCACCGGCCCCGCGATGGTCAATGGTGAGCTCGTGGCCGTTCCGGTGCGATTCTCCGGTAGCCGCGAGGGTGCCTCCATGGACATGGCCGGCGTTGACCCGGGCATAGACGGGTAATCGCCCTGCTGCAGTGGGCGCAGAGGGACTCGAACCCCCGACCGCCTCCTTGTAAGGGAGGAGCTCTACCAACTGAGCTATGCGCCCGCGCCGAACATGGTAGCGGGCGGCATGGCGGGTCGTCGGGTCAGGGGCCGACCAGGCGCTGGGTCAGCAACCGGACCTCGGCCCGGGACACCCCGAGACCCTTCGTCACATAGTTCTCAATGTTCCCGTAGCGCGCCTGGACCTGATCGAAAGCGGCGTTCAGGTACTCAGCCCTCACCCGGAGCGTGGACAGGTGGGCGTCGGCGTAACTGCGGCCCCGGCTGCGGACCTCCTCGGCGTGCGTGGCGGCGATGAGTGCGGCGCGGTACTCATTCGACTTCAGGTATTCCGCCATCACGTCCGCGCGACTCACCCCGACCAGCGACTGCAGCACCGCGGACGTCCAGCCGGTGCGGTCCTTGCCGGCGGTGCAGTGGATGATGGCCGCGCCACGACCGCGGGCCAGTTCCTTCAGCAGGGTCCCGATGGCGCGACGCTGGGCGGGGTCGGTGACGAACCGGCGGTTCATCGCGCGCATCGCCTCGCGGGCCTCGGCCTCGGTGCTCCAGGAGACAGCCGAGCCGCTGTAGACCGCGAAAACGTTGATCAACGTCGACGTCGCGCCGGCGATCTGCAGGTCCGGGTAGCGGGCGGCCACCAAGTCGGTCCGAAGGTCGAAGACGCGGGTAACCCCGAGGGAATTCAGGACGAGCCGGTCCCACGCGGAGGCCGGGCTGAGCCGACCCGAGCGATACACCACCCCACGCATCAGGTGACCGCCCTTGGCGACCGCCAGCCCGTCACCCTCGCCGGCCAGATCCCGGAAGTTCTCGACCTCCTCCAGCCGGACGGTGTCGGAACTGGTGACAACCCGAGCCGAGCCGCCCTTGGGCAGGTAGATCCGGCCCCCGGAGGCCAGCTGGACGCAGCCGTTGGCGCCGCAGACGGCAAGGCCGATCGGGAAGCCGAGCGCGTCCACCCCGCCGGCGGCGGCATAGGCGGCGCGCGCCGCGCCCTCCAGCGAGCCGGCGCCGGTTTGCGGGCCGTAGTAGATGTCGGCCTTGGCGTAGCGGCGACCCAGTCCTGTGCCGACGCGAGTCACCTCGCCGATGGGCTCACCGAATCGCTTGGGATGCGCGGCGCCGAAGGCGATCAGGGCCGCCACGCCAGCCGGGTCGGGGGTTGCGACCGAGGTCGTGGACACCGCAGGGGACGGCGAGTCGGTTGCGGTCGCGGTCGTCGGGGTGGCCAGCGGGGAGGTCGCCGCGCCCGGCAACACGCCGCAGCCGGCCATCGTTGCCGCCACGAGCAGCCCCGCCCCCGCCCGGCGGATGGAACAGGAGCGACCCTGGGGACGGGTCACCGCCTCCCGGCCTTTGGCCGCACGAGCTTCTGGCCCTGCCACACGGCCGACACCGCGACTGGGTTTGCCAGCGCGAGCCCGGCCGTGAGCGCGGCCTCCGCCAGGTCCGTCGGGTCCAGGTAGCCGTCGCGGCCCACCTTGGGGGTCAGCAGCCAGATGTGGCCTGTCGTCGCCAGGTCGGTGAGCGCGTCGACCAGGCCGTCGACGATGTCGCCGTCGGAGTCCCGCCACCACAGCAGCACCACGTCGACCGCGTCCACCGCCTCGTAGGTCAGGTCGGCGTCGATCGCGTCCATGATCGCGGCGCGGAGGTCCTCATCGACATCGGAATCCCATCCGAGTTCCTGGACGACGACCCCGGGCCTCAGGCCCATGGCGAGCGCGGGGTTGGACCCCATGCCGGCGTTGTTCACCAATCCCTCCGCTGTGTGACCGCGCCGCACCCGCGCGTTTGACCCCACTGTGCCAGAAAAGCGCCGCCGGCAAAACGTCGGTCACCGCGTGACGGGCGCCGCCTCCTCAATTCAGTCAAGGCGGAGGGTCACCCCGAGCAGGTGCGCCAACTCGGCGACGTCGTCCACGATGGCCAGCGGGGAGGCGTCCGCGAGCTCGGCGCGGGACGCGGCACCCCAGGTGACGCCGATCCCCGCGGCGCCGGCGTTGTGGGCCGCGACGATGTCGACCGGGGAATCCCCGATGTAGACGCAGCGGCCGGGCTCGGTGCCCAACCGGGAGGCCCCCAGCAGCAGGGGCTTCGGCGACGGCTTGTGCTCGTCGACGTCGTCGTGGGAGACCAGCAGCGGCACCGCGTCGTCGATTCCGGCCAGGCGTAGGGCCCAGAGGGCCGGACCCTCACGCTTGGACGTCACCACCCCGCCGCGCACCCCCGCCGCCGTCAGCGCGCCCAGCAGGGCCGGGATTCCCGGGATCACCCGGAGCAGCCGTTCGGTGTTCGCGTTGTTCCACTCGTGGTAGGCGGCGAAGATCTCCTCGGCATGGTCGGGCGACGCCTTACGCATCGATCCGATCAGCGACTGGCCGATCCAGGAGCGGATCTCCGCCTCGTCCCAGGGGTGACCCAGGACGGTGGTGAAGGCGTGCTGGTAGGACTGGACGATCAACCCGATCGAGTCGACCAGGGTCCCGTCCAGATCCCACAGCACCGCAGCCCATGGGGGAACCGGGGCGGCGTCAGGCATCGCCACCGGAGTTACCCGACGCGCCTGCGGTCACGTCGTTGATGCGGTAGCGCTCGGCCGCCTGGCCGGGCCAGGACGGATCGATCTCGCCGTTCTTGGCCAGGACCTGCAGCGTGCGCACGACCATGGACGGGCCGTCGATGTGGTAGTACCGGCGGGCCGCGGCGCGGGTGTCGGAGAAGCCGAAGCCGTCGGCACCCAGCGAGTGGAACTCCCCGGGGACCCAGTTCAGGATCTGGTCCTGGACCTGGCGCATGTAGTCGGAGGTGGCGATCACCGGACCCGGACGTCCCTGCAGCTTCTGCGTGACCCACGGCACCCGCCGCTCCTCGCCCGGGTGCAGGAAGGCCTGCTCGTCGCACTCGATGCCGTCGCGACGCAGCTCGTTCCAGGAGGTGACGCTCCACACGTCGGCCACGATTCCCCAGTCGTTCTTCAGCAGCTCCTGGGCCTCCAGCGCCCACGGAACACCCACGCCGGAGGCGAGCAGCTGGACGCGCCGCGCGTCGGCGTTCACGCCCTCGAAGGAGCCCTCCTTCAGCAGGTACATGCCCTTGAGCACACCCTCCACGTCCAGGTTCTCGGGCTCGGCGGGCATCACGATCGGCTCGTTGTAGACCGTCAGGTAGTAAATGACGTCCTCGGGGTTCTCGCCGTACATCCGGCGCAGGCCGTCGTTGACGATGTGCGCGATCTCATAGGCGTAGGCCGGGTCGTAGGTGACCACCGCCGGGTTGGTCGCCGCGATCAGTGGGCTATGGCCGTCCATGTGCTGGGTTCCCTCGCCCGTCAGGGTGGTGCGGCCCGCAGTGGCGCCGATGAGGAACCCGCGGCACAGCTGGTCGGCGGCCGCCCAGAACGAGTCGGCCGTCCGCTGGAAGCCGAACATCGAGTAGAAGATGTACAGCGGCACCATCGGAATCCCGTGGGTCGCATAGGAGCTGCCGACCGCCTGGAACGCCGCCACGGAGCCGGCCTCGTTGATGCCGGTATGGATGATCTGGCCGTTCTTGGCCTCGCGGTAGGCGAGCATCAGCTCGTGATCGACCGGGGTGTAGTTCTGCCCGTGCGGTGAGTAGATCTTGATCGTCGGGAAG
>CAZBMH010000032.1:0-23472 GCA_964492685.1 uncultured Micropruina sp.
GACGATGTCCTTCTTGGCCAGCCGGTCCAACACGGTCATGACCGTGGTGTACGCCAACTCGCGCTGTGCCGCCAGCAACTCGTGCACGTCACGGACCGTCAACGGCTCGCCGCGCTGCCACAGGACGTCCATGACGGCCTGTTCCAGCTCGCCCAGGAGTGCCATGCGCACATGGTAGCCCCGCTCGTTGCTTGCTACGACATCCAGTAGTAGATTTCGCGCCATGACTTCGGAAACCGTTGCCAGATGGCAATTCGGCGTCACCACGGTCTACCACTGGTTCTTCGTTCCGGTCACCCTCGCGCTCTCGATGATGGTGGCCATCCTGCAGACGATGTGGTACCGCACCGGTGACGACAAATATCTTCGCCTCACCAAATTCTACGGGAAGTTGTTCCTCATCAACTTCGCCATGGGTGTCGTCACCGGCATCGTCCAGGAGTTCCAGTTCGGCATGAACTGGAGCGAGTACTCGCGCTTCGTGGGCGACATCTTCGGGGCGCCGCTCGCCTTTGAGGCCCTGTTGGCCTTCTTCATGGAGTCGACGTTCCTGGGGGTGTGGATCTTCGGCTGGGACAAGCTGCCCAAGAAGGTGCACCTCACCGCGATTTGGCTGGCCGCCATCGGCACCAACCTGTCGGCCATCTTCATCCTGGCCGCCAACAGCTTCATGCAGAACCCGATCGGCGCCATCTACAACCCGGTCACCGACCGCGCCGAGATGGCCGACTTCCTGGCCGTGCTGACCAACCCGGTCATGCTGGTCACCTTCCCGCACACCATCGCGGCCTCTTGGATGACGGCCGGCGCGTTCATGGCGGCCGTCTCCGGCTGGCACCTGGCCAAGCTGAACAAGAAGTCGACCGACACGATCGGCAGCGAGCTGCGCGGGCGCAACGAGGCCGCCCACCGCTTCGCCACCACGTTCGGCGCCTGGTCGCTGATCATCGCCGGCGGCGCCCTGCTGATCACCGGCGACTTCGCCGGCAAGGTCATGACCGACTACCAGCCGATGAAGATGGCCGCCGCCGAGGCGCTGTACGAGACCGAGGGCGGCAACGGCAGCTGCGCCGACTTCTCGATCTTCACGATCGGCTCGCTGGACGGCAAGGAGGAGGTCTTCTCGATCAAGGTCCCCTGTGTCCTGAGCTTCCTGGCCACGGGCGACCCCAACGGCAAGGTCGAGGGGATCAACCCGCTGCAGGCGGCCTACTCCTCCGGCAAGCTGGTCGACCCGGACAACAAGCTGGCGCAGGCCTACAAGGATCACCTCGCGACCCAGGGCATCACCGACTACGCCCCGAACATCCCGGTCTCCTACTGGTCGTTCCGCCTGATGATGGGGCTCGGCTTCGGCGCCATGGCCGTCGGCGCCTGGATCCTGTGGCTGCTCCGCAAGGGCGGCCTCCCGAAGGACACCAAGCTGTGGACCGCCGCCATGGTGGTGCTGCCGCTGATGCCGCTGTTCGCCAACTCGTTCGGCTGGATCTTCACCGAAATGGGTCGTCAGCCCTGGCTGGTGGCCGGCGTGATGAGCACGGCGACCGGCGTCTCACCGGGGGTCACGACGCTCGAGGTCGTGCTGTCGCTGGCGATCTACACCGTCATCTACGGTGTCCTGGCCGTCGTGGAGGTGGGCCTGCTGTTGAAGTACATCAAGCTCAACATCCCCGAGGTCGCCCCCGTCGAGATCAAGGGCGAGGACGATGTCCTCTCCTTCGCGTACTGAGAAGGGTAGGTGAACTCAATGACTCCCCTGGCTACTGACCCCTCGGTGCTGCAGATCATCTGGTTCGGCCTGATCGCGATCCTCTGGATCGGCTATCTGGTCCTGGAGGGCTTCGACTACGGCGTCGGGATGCTGATCCCGATCCTGGGTCGCAACGAGAAGGAGCGTCGCGTCATCGTCAACACGATCGGCCCGGTGTGGGACGGCAACGAGGTGTGGCTGCTCACCGCCGGCGGCGCCACGTTCGCGGCCTTCCCGGCCTGGTACGCCACCCTGTTCTCCGGGGTGTACCTGCCGCTGCTGCTGATCCTGGTCGGCCTCATCATCCGCGGCGTCGCCTTCGAGTACCGGGCCAAGCGGCCCGAGACCAAGTGGCGCACGACGTTCGACTGGTGCGCCGCGATCGGTTCGCTGATCGTCTCGCTAGTGTTCGGCGTCGCGTTCGCGAACTTCATCCTCGGCCTGCCCGTGGCCCCGGTGGACGGACGGCCCTCGCTGTTCGCCCTCACCCCGGCGCCGTACTTCTGGCAGCTCTTCAGCCCCTTCGGGCTGCTGGGCGGCATCGTCCTGCCGGTGCTCTTCCTGTTCCACGGCTCGATCTTCCTGGCGCTGAAGACCAAGGGCGAGCTGCACGACCGGGCCAAGGCGTTCGCCCTGAAGGTCGGCCTCGTGGCCATCGGCGGCGGCGCGATCTTCCTGGTGTGGTCGAACCTGGTTCACCCGACCGGGATCATCGGCTGGGTGCTGCTGCTGGTCGCCGCGGGCGGCCTGGTCGGCGCCTGGTGGTTCGTCCAGCAGGGGCGCGACGGCCTGGCCTTCACCGGGACGACGGTCGCCACCGCGGCGGTCGCGATCGGGATCTTCGCCCAGATCTACTACAACCTGGGCTTCACCAACGTCGGCACGGATGCGGCCAAGCAGCTGAACATGGTCACCGCCTCGGCGAGCCCGCTGACCCTGCAGATCATGACGGGGGCCGCCGTGGTCTTCGTGCCGATCGTGCTGGGCTACCAGGCGTGGTCCTACTGGGTGTTCCGCAAGCGGATCAGCACCGCGAACATCCCCGACGACGTCGCTACAGTGAGCTGATGGCTTCGTCCGAATCAGACACCAGGGACCGGTCGCAAGACCGGTCCCTTGGTCTGTCGGGGGGCGGCTCTCCGGACGGTCCGCCCGCCGGTCCGCGCGGGGACGCCTCCCCCGGAACCGCCGACGATCCCCCGGCCGACGGCGCCGCGGCGGCGGTCGGCACCGGCACCCGCGGCTCGCAGGCGACCGCCTCCCGGGTCCGCGGCCCGGTCGATCCGCGGCTGCTGCGGCGGGCCGCCGCCACCCGCACCTACCTGATCGCCGGGGTGGCCGTCGGCTGCGCCATCGCCGCGCTCACCGTCGTCCAGGCCTGGGTGCTGTCGCGCTCGCTGGGCGACATCTTCGCCACCCAGCGGCTGACCACGCTGGGCTACGCGCTGCCCGTCCTCGCGGCCGTGTTCGCCGGCAAGGGGCTGCTGGCGTGGCTGAACCAGTGGCTGGCGCAGCGCGCCGCCGCCGCCGTGAAGTCGCAGCTGCGACGCGACGTGATGGCCGCCCGGCTGGCCCGTCCGATCGAGGAAGCAACCTCGTCCGGCGGCCTGATCACCCTGGTCACCCAGGGTTTGGACGCCCTGGACGGCTACTTCTCCAAGTACCTGCCGCAGCTGGTGCTGGCGGTGACCGTGCCGCTGATCATCGGCGTCGCGATCCTGACCGCCGACCTCACCAGCGCCCTGATCGTCGCGGTCACCGTGCCGCTGATCCCGTTCTTCATGGCCCTCGTCGGCTGGACGACCGAAGCCCGCACCCGGAGCCGCTGGCGCACCCAGACCCGCCTGGCCAACCACTTCGCCGACCTGGTGGCCGGCCTGCCGACGCTGCAAGTCTTCGGGCGGGCCAAGGCGCAGGCCGAGGGGCTGCGCCGCACCGAGGCCGCCCACCGGCGCGAGACCATGGGCACGCTGCGGATCTCGTTCCTGTCCGCCCTGGTGTTGGAGCTGCTCGCCACGCTGTCGGTCGCGATCGTCGCCGTGTCGGTCGGCTTCCGGCTGGTCTACGACGGCATCGACCTGACCACGGCCTTCTTCGTGCTGATTCTTGCCCCCGAGGTGTACCTGCCGGTGCGCCAGGTGGGCGTCCACTACCACGACTCCGCGGACGGGATGGCCGCCGCCGAGGCCGCCTTCGCCCTCATCGACGGGTCGCCCTCCTCCCGGCTGCCGGCCGTTCCCGGGGGCGAGCCACCGCGCCGGCGAGGCGGCGCCGTGGTGGCGGTCGAAGGGCTCGGCCACACCTATCCGGGGACGGACGGCCCGGCGGTCGCCGGGGTCTCGTTCGAGGCGGGCCGCGGTGAATTGGTGGTCCTGACGGGCCCCAGCGGCGGCGGCAAGACCACCGTCCTGAACGCGCTGCTCGGCTTCCTCGTCCCCACCGCCGGAACCATCACCACCGACGCGGGCGAGCTGACGGCGGCGACGCTGCGCGCGTGGCGGGTGCGGCTCGCGTTCGTCGGCCAGACGCCCGGCATGATCACCGGAACCATCGCCGACAACGTCCGGCTGGGGGCGCCGGGGGCGTCCGAGGCCTCCGTCCGCGACGCCCTCGACCGGGCCGGCGGCCCCGAGCTGCCGCTCGATCAGCGGGTCGGGGACGAGGGCGAGGGCCTCTCCGCCGGGGAGCGCCGCCGGGTCGCGATGGCGCGGGCACTGGCCCGGGTGGAGTACGGGAACGCCGAGGTGCTGCTGCTCGACGAGCCGACCGCCGGGCTGGACGCCGACGCGGAGGCCACGCTGCTGGCGACGCTGCGCGAGTCCGGTGCCACCGCGATCGTGGTCAGCCACCGTCCGAGGGTCATCGAGAGCGCCGACCGCGTCGTCGTGATCGGGGGGCCGTCGTGAGCGGGGCGTCGTCCACCACGGGCAGCGAGGGACGGCTGCCGCTGCGGTGGTTGGCCTCGTTGCTGCCCGAGTCCCGCTGGCTGGCCGTCGCCTCGATCGCGCTGGCCGCGCTGGCCAGCGGCGCGTCCGTGGCGCTGATGGGGGTTTCGGCGTGGCTGCTGTCGCGCGCCGCCGAGCACCCGCCGGTGCTGTACCTGGAGGTGGCGGCCGTCGGCGTCCGCTTCTTCGGCATCTCCCGCGGCGTGCTGCGCTACACCGAGCGGCTCGTCGGTCACGACCTGGCGCTGCGGGTGCAAAGCGCGCTGCGGCTGGAGACCTATCGGCGACTGGCCGACACCACGCTGCTGGGCACCCGGCGGGGCGACCTGCTGACGCGGGTGATCGCCGACGTCGAGGCCGTCCAGGACCTGATCATCCGGGTGGTGATCCCCTTCGCGTCGGCCGCGCTGGTGATGGCGGCCACCTCCGCGATGCTCGCCGTGTTCTCGCCGGGCAGCGCCACGGTGCTGCTGGCCTCCGCGCTGCTGGCGGGGTTGGTCGTGCCGTGGCTCGCGCAGCGCGCCTCCCGCCGAGCCGATGCCGCCGCCGTGCCGGCCCGGGGACGGTTGGCGTCCGCCGTGCACGAGCTGGCGCGCACCGCGCCCGATCTGGTGGCCTACGGCGCCGAGGAGGAACACCTCGGCCGCTTCCTGGCCATCGACGAGGAACTGCGCGCCCTGGAGGAGCGGTCGGCGTGGATCCGAGGGCTGGCCACGGGGGCGCAGGTCGTCGCGGCGGGGGTGGCCGTGGTGGCGGCCCTGGCGATCGGCGGCGCCCAGGTGGCCGCGGGGACGCTGCCGCCGGTGATGCTCGCCGTGCTCGTGCTGACGCCGCTGGCGCTCCACGAGGTGATGAGCACCCTGACGCAGGCCGCCCAGACCTACACCCGCGCCCGCGTGGCGCTGGCCCGGGTCTTCGAGGTGCTGCACTCCCCGCCGGTGGGTCGCGGCGACCTGGACCCGACGCTCGCCGTGGCGGCGACGCCGGGCATCTCGGTGACCGACGCGGCCATCGGCTGGCCGGGCGAGCCTCCCCTGGTGACGGGCTTCTCGCTGAGCGTCGGACCCGGCGAGCGGGTGGCGCTGGTGGGGCCGAGCGGCGTCGGCAAGACCACGCTGGCGGCGACCCTGCTGGGCCTGATCCCCGCGTCGGCGGGGCACGTCGACGTCGCGGGGCGGATCGGCTACCTGGCCCAGGACGCCCACATCTTCGCGACGTCCATCACCGAGAACGTCAAGATCGGCAACCGGGACGCCACCGACGCCCAGGTCGAGGCGGCCCTGGCCCGGGCGGGGCTGGACCTGGACCCGGGACGGATCGTGGGCGAGCTGGGCGCCACCCTGTCCGGTGGCGAGGCCCGGCGCGTGGCGCTGGCGCGGCTGCTGGTCGGCGACTACCAGGTGCTGATCCTGGACGAGCCGTCCGAGCACCTGGACGCCGCGACCGCCGAGGCGCTGCTGGACGACATCTGGGCCACCGTCGGGGACCGCCCCCTGCTGGTGATCACCCACGACCCGGACGTCCGCCGCCGCTGCGACCGCGTCGTCCGCCTCGGCTGATTGTCCCGCCCGGCCTACTGCCCTCGCTCCTTGCTTCGAGCGCGGGCGCCACGCCAGGGTTCGGGCCGCGGGCGTCGCCGATCTCATCATCGGTGCCTCCATTGAGGAAGCGTCCGCCATTGTCGCGCTACCGCGCGAAAACGGCGACCCAACCCGAAAGCGGTTGCCGATGATGAGATCGGCGCGCGGCCCGGAAACCCGGCGGTGGTCAGCCGTTGGTGGTGCCCTGTTGAGCGCCGCCCTGCTGGGTGCTCCCCTGTCGGGTGCCGTCCTGCTGGGCACTGTCGTCGCCAGTGCCGTCCTGGCCGCCGCGGCCGTGGTGTCCCGGGCCGTCGGCCCCGGGGTCGCGCATCCCGCCCTGGTCGGACGTGATCGTGATCCCATCTCCCTGGGTGGCGCCGACGACGGCCGCCGTGATGCCGCCCACGGCCAGCGCGCCGGCGAGCGACAGGCCGGCGAGGCCGGCGATCAGGGCGACCTTCTTGCGGTCGCGCGGCTTGGCGTCGGTCGCGGCGGCGTGCGACGGGGGCCGGTAGGGCTCGGGACCCTGGGGCGCCTCGGCGATCGGGGACTGCGGTTCGGGCTGTTCGTTGGTCATGGACACAAGCATCGTCAGCGACCTGTGGCCCACCTGTGCGGGACCCCAGAACCCGCTGCGACCCGGGGTATCCTGCAACGGTCATGGTTGGCGCGCAGAGCCCCCTCCCCCGGACCGGTCACGAACCCCCGGTGCGATGGGGCGTGGCCCCGAACCCGGCGCCCGACAACCAGCCCCCGCCCTGGTCGAGAGACTGGATCGCCTCCCCCGGTGAGCTCTCCGGCGCCTTCGGCACCCGCCCGGCACCCCGAAGCTGGGACGAGGCCACCGCGTCGGCGGGGTACCCGACGTCACGGTTCGTCACCCCGAGCGCCTGGCCCGCGGCGCCACCGGCACCGTCGTGGAGCGCCGGCCGGGGCCTGCCCACGCCGCCCCCGCCCAACAACACCCGCACCGCCTGGGGACTGACGCTGTTGGTCTTCGTCGTCATCGGGGCGGTGTGGGTGGCCTCCGTCGTCGCCGCGCCGCTGGCGGGCCCGGCGCGGCCCCGGGCCTCGGCCCCCGCCAGCGTCGCCCCACCGACCGCCACGGCGAGCCCCTCCAGCCGGGCAGACCGGACGCTGATGGTCAACCGGCTCTACGACCAGAAGCTGTCCGGACGATGCCCCGCCCAGACCTCGCCCCCCACCGACGGCGAGTACCGGGCCCAGGTCGCCGCGCTGCTCGACTGCCTGGAGGCGGCCTACCGCGCCCCCCTGGAGGCGGCCGGCTACGACGTGTCACCGGTCGAGGTCGTCCACTACGCCGACACCGTCACCACGTCGTGTGGACGCGAGGACGACGCCTACGCCTTCTACTGCGAGGCGGACGAGACCATCTTCTTCTCCGGCGAGGTGTACGAGGCCGCCAGGGACGACCGGCTCGCGCTGGCCGACGTGGTGATCCACGAGTACGGGCATCACGTCCAGGCCATGACGGGCATCCTGGCGGCCGGCTACGAGTGGGCCGGCGAGAACGAGGTCTCCCGGCGCACCGAGCTCCAGACGTTCTGCTGGACCTACTACACCTTCACTGCCCTGGACGGCTTCGAGCTGACCAACCGGGACCGGTCGGTCTTCTCGGCGGTGTGGTCCTATGCCGAGGATCCGACGGGCCACGGCTCCGTGGAGGCCCAGGAACGCTGGGGACCGCGGGGACTGAACGGCGCTGACCTGGGTGCCTGCAACACCTGGAACGTGACCCCGGACGAGGTCGACTAGCCTGCGGGCGCCGACCCCCGAAGGCTGCGGGGTCAGGGGCGCGGGGGCAGCACTTTCGTCCGGGCCAACTCAGCGAACCACAGCGCGGAGTCCTTCGGGGTGCGGACGAGGGTGTCATAGTCGACGTGGGTGATGCCGAAGCGTTTGGCGTAGCCCTCGGCCCATTCGAAGTTGTCCAGCAGGGACCAGACGTAGTAGCCGACCACCGGCACCCCGGCCGCCATCGCCCGGTGGGTGGCGGCGATGTGGTCGTGCAGGTAGCGGATCCGGCGCACGTCGCGCACGCGGCCGTCCACGACGGGATCGTCGTAGGCGCAGCCGTTCTCGGTGACCACGATCGGCAGCCCGGGGAAGTCGCGCCCCAGCCCGACCAGCATCTCCTCCAGGCCGCTGTCGTCGATCAGCCAGCCGATGTCGGTGCGCTCGCCGGGGAGGTCGACGAACTCCAGCGGCAGCCCGAGCCCGCTGGGCCCGGCGGTCGCCGCCGCCCGGACGTAGTGGGGGGTGTACCAGTTGAGCCCCAACACGTCGATCGGCTGGTTGATCGCGGCGAGGTCCCCGTCGCGCACCCACGACCAGTCGGCGACCGGCGCGGTCAACTCGAAGAGCCCCTCGGGGTAGGCGCCGCGCAGCTGCGGGCCCGTCCACACCTCGTTGGCGAGCATCCGGTAGAGCGCGGCCGCCTGCACGTCCGCCGGCTCCGGGCTCGCCGGACGGACCGTGTCGAGGTTGTTGGTGATCGAGTACTGCGGCGAGCCGCTGACCGAGGAACGCAGCGCCTGCACCGCCAGGCCGTGCGCCAGGTTCACGTGGTGCACGGCCGCGAAGGCATCGGCGAGGTTGCGCCGCCCGGGCGCGTGGACGCCGAGGGCGTAGCCGAGGTAGGCGATGCACCACGGCTCGTTGATCGTCGTCCAGGTGGTGATCCGGTCGCCGAAGGCTTCGCCGCACAGGGCCGCGTACTCGGCGAAGCGCTCCGCGGTCACGCGGCTCGGCCAGCCGCCGGCGTCCTCGAGCGCCTGCGGCAGGTCCCAGTGGTACAGCGTCGCGGTGGGGGTGATGCCGCGTTCCAGCAGGCCGTCGATCAGCCGGTCGTAGAACGCAACCCCCTCGGGGTTGACCGGCCCGGAGCCGCCGGGCTGGATCCGCGGCCAGGCGATCGAGAACCGGTAGGCGTCCAGGTTGTACGAGGCCATCAGGTCGAGGTCCTCGTCCAACCGGTGAAAATGATCGTCGGCCACGTCGCCGGTGTCGCCGCCGACGACCTTGCCGGGGGTGTGGCTGAAGGTGTCCCAGATGGACGGCAGCCGGCCGCCCTCGGCGACCGCCCCCTCGATTTGATACGACGCGGTGGCGCTACCAAAGACGAAGTCGGACGGGAAATCTGGTGCTGCGGCCATGACGGCGACGTTACCGCGCCCCAGCCATTCTGGCCGGAAGGCCACAATCCAGACCGCCGCACCGGGTTCGGAGACTGGGGAACGCCCCGCTACCGGCCTAAGTTGGGGATTGTGATCAAATACCTCGGCTCGAAGCGCGTCCTGGCGCCCGTGCTGGGGGCGATCGCGGCCGCCGTCGACGCCCGGACGGCGGTGGACCTCTTCACGGGCACCACCCGCGTCGCCCAGGAGTTCAAGCGGCGCGGCCTGCTGGTCACGGCGAACGACGTCGCGGCCTACAGCCGGATCTTCAGCGACTGCTACATCGCCACCGACGCGGACGCCCTGGATCACGACGCGCTGGCGGACACGCTGGCGGAGCTGAACGCCCTGCCGGGGGCGCCGGGGTACTTCACGCGCACGTTCTGCGAGGACGCCCGCTACCTGCAGCCGCACAACGGCGCGCGGGTGGACGCGATCCGCGGCCGGCTCGCCGACCACTACGCCCACTCGCCGCTGTTCCCGATCCTGCTCACCAGCCTGGTGGAGGCCGCCGACCGGGTGGACTCCACCGCGGGCCTGCAGATGGCCTACTTGAAGCAGTGGGCGCCGCGGTCGTTCGGCGACCTGGCGCTGCGGCCCCCCGAGCTGCTCGCCGGCACGGGCATCACCAGCCACGCGGACGCGCTGGACGCCGTGGATCGCCTGCCCGCCACCGACCTGCTCTACCTGGACCCGCCCTACAACCAGCACCGCTACTTCACGAACTACCACGTGTGGGAGACCCTCGTCCGCTGGGATTCGCCGGAGCCCTACGGCATCGCGCGCAAGCGATCGGATGCCCGAGAACCGGCCACCCGCAGCGTCTTCAACCGCAAGCGGCAGATGCCCACGGCGCTGGCGGACGTGATCCGCCGGGCGCGCGCCGAGACGGTGGTCGTGTCCTACAACGACGAGAGCTGGATCTCGGCGGAGCAGATGACCTCCTCGCTGCGCGAGGCGGGCCACGAGCGGGTGAGCATCCTCGGGTTCAACGCCCGCCGCTACGTCGGCGCCCAGATCGGGATCTTCAGCCCCGCCGGCGAGCGCGTCGGGCGCGTCGGGCACCTGCGCAACACCGAGTACCTGTTCATCGCCGGGCCGGCCGACAAGGTGGAGGCGGCGACCGCCGCAGTCGGCCAGTCCGAGTCCGTCGGGGCCGATCCAGCCTGAGTCGCGCCGCCGGGCGGGTCCGGCGCGAGCCAGATCGCCCCAATCCCCGCAATGACCGCAGTTGCGGGCAGTAGGGTGCCTCCATGACGCAATTGCGGATCTCGGAGGCCGCCTCGCTCCTCGGGGTCAGCGATGACACCCTCCGGCGTTGGATCGACCGGGGTCGACTCGACGCCACCACCGACGAGGGCGGCCGCAAGGTGGTCGCCGGGGCCGACGTGGCCGAGCTGGCCCGCCGGCTGGCCCAGGACGAGCGCGGCAACCGGCGGGCGCTGTCGGCCCGCAACCGCTTCCTCGGCCTTGTCACCAAGGTGACCTCGGACGTCGTGATGTCCCAGGTGGAGCTGCAGTGCGGCCGGTTCCGGGTGGTGTCGCTGATCTCGACCGAGGCGGTGCGCGAGCTCGGCCTGGAGGTCGGCTCGCTGGCCGTGGCCCAGGTGAAGGCCACCAACGTCGTCATCGAGGCGCCGTGACCCGTCCCGGGAACCGGACGCGGCTGGCCGCGCTCGCGCTGGCGGCGCTGATCGCCGGCTGCGGCGCTCCCCCGTCGACGCCCGCGCCCGGCCGGACCGTGACGGTGTTCGCGGCGGCGTCGCTGGCCGGCGGCTTCACCGAGCTCGGCCGGCGCTTCGAGGCCGTCCACCCCGGCACCCGGGTCGCCTTCTCGTTCGGCGGCTCGGGCTCGCTGGTCGACCAGCTGGCCGAGGGAGCCCGCGCCGACGTCCTCGCCACCGCCGACGAGGCGACGATGCGGCGGGCCTACGACGCGGCCCTCGTCCCCGATCTCGGAGAGGTGTTCGCGATCAGCACCCTCGTGCTGATCGTGCCCGCCGACAACCCCGGCCGGGTGACCGGGCTCCACACGCTGGCGGGCCGGCGCCTCGTGATCTGCGCGCCCACGGTCCCCTGCGGGGCCGCCGCCCGGCGCCTGGCCCAGAGCGTCGGGATCACGCTGCAGCCGGTGTCGGAGGAGGCGAGCGTCAGCGACGTCCGCGGCAAGGTGGCCTCTGGGGAGGCCGACGCCGGGCTGGTCTACCTCACCGAGGCCAAGGCGGCGGGCGATCGGGTGCTGGTGATCCCGGTTGCCCGCGGCGAGGACGCCCCCAACCGCTACCCGATCACCACGGTGACCGGCTCGACTCAGCCGCTGGCCGCCGAGTTCATCGCCCTGGTGACCGGCGCCGAGGGGCGCGCCGTCCTGTCCGGCCTCGGCTTCGGCGAGCCGTGACCGCCCGGGAGCTGCCCCGCTGGCTGCGCGTGCTGGCCGGCGTCTCGCTCGCGCTCGTCGCACTGCCGCTGCTCGGGCTGCTCGTCCGGGTGCCGTGGGCCGAGCTTCCCGCGCTGCTCGCGGACGCGGACGCTCAGCAGGCGCTCTCGCTGAGCCTGCGCACATGTGTGGCCTCGACGCTGCTGGCCGTGATGGCCGGGACCCCGCTGGCGCTCGTCCTCGCGCGGGCCGAGGGCGCCTGGGCGCACGCCGCGCGGACGCTGTCGGCGCTGCCGATGGTGCTGCCGCCGGTGGTGGCGGGGCTGGCCCTGCTGGTGACGTTCGGGCGCCGCGGCCTGATCGGGAGCGGCCTGTCGGTGCTCGGCATCGAGATCGCCTTCTCCACGGCGGCGGTGGTCATCGCCCAGGCGTTCGTCGCGATGCCCTACTACGTCGTCGCCGTGGAGGCGGCGCTGCGCGGTTTCGATGCCGGCTACGAGCGGGTGGCCGCGAGCCTCGGCGCGGGGCCGAGCCGCACGCTGTGGCGGGTCACGCTGCCGCTGCTGGCGCCGGCGCTGCTCAGCGGCACCGCGATGGCGATGGCGCGCGCCCTGGGCGAGTTCGGCGCGACGCTCACGTTCGCGGGGTCGCTGGCCGGCAGCACCCGCACGCTGACCCTGGAGCTCTACCTGCGCCGCGAGACCGACCCCGGCGTGGCGCTGGCGCTCGCGGTGGTGTTGATCGGCCTGGCCGTGGCGCTGCTGGCGGCGACGACGTGGCTGGGTCGCCGCCTCGGGGGCCGTCGTGGCTAGCCCGCTGCGGATCCGCGCCGCGGTGGCCGCCCGCGGCCTGGACTTCGACCTGACCCTGCAGGCCTCGCGGACGACCGCGATTGTCGGGCCGAACGGCGCCGGTAAGTCAAGTCTCTTTGACCTCATCGCCGGCCACCTGGTCCCCGATCGCGGCGGCGTGATCGCCCTGGGGGACCGGGTCATGAGCGGGCCGGGCACCCAGCTCTCCGCGCACCTCCGACCGATCGGGCTCCTGGCGCAGCAACCCCGGCTGTTCCCGCACCTCAGCGTCGGCGAGAACGTCGCGTTCGGCCCGCGCAGCCGGGGCGCCGGCCGGGCCGAGGCCCGGGTCCGCGCCGCCGACGAGCTCGCCGCCGTGGGGGCCTCCGACCTCACCGCACGCCGGCCGGGCACCCTGTCCGGCGGCCAGGCCCAGCGGGCGGCCCTCGCCCGGGCGCTGGCCGCCGACCCGGACGTCCTGCTGCTGGACGAGCCGCTCACCGGCGTGGACGCAACCCAGGCGCCCGGGCTGCGCGAACTCATCGCCCGGCGGCGGCGCGAGGCCGACCTGACCGCCGTCCTGATCACCCACGACCTGCAGGACCTGTGGACGCTCGCGGACGAGCTGGTCGTGCTGGAGGGCGGCCGGGTGGCGGCGCAGGGGCCGCTCGAGGAGCTGCTCACGCGCCCGACGACCGGCTTCCTCGCCGAGCTGTGTGGCCTCAACCTGCTGGCCGGACGGGTCGTGGGCGCGGATGTGATCGACGTCGGCGGGCCGCTCCTGGTCGGGGTGCCCTCCGGGGCGCTGGCCAAGGGGGGCCACGCGCTGGCCACGTTCGACCCGGCGGCCATCATCATCAGCCCGGGGGTCCAAGGGGGCTCGGCCCGCAATCAGTGGCCTGCGACGGTGACCACGGCACAGCCCCGCGGGCCGCTCGTCCGCGTCGGGCTGGCGCTGGCCGGCGGCGCCCGGATCAACGCCGACGTGACCGCGCGCTCGGCCGCCGAGCTGGGCCTCACCCCGGGCCTGGCGGTCACCGCGATCGTGAAGGCCGCCCAGGTGAGCCTGGTGGAGCGGGGCTGACACGCCGGGCCGACCGTGCCTGGCCACGGCAGAATGGCACCCATGCCCCATCTGCCGCCGCTCGTCGCCCCCACCGCCGACCTCACCGAGGACGAACGGGTGCGCTACAACCGGCAGCTCAACCTCACCGGGTTCGGCGTCGAGGGCCAGCGGCGCCTCAGCGCCGCCCGGGTGTGCGTCGTGGGGGCCGGCGGCCTGGGCTCGCCCGTGTTGCTGTACCTGGCCGCCGCCGGGGTCGGCACCCTGGGCATCGTCGACGACGACGCCGTGGACCTGGCGAACCTGCAGCGCCAGGTGCTGCACGACACCCCCGGCCTCGGCGCCCCGAAGGCGGGCAGCGCCGCCGCCCGGCTGGCCGCCCTCAACCCCCACTGCCGCATCATCGAGCACCCGGAGCGGCTCACCGCCGCCAACATCGCCGACGTCTTCGGCGGCTACGACCTCGTGATCGACGCCACCGACAACCTCCCCACCCGGTACCTGATGGCGGACGCCTGCGCCGCGCTGGGCTTGCCGGAGGTCTGGGGCAGCGTCTGTCGCACGCAGTCACAGGTCAGTTTGTTCTGGTCGGCCCCACCCGAGGGGTTCGCACCGGTCACGCTGCGCGACGTCTTCCCGGTGGAGCCGGACGGGCCCGGCTGCCCCGACAACAGCGTGCTCGGCGCGCTCTGCGGCATGACCGGCTCGCTGATGGCCGCCGAGGCCATCAAGCTGATCACCGGCGCCGGCGAGACCCTGCTGGGGCGCCTGGTCTTCCTCGACGCGCTGTCGGGCCGCACCAGCGAGGTCCCGCTGCGGCCCGTCGGGAGGCGCTGATGCGCGACCTGCTGAGCGTCGAGCAGTACGCCGCCGAGCTGCTCGCGCTGGCGCCGCGCCCGACCGCCGCCGAGACCGTGGCCGTCACCGAGGCGATCGGCCGGACGCTGGCCGCCCCGGTGACCGCGCGGGTCAGCGTCCCCGCCTTCGACAACTCGGCCATGGACGGGTACGCGCTGCGCTTCGCCGACGCCGCCGCGGGCCCGCTCCTGGTGATCGGCGAGGTGCCCGCCGGCAGCCCGGACGACCCGAACCTCGGCCCGGGCGAATGCGTGCGGATCATGACCGGCGCCCCGCTGCCCTCGAGCGCCGACACGGTGGTGCCCATCGAGCACACCGACGGCGACCGCGAGGTCGTCACCCTCACCACCCCGCCGGCGGCGCGCGGTCAGCACGTCCGGCGCCGCGGCGACGACCTGGCCGAGGGCGACGAGGTGCTGGCCGCGGGCACCCGGGTCACCCCGGCGGCGCTGGCCGCCATCGCGGGCGCCGGCCGGGGCCGGGTGTCGGTGCGCCGGGCGCCCGTGGTCGCGGTCGCCGCCACCGGCGACGAGCTCGTCGGGCCGGACGCCGTCCTCGGCCGGGGCCAGATCGTCGAGTCCAACTCGCTTCAGTTGAAGGCGTCCCTCGAGCGCGACGGCGCCCGGGTGCGCCGGCTGCCCGTGATCGCCGACCGGCTGGACGCGTTCGCCGCGGCCCTGGACGCCGTCGACGGCGTCGACCTGATCGTGCTGTCCGGCGGGGTGAGCGTCGGCGACTTCGACGTCGTCCGCGACGGCCTCACCGAGCTGGGCGCGGGCCGCTTCGTCCATGTGGCGATGCAGCCCGGCAAGCCGCAGGGCTACGGGCACTGGCGCGGCCGCACCCCCGTCATCGCCCTGCCGGGCAACCCGCTGAGCACGGCCATCAGCTACGAGGTCTTCGTCGCGCCGGTGATCGCCGCGTTCCTGGGCCGCGATGCCCCCCGCGGCGCGACCGGGGTGGCGGAGACGGGCTGGCGCTCCCCGGCGGGCCGCCGCCAGTTCGTCCCGGTCGCGGCCTCGACCGACGGGAACGGCGTGCTCCGGGTGCGGCCCACCCACCGGCACGGCTCGGCGTCCCACATGATCACCTCGCTGCTGGCTGCCACCCATCTCGCGGTCGTCGGCGAGGACGTCACCGAGGTCGCGCCGGGCGACGCGCTGGCGCTGCTCCCGCTCCCCTGATCGGGGGCCACCCCCACTTAGCCCCCGAAAGCGGCCTGTCGCCGCGAAATTTCGCGGGCGGGGTGCCCCTTTCGCGGGCGGAGTGGGCCGGAACCACGCCGAAACGCCCCGGGGCAGGGCCTCGGGGCGTTCGGTGAGCGGGACTTCGGACCGCTCAGTCCCTGGGGGATCGGACGGGCTCGGGGAGGGTGAGCCCGACCGGGGGACGGTTCTGGGGGGGTATTTCGGACGGCTCAGCTGGGCTTGGGGGCGCCCGGACGGGCGTAGCGCCACCAGGTGATGCCGATGCACATGACGGCCCAGGCCACGCCGATCGCGTAGAACGGGACGGCGCCGATGGTGGTCAGGCCCACGCCGAACAGGAACGGACCGAAGGCCGCGATGGCCGCCGTCCAGCCGATGACACCGCCGGCCTGGCGCCGCTCGAAGATCATCGGCATCTGCTTGAACGTGGACGCGTTGCCGATCCCCGAGAACAAGAAGATGGCCAGCATCCCCCACAGGAAGCGGTCGAAGCCGCCCTGCAGCGCGGCCGCCGAGGACGTGTCGGGGACCAGCCCGGTCATCGTGAAACCGATCGAGAAGACCAGGCCGATGCCGGAGATCAGCGTCCAGATGGCGCCGCCCATCTTGTCGGTGAGCGGCGAGAACGCCACCCGGGCGCCGGCGCCGATGAGGGGGCCGAGGAAGACGTACTTCACCGGGTCGGGCAGCGAATAGCCGGCCACCAGCAGCTGGGCGGTGGCCCCGGCACCCTTGATGATCGCGGGGTTGCCCGCGCCGTACAGGTTGGCCATGAGCAGGCCGAACTGGGCCGACAGGCCGGAGAAGGTGCCGAAGGTCATGATGTACAGCAGCGTCATCAGGTGGGTGTCGAGGTTGGAGAAGATGTCGAACTGCTGCCGGATGTTCACCTTCATCGGCACCGACTTGAGCATCGTCCAGGCCAGCGCGGCGAGGATCAGACAGATGGGGATCCAGACGAACGCGGCGTTCTGGTAGTACACCTGCACGTCCGGCTTCCCGGTGACCTTCATCGCCTGGGCGCCGCCGAAGCCGACGATCGCGAACGCGATCAGCCACGGGGTCATCAGCTGCACCAGCGACACCCCGAAGTTGCCGATGCCGGCCTGGATGCCGAGCGCGGTTCCCTGCAGCCGCTTGGGGAAGAAGTAGGACGTGGACGGCATGAAGCCCGAGAACGCGCCGCCGCCGATGCCCGACAGGAAGGCGAGCACCATCAGCTCCCAGTACGGGGCGCTCGGGCTCATGACCCGCACGCCCCAGCCGAGGATCGGGAAGATCAGCAGCAGCGTGGTCAGCGTCACCATGCGGCGGGTGCCCATGATCGGCGGCAGCACCATCCAGCCGATCCGCATCAGGCCGGCGGCCAGGCCGGGCATGGCCGCCATCCAGTACAGCTGGGCCGGGGTGAAGCTGTAGCCCAGGGCGTTCAGCTTCGGGATCACGGCGCTGGGCAGGAACCAGCCCAGGAAGCACATGGTGAGCGCGAAGGTGGTGATCCACAGGGTCTTCCAGGCCAGCTTGGAGTCCCAGGTCTCCGTGTTCTCCGGGTCCCAGTTCTGCAGCCATTCCCCGCCGGTGCGGGCCGATGCGTCGGTGCTCATTGGTCTCTCCTCAGTGGGGCGGGGGTCAGGCTGCCGTCATGGGCTCGAGCTCGCGAGCCAACTCCGGGGCTTGGGCGTTGTGCATGCCGACGATGGTCCAGTGCATCCAGGCGAGGCAGGCGATGGTCAGCAGGAAGAGCACGAAGAAGGTGCTGGACGGGAAGCCCGACCAGGCCTTGGTGTAGGCGAACAGCGGCGGCAGGAAGAAGCCGCCGAGACCGCCCAGCATCCCCACGAGGCCGCCGACGGAGCCGACGTTGTCGGGGAAGTAGTCGGGGATGTGCTTGTAGACGGCGGCCTTGCCGACGCCCATCGCGCAACCGAGCAGGAACAGGATCACGGTGAACCAGACCACGTTGATCTCGTAGCCCAGGTGCTGGGTGAGCGCCCCGTCCGGGTGCTTGATGACGATGTGCCCGTTGGGCATCATCAGCACCCCGGAGGAGACGAGCATCGCCACCAGCGAGCCGTACATGGCGCGCCGCGGCCCGAACTTGTCGGAGAACCAGCCGCCGACGGGGCGCAGGAGGGAGGCGGGGAAGATGAATAGCGCCGTCAACAGGCCGGCGGTGGTCAGGCTCACACCGAAGTTGTCGATGTAGTAGGTGGGCAGCCAGGCCGACAGGGCCACGTAGGCGCCGAAGAAGGCGACGTAGTAGAGGCTGAACCGCCACACCCGCAGGTGGCGCAGCGGGGCAAGCATCTCCGCGATCGGCTTGGACTTGCCCGTCATCCTGTCGGGGGTGGGGGTGAGCACCCAGGTGAGCACGGCCATGATCACGAGCAGGACGGCGTAGATCACGGGGATCAGGCGCCAGCCGCCCTGGACGCCCGCGAGGTAGGTGGCACCCGCGGTTCCGGCGATGAGCGGCGGGCCGATGAACTTGGTCACCGAGGCGCCGACGTTGCCGGCGCCGAAGACCCCGAGGGCCAGGCCCTGGCGGCCGTGGGAGAACCAGGCGGAGTTCCAGGCGATGCCGACGCTGAACGAGTTGCCCGCGAAGCCGACGAGGAAGGCCAGCACCAGCAGCCACTCGTAGCTGTCGGCCAGCGACACCAGGTAGGCCGGGACGGCGGTGGCGGCGAGGATGAACGTCATCACCTTCCGGCCGCCGATCCGGTCGGTGAGGATGCCCGCGGGCAGCCGCCACATCGAGCCGTTCAACACCGCGACGGCGACGATCCAGGAGAGCTGCACCTCGCTGAGGTGGAACTCGGTGACGATCGGCTTGCCGAGGATGCCGAACATGAGCCAGACCGCGAACAGCAGCGTGAACGAGATGGTGGAGAGGGTGAGGACCCGGCCCGCGCCCTGATCCTGGTTGTCGTGCTGCATCGTGGCCCTACTGTTAAAAAGGATGATATTCCGTTAAACCTGGTCAGGCGAGACAGTACACCACTTTCCAGCGCACGCGACAGTCGACCCTTGCCCCGCGGCGTGGGCGCGGCGGAGCGGGTGTCTCGCCCCCCGCCGAACGCCTTGCGCCACCCCCCGGCGGCGGGGCTAGACTGCCTGGCATCCGAATCCTCTAAATAGGGAGCCCGAGCCATGACGTTGGACGCCACCGGCGCCGCCCTGCTCAGCTCCGCCGTGCGCCGCGACATCGTGGACACCCTGGCCAACCTGCCCCTGGAGGCGGACGGGCCGGACGCCCTCACCCGCGATCGCGGCATGACCGCCGCCGAGCTCGGGGGCCAGCTGGGCCTGCACGTCACGACCGTCCGGTTCCACCTGGACCGGCTGATCGAGGGCGGCCTGGTGACCAGCCACTTCGCCCGCGACGAGCGCGCAGGCCGCCCCCGCAAGCTGTACTCCGCCGCCCCCGGGTCGCTCACCGACTCGTCCGACGCCTACCGGATGCTGGCCGAGCTGCTCTCCGAGTGCTTCCCCACCGACGGCAGCCAGCCGCCGATCACCCCCGAGGAGGCGGGCAAGCGCTGGGCCCAGCACCACAGCGAGCTGTTCAACCCCGATCACCTGAACGGCGGCCCCGCCCGCACCCCCGGCACCTGGCTGGCCAAGGTCGGCGACATGATCGACCTGCTGACCGTGTGGGGCTACACCCCCAGCGTCCGCACCCGCGACGCCGGCCGCACCGCGGAGATCGAGCTGCACCACTGCCCGCTGCTGCCGCTGGCGCAGAGCAACCCCGCCGTGGTCTGCGGGATCCACCGCGGGCTGATCCGCGGGGCCATGGACGCCCTCGGCGAGCAGGACACCGAGGTCAGCCTGGTCCCCTTCGTCGAACCACACCTCTGCCTGGCCCACGTCACCACCAGGGCCCCGTTCGCCCCCCGAGGAGGCACGTCATGACCGACACCGCCCAACGACCCGACGTCGGGTCCCCCCTGGAGGGCAGCGGCCTGGTGGGCCTTCGACGCTTCTTCACCAAGGCGGAGATCTCGGCCGACGAGCGGACGATCACCAAGAAGGGCGGCCGCGAGGGCGACGCCTTCTACCGGGACCGCTGGGCCCACGACAAGGTGGTTCGCTCCACGCACGGCGTGAACTGCACGGGCTCCTGCTCCTGGAAGGTGTACGTCAAGGACGGCGTCATCACCTGGGAGGCGCAACAGACCGACTACCCCTCCGCGGGCGCCGACCGTCCGGAGTACGAGCCTCGGGGGTGCCCGCGCGGCGCCGCGTTCTCCTGGTACACCTACTCCCCCACCCGGGTCCGCTACCCCTACGTCCGCGGCGTCCTGCTCGACATGTTCCGCGAGGCCAAGGCCCGCCTCGGCGACCCCGTGGTGGCCTGGGCGTCGATCGTCCAGGATCCGGAGAAGGCGGCGCGCTACAAGAGCGCCCGCGGCAAGGGCGGGCTGGTGCGCGCGACCTGGGACGAGGTCGTCGAGCTCGTCGCCGCCGCGCACATCTACACGATCAAGCGCTGGGGCCCCGACCGGATCGCCGGCTTCACCCCGATCCCGGCCATGTCGCCGGTCTCCTACGCGTCCGGCGCCCGGTTCATGGAGCTGATCGGCGCGCCGATGCTGTCGTTCTACGACTGGTCCGCCGACTTGCCGCCCGCCTCGCCGCAGATGTTCGGCGACCCGACCGACGTCCCCGAGTCCGGCGACTGGTGGGACGCGGCCTACCTGATCATGTGGGGCAGCAACGTGCCGCTCACCCGCACACCCGACGCCCACTGGATGACCGAGGCCCGCTACCGCGGCCAGAAGGTGGTCACCGTCGCCCCCGACTACGCCGAGAACGTCAAGTTCGCCGACGAATGGCTGGCCCCCTCCCCCGGCACCGACGGCGCCCTGGCGATGGCGATGGGGCACGTCATCCTCAAGGAGTACTTCGTCGATCGTCAGGTCGACTTCTTCACCGACTACAACCGCCACTACACCGACCTGCCGTTCCTGGTGGCCCTGGAGGCCGACGGCGAGGGCCGCTGGACGCCCGGCAAGTACCTGATGGCCGGCGAGGTGGACGGCCCGGAGCGCGACTCCGAGAACGCGATGTGGAAGCCGCTGCTCATCGACGCTCGCACCGACGCCCCCGCCGTCCCCAACGGCTCCATCGGCTTCCGCTACGGCGAGGCCGGGGCGGGCAAGTGGAACCTCGAGCTCGGCGACATCGAGCCGGTGCTGTCGCTGTACGGCGAGGGCGTGGAGTCGGCCGCGGTCACCCTGCCCCGCTTCGACGCCCTCGACGGCGCCGTCAGCTACGAGACCCGGGGCGTCCCGGTGCGCCGCCTCGGCGAGCACGTCGTCACCACGGTGCTCGACCTGATGCTGGCGCAGTACGGCGTCCAGCGCGACGGCCTGCCGGGCACCTGGCCCGCCAGCTACGACGACCCGAGCGTCCCGGCGACCCCGGCCTGGCAGGAGGCGATCACGTCCGTCCCCGCCGAGACCGTGACCCGGCTGGCCCGCGAGTGGGCGGACAACGCCATCGACACCCAGGGCCGCGGCATGATCCTGATGGGCGCCGGCACCAACCACTGGTACCACTCCGACCAGCTGTACCGGACGATGCTCGTCCTCACCAGCATCACCGGCTGCCAGGGCCGCAACGGCGGCGGCTGGGGTCACTACGTCGGCCAGGAGAAGATCCGGCCGATCATGGGCTTCCAGCACATGGCCTTCGCCCTGGACTGGCACCGCCCGCCGCGGCACATGAACCAGACCGCCTACTGGTACGTGAACACCAGCCAGTACCGCTACGACACCTTCACCGCGGACGAGGTGAACAGCCACACCGCCGCCTTCCCCGGCAAGGGCGTGATGGACCTGCTCGCCCAGTCGGTGCGGCTCGGCTGGACGCCCAGCTACCCGACGTTCAACCGCAGCAGCATCGTCCTGGCGGACGAGGCCCGCGAGGCGGGGATGGAGCCCATCCCCTACGTGGTGGACCAGCTGAAGTCCGGCGAGCTGAAGTTCGCCGTGGAGGACCCGGAGGCCGAGGAGAACTTCCCGCGGATCCTGGCGCTGTGGCGCTCCAACCTGTTCGGCTCCAGCGCCAAGGGCAACGAGTACTTCCTCAAGCACCTGCTCGGCACCGACAACGCGGTGTCGGCGAAGCAGGCGCCCGAGTCGCAGCGGCCGGTCGGCATCGAATGGCCGGACGAGATCCCCGAGGGCAAGCTCGACCTGCTGTTCACGCTGGACTTCCGGATGACCAGCTCGACGATCTTCTCCGACGTCGTGCTGCCCGCGGCCACCTGGTACGAGAAGCACGACCTGTCGACCACCGACATGCACCCGTTCATCCACTCGTTCAACCCGGCGATCGCGCCGCCCTGGCAGGCCAAGACCGACTGGGACACGTTCAAGGAGATCGCCAAGAAGTTCTCCGAGCTGGCCGGCACCCACCTGGGCACCCGCAAGGACGTGGTCGCCAAGCCGCTGTGGCACGACACCCCGGAGGCGATGGCCACCGTCCACGGCCGCGTGAAGGACTGGCGCACCGGCGAGGTCGAGCCGGTGCCCGGCAAGACGCTGCCGGTGCTGGTGGTGGCCGAGCGCGACTACACGGCCATCTACGAGAAGATGACCTCGATCGGCCCGCTCATGGAGAAGGTGGGCATGCTCACCAAGGGCGTCGCCTACCAGGTGAACCGCGAGGTCGAGATCCTCCGCGGCCGCAACGGCGTCGCGGCGAGCGGCGCCGGGGCCGGCCAGCCGCGGCTGGAGACCGACATTCACCTGGCCGACGCCATCCTGCACCTGTCCGCCACGGCCAACGGCCACCTGTCGACGCAGGGCTTCACGACGCTGGAGAAGCGGACGGGCACCCCGCTGCACGACCTGGCCGCCGAGCACGAGGGCAAGCAGATCACCTTCGCCGACGTCCAGGTGGCGCCGGTGCCGGTCATCACGTCCCCGGAGTGGTCCGGCTCGGAGTCGGGCGGGCGCCGCTACGCCCCGTTCACCATCAACATCGAGCGCCACAAGCCGTTCCACACCGTCACCGGCCGGCAGCAGTTCTACGTCGACCACGACTGGATCCAGGCCATGGGCGAGGCGCTGCCGGTGTACCGGCCGCCGCTCAACATGACCCAGCTCTTCGGCGAGGCCGCCCTGGGCGAGCAGAACGCGCTCGGGGTGTCCGTGCGCTACCTGACCCCGCACAACAAGTGGTCGATCCACAGCGAGTACCAGGACAACCTGTTCATGCTCAGCCTGTCGCGCGGCGGCCAGACGATCTGGATGTCGGACCGTGACGCCGCCAAGATCGGCGTGGCCGACAACGACTGGGTGGAGGCGGCCAACCGCAACGGCGTCGTCGCCGCCCGGGCGATCGTCAGCCCGCGGATGCCCGAGGGCACGGTGTTCATGCACCACGCGCAGGACCGGCTGATCGACGTCCCCCTGACCGAGACCAACGGCCGCCGCGGCGGCATCCACAACTCGCTCACCCGGATCATGATCAAGCCGTCGCACATCATCGGCGGCTACGGGCAGCTGGCCTACTTCTTCAACTACATCGGCCCCACCGGCAACAACCGGGACGAGGTCACGATGATCCGCCGTCGCACCCAACCCGTCGAGTACTGAGAGGAGCCCCCATGCGCGTCATGGCTCAGATGTCGATGGTGATGAACCTCGACAAGTGCATCGGCTGTCACACCTGTTCGGTCACCTGCA